>JAYSXE010000225.1:0-6383 GCA_043717565.1 Burkholderiales bacterium | reverse complement strand
GGCGGAAAGGGAGGGATTCGAACCCTCGGTACGGGAGAACCCGTACGCCGGATTTCGAATCCGGTGCATTCGACCACTCTGCCACCTTTCCGGGGTGTCTTCTTCTTCGGGCTGAGCGCCCGGTTTGGAAGCAGGCTGCGGGCCCGCGGTCAAACCGAAACGGCAACACGGCCTGCAGCCGCTGCCCTGACATTCGCGTCGCCTGTGGACCGGCTGCCGGGCCGAAACCCAACTGACGCGAAGCCTCGGATTCTAGCCCGATCAGGCCTGCAGAACCGCTGCTCCACCCAGATAGGGCCGCAAGGCCAGCGGCACCTGAATGGAACCGTCAGCTTGCTGGTGGTTTTCCAGCACCGCCACCATCGCACGGCCCACCGCCAGGCCCGAGCCGTTGAGCGTGTGCACGAACTCGGGCTTGCCCTGAGCGTTGCGGAATCGCGCCTGCATGCGGCGCGCCTGGAAGGCGTCGCAATTGCTGCACGAGCTGATTTCGCGGTAGGTGTCCTGCGCCGGCAGCCACACCTCGAGGTCATAGGTCTTGGCCGAGCCAAAACCCATGTCTCCGGTGCACAGCGTGATGACGCGATACGGCAGTTCCAGCTTCTGCAGAATGGCTTCGGCGTGGCCCACCATTTCTTCCAGCGCCGCAGCGCTGTGTTCAGGCTGCACCACCTGCACCATCTCGACCTTGTCGAACTGGTGCTGGCGAATCATGCCGCGCGTGTCGCGCCCGGCGCTGCCAGCCTCTGAACGGAAGCAGGGGCTGTGGGCCGTCAGCCTGACGGGCAGTTGGGCGGCGTCCAGGATGCGCTCGCGCACGGTGTTGGTCAGCGAGATTTCGCTGGTGCAGATCAGGTACTGCTCGGCCTGCGCTTCGTCGCCGCCGCGCAGCACCCAGAACATGTCTTCCTTGAACTTGGGCAACTGCCCCGTGCCCTCCAGGATGTTGCGGTTGACGATGTAGGGCGTGTAGCACTCGGTGTACCCGTGGTGCTGCGTGTGCGTGTCCAGCATGAACTGCGCCAGCGCGCGGTGCAGGCGCGCCGCTGGCCCGCGCAGAAAGGTGAAGCGCGAACCGCTGAGCAAGGCGCCGGTATCGAAGTCCAGGCCCAGTGGCGCGCCCAGGTCGACGTGGTCGCGCGGCGCAAATCCCATGTCGGCAGCACGCCGTGGCTGGCCCCAGCGGCGCACCTCGACGTTGCCGGTTTCGTCGTTGCCGTCAGGCACTCCGGCGTGCGGCAGGTTGGGCAGGCCCATCAGCAACTGCTGCAGTTCCTGCTGCAGGTGGTCCAGCCGCTCGGCGCCGCTTTTCAGCGCGTCGGCGATGCCGTTCACTTCGGCCATCAGCGCACGGGTGTCTTCGCCCTTGCCTTTCATCTGGCCGATCTGCTTGCTGGCGGCATTGCGGCGCGCCTGCAGCTGTTCGGTACTGGTCTGGATGGTCTTGCGTTCGGCTTCCAGGGCTTCGTAGCGGGCCACGTCCAGGAAAGGCTGGGGGCTCTTGCGGCGCTGCAGTTGCGCCAGCACGCCGGGCAGGTCACGGCGCAGAAGGTTGATGTCAAGCATGTTGGAACCCGGGGCGTTTCATGGAAAAAGGATGGGGCGGAGGCGGTGCAGCCGGTGTGCGGGCCAGGGCTGCAGCCGCCAGCAAAACGGTTGCAGCAGCCGCGGCTTCAGGATCGACGACCCGTGGGGCCCGGTTCGGCCACCGCGGCAGGCGGGCCGGCCAACTGCGCTTGCGCCATGCTGCGGTCGCCCAGGCCCAGGGGCAGCGGGAAGTGCACGCTTTCCTGTACACCGTCCATGCGGCGCACCGACACGGCGCCCAGTTCGCGCAGCCGCGCCACCACCTGCTGCACCAGCAGGTCGGGTGCAGAGGCACCGGCCGTCAGGCCTACCCGGCGGGCGTTGGCAAACCAGGCGGGATCGAGGTCTTGCGAGCCTTCGATCATGTGGGCCCGCGCGCCCAGGCGTTGCGCCAGTTCGCGCAGCCGGTTGCTGTTGCTGCTGGTGGGGCTGCCGACCACGATGACCACGTCCACCGCCGGGGCCATGACCTTCACCGCGTCCTGACGGTTCTGCGTGGCGTAGCAAATGTCCTGCTGCTTGGGTTCACGCACGTGCGGAAAGCAGCGTTTCACTTCGGTCAGTATCTCGGCGGCGTCGTCCACGCTCAGCGTGGTTTGCGTCACCACGGCCAGCTTCTGGCCGCGCGGCTGCACCTTGGCAACGTCGGCCGACTCTTCCACCAGGTAGATGCCCTCGCCCAACTGGCCCATCGTGCCCTCCACTTCGGGGTGCCCCTTGTGGCCGATCATGATGAACTCATAGCCTTCCTTGGCCAGCTTGGCCACTTCCACGTGCACCTTGGTGACCAGGGGGCAGGTGGCGTCGAAGATCTGGAAACCGCGGCGGGTGGCTTCTTCACGCACGGCCTTGCTCACGCCGTGGGCGCTGAACACCAGCGTGGCACCCGGGGGCACGTCGGCCAGGTCTTCGATGAAGATGGCGCCCTTGCGCTTGAGGTCGTTCACCACGTAGGTGTTGTGAACGATCTCGTGCCGCACATAAATGGGTGCACCGAAGCGAAGCAACGCGCGCTCCACTATTTCGATGGCCCGGTCCACGCCGGCACAAAAACCGCGCGGCTCGGCCAGCAGAACTTCGTCGATCACCGTGTTCACAGCACCCCCAGCAGCCGCACTTCAAACTTCACCGGCTGCCCAGCCAGCGGGTGGTTGAAGTCGAACAAAAGCCAGTCGGCGCCCGTCTCGCGCACCACGCCGGCGTACTGTCCCTGCCCGTCGGGCGTGGGGAACTGCACCACGTCGCCCGGGCTGTAGGTGGCGTCGGGGTCGCCCAGCTCGTGCAGCAGAGTCAGCTTCACGCGCTGCAGCAGTTCGGGGTTGCGCGGGCCGAAGGCTTCGCCGGCGGCCAGCTCAAAGGTTTCGTGCGCCCCTTCGGCCAGGCCCAGCAGGCGCTGTTCGATGGCTGGAGCCAGTTGCCCCGTGCCGAGCGACAGCGTGGCCGGCTTGTCGTCGAAGGTGTTCACCACCGACGCACCGTCAGGCGCCGCCAGGCGGTAGTGCAAGGTCAGAAACGATCCGGGCTGCACAAGGTTCACGACAAGGGCGGTACGAAAGGCGGGTTGCGGGGCGAGGCGGGACCCGGCCTTGCAGGCCTGCCGGCCACAAAACCCACTGGGCCCCGCGTCGGGCCAGACTCTGAAATAGACTGCGCTGCATTGTACCGAGGGGTACCCGGCGGCTGCGCTGCAAAAGACGCCCGAGAACGCCGTTCCAACCCTGTGCTCCGACGCTGCCCTTCACTCCGGCCCGCAGGCCTGCAAGCCGCCCGCACCATGAAGCACCTGCCCGCCGACCAACGCCCCCGCGAAAAGCTGCTGAGCCAGGGTGCCGCCGCACTGGCCGACCATGAACTGCTGGCCTTGCTGCTGCGCACCGGCTACAAGGGCTGCAACGTGCTGGAGCTGGCGCAGCAGGTGCTGCAGGCGAGCGGTGGCTATTCGGGCCTGCTGCAGGCCAGCGCCGCGAAGCTGCAGACGGTGAAGGGGCTGGGCCCGGCCAAGCGCGCCGAATTGCTGGCGGTGGTTGAAATGGCGCGCCGTGCGCTGGCCCAGCCCATGCGCACGGCCGACGTGTTCACCAGCCCCGGCAGCGTGAAAGACTACCTCGCGCTGCGGCTGGCCGGCCGTGAACGCGAGGTGTTTGCGGTGATGTTCCTGAACAGCCAGCACCACCTGCTGGAAATGGAGGAGATGTTCCAGGGCACGCTGACGCAGACCAGCGTCTACCCGCGGGAGGTGGTGCGCCGTGCCCTGGCCCTGAACGCGGCGGCGGTGGTGCTGGCGCACAACCACCCTTCGGGCGTGGCCGAGCCCTCGCGCGCCGACGAACACCTGACGCAGCAACTGGGGCGCGCGCTGCAACTGGTGGACGTGCGCGTGCTCGACCACGTGGTGGTGGGCCAGGGCCAAGTGGTGTCGATGGCCGAACGGGGCCTGATGTGACCCTGCGCCTGAAAGCCAAGCGCCTGGCCGACCTGGGCCCCCTGCGCAGCGCGCTGCGCGAACGCGACCGGCTGCTGGCCGAACAGCGTGCGCTGGAACAGGCACGGCAGGCCGAGCAGCTGCGGGTGCAGCGCCTGTTTGCCGACAGCGTGGGCGCCGTGACGCCGCTGCCGCAGCACGGGCTTGCGCTGCACGACCTGCCCCGCCCCAGCCCCGAGCCACGCCAACGTGAAGCCGACGAAAGGGCGGCGCTGGCCGAGGCGTTGTCTGACGAAGTCGACCTGGAAACGCTGCTGCTCACCGACGATGGCCTGAGCTTCCAGCGCCCCGGCCTGGCGCCCGACGTGGTGGCGCGGCTGCGCCGCGGCGACTGGTCCATACAGGCTGAACTGGACCTGCACGGCATGCGGCGCGACGCCGCCCGCGAGGCGGTGGCAGGCTTTCTGCGCGAAGCCCACCTGCGCGGCTGGCGCTGCCTGCGCGTGGTGCACGGCAAGGGCCACGGCTCGCCCGGCCGCGAACCGGTGCTGAAGGCCAAGGTGCAGCGCTGGCTGGGCCAACACCAGGCTGTGCTGGCCTTTGCGCAGGCCACCGCGCCGGAAGGCGGCTCGGGCGCGCTGGTGGTGCTACTTCGGGGTTGACAGGGCCGGCGGGGCCGGCGGCAGAGCGGGCTGGGGTGCAGGCTGAGGTGCAGGCTGCACACGCAGGCACTGGCCCTGGCGCTCGAACCAGTACACCACGTTGCCCACCAGTGCGATGCTGCCTGACACCACAGCGGATGCCGCCGTTACCGCGCCCGCTGCGGTCAGCAGCGCCAGGCAGCCTTCGCCGCCGCAGCGCTGAAAGCCGCCGACATAGGCCGCCTCCAGCGTCATCTGCCGCGTGAGAACCCGGCACTCCGGGTCGTAGACCTCGCGAGTTTGCGGCACCACGATGCAGCCTGCAAGCACTGGCAAGGCCAGCAGCATCAGGCCGTGCCGCCAGCGCGGCCCCAGCCGCCGAGGCCACCGCACATCAGCCGCCACGGTTGCGCATCCAGTCGGCAGTGCCAAACAGTGAATTGGCCAGGCGATCGGCCAGCTCAGTGGGCACATCCAGCTCGTGCAGCGCGCGCAGCATGCATGACATCCACTGGTCGCGTTCGGCGATGCCGATGCTGTAGGGCAGATGCCGGGCCCGCAGTCGGGGGTGGCCGAAACGGGTTTCGTAATGCGCAGGCCCGCCCAGCCAGCCACACAAGAACCAGTACAGCTTGTCGCGCGAACCCGAAAGGTCGGCCGGGTGCAATGTGCGCAGCACCGCGTACTCGGGCTCCAGGTCCATCAGGTCGTAGAACCGGTCCACCAGAGCGCGAACGCCAGCTTCACCACCCAGGCGTTCAAAAGGTGTCGGCCCGGTCGAGGCGGTGGCGGCTTCAGTCATGACCGCGCCCTCAACCCGACAGGCGCGCCGCAGCGGCCACCAGCGCCTGGCAAGCGGGCGTGCCGGGTGAGGTTTGCATCAGCAGCTGCCGGCGTTGCACCGCTTCGCGAACCGCCGGGTCGCTGGGCACTTCGCCCACCAGTTCCAGCCGCAGCGGACTGTCCAGCGTGGGGTTCACATAACGGTCTATCACCTGCTGCAACTGCTGCCGCACCGAGCGGCCTTCGCCAGGCTTGCGCGTCTGGTTGACCAGCAAGTGGATGTGGCGGCGGCCCTGCGTGGTGGCCAGCACCTTGATGGTGGCGTAGGCGTCGGTCAGCGACGTGGGCTCGGGCGTCACCACCACCAGCACCGTGCCCGCCAGCGACACGGTGTACAGCACCACGTCGGATATGCCCGCGCCGGTGTCCAGCACCACGTGGTCGAAGCGGGGTTCGATCTCGGCGATGACACGCTGCAGGTGGTCGCGTATTTCGGGGGTCATGCGCGAATACTCGACCATGCCCGAGCCCGCCAGCAGCACCGAGAAGCCGCCCGGCGCCGGCAGAATGGCGTCTTGCAGCACGTGCTTGCCGGTGAACACGTCGTGCAGCGTGATCTTCGGGAAGAGGTTCAACACCACGTCCAGGTTCGCCAGGCCCAGGTCGGCGTCCAGCACCAGCACCTTGCGCCCGCCGCGGGCCAGTGCAGAGGCCAGGTTGGCCGAAACGAAGGTCTTGCCCACGCCACCCTTGCCGCTGGTAACGGCCATGATGCGGGTTGAAGCCGTGGGTTGTTGCGCAGACTCTGTCATTCGTGGTCCTGAAACTGAAACGTCTCGAACAGCAACCGTTTTTCTTCACTGGTGACCAAGGAATCGGCGGTCGGCTCCAGGCACACCAGGTTGCGGCCCTGGGACTTGGCCCGGTACAACTGCTGGTCTGCCCTTTCC
>JAYSXE010000224.1:0-2856 GCA_043717565.1 Burkholderiales bacterium | reverse complement strand
CCTTTCGGCAAGTGCTTGGCAGCGTCCTTGCGGATAGCTGCAATCTGTTTTTCCGTCAAAGGCCCATCGTCGGGTGCATAAGCAGGCAGCACATCACTAGCAAACTTTGACAAAGCCATGTGAATCACTTGGGTTTCTGAAAGATCGAGCTCAGTGGCCAATGCCTTTACCGTGCTGCGGGTGACACCAAACTGGGTGTCTTTGACGCGGAATTTAACCAGCAGGTTTTTGCTTGCAGTTTGCATTTTGACTCCTCAATAATATATAGAAAGTATATATTTTGTGGAAAAAAGGTCAAGTCTGCTAGGGCACGCCAAGGGCGAAACGCAGGGTAGCTCAGACCTGCTGCGACAGCAGGATCGTGACCCCACCCGTTGCAAATTTGGGTACGTCAGCCACGACCCTTTGCCACGCGGGCGAACCCGTCACTGCAGCCAAGTGTTCGGGGCTGTCGAACCAGGCTTCGAACAGCCGGTAGAACGGTGGCGCTGATCCGTCAGGGCCAGGCAGTCCGACGGATGCCTCCGCTCTGGCCGGGGCAGGTGCTGCCGCCACTAGGGGCATGTGAGTGCCCAGATAGTAGGCTTCGAAAGCAGCCGGGTCTTGCGGCTGGCCGTATAAGACGGACAACTTCAAAGCGGACAACTTCAAAGCGGTTGTGGGTATTGCTGGTTTCATGGTGGTCTCCTACAGGGTTGGGGTGACGGGTGCAGAAATTGAGGCTTTGCTCAGGTGCTCAGTGAGAATCTGGTCGCCGAAGCCCGCGATCAGAGCCGCCACCTCGGCGGGGGCTGTGACGATGGGGACATGGCCCAGCCCTGGCAACACCTGAAGCTGGGCACGGCCCAGGCGCTCGGCCAGCTCGCGCGATTCCTGCGGTGGCGCAATAAGATCGCGATCACCATGGATCAGCAGTGTCGGCAGCGTGAGGCGGGGCAACTGGTCGGCGGATGCGATGTGTTCGCGGCAACGCAGCAGATCCACCGCGTCGTCGACACTCGATCGTGTCAACATCTGCAAGGCCCATCGCCGCAGCGCGATGCTGTCGGTCTCTGGCAGACAGTTGTCTATGAAGGCGCGCAGAGTGGCTGTGTAATCGCGCCGCAAGGCTGCGATGAAGGCATCGGAGGCGCCAGGTTCCGTGCGCTTCCAGGCCGCGCCGACCAGCACTTGGCCGATGAAACGCTGCGGTGCACGCTGAACGGCGCGCAGGGCCACCGCGGCTCCAGCCGACTCGGCTGCCAGCACGCAGTGGCCGACGTTCAGCGCATCGGCCACCGCCAGCAGGTCATCGGCCATGTCGTCCACCGTGATGGGGCCGCTGTGCATGCTGGCCCCCGTACCGCGGTGGTCAACGCTGATGCAGCGCCAATGCGCAAGGTGTCCGAACAGCGGATGCCAGATCTCGCCACTGCCAACCCAGCCGCCCACAGCCAGCAGGGTCAACGGGCCTTGGCCGAAACTCAGGGTATGTAGCTGGGCGCTAGGGCGTTGTATGAACATTTCGGGCTTTCGTTGTGGTGGTGCAAGCATTTCACCTCCATCGCAAGCCCGCGACCATAGGACAGGCGTCCCGGGCGGAACAACTCAGTCCCGGGTCTGTCCCGGATCTAAAGACCCATGTCCGGCGCCTTGACGACCGCCATGGCGCGGCCTTCCACACCGAGTTTTGTGTACAGCGCAGACAACATGTTTCGCACGGTCTTCTCGGCCAGTCCCAGCCGGGCGGCAATCTGCAGATTGTCCAGACCTTGCCCGACCAGGCCCGTCAATTCGCGTTCGCGTGGGGTCAACTGCACAGGCGGCGGCTTGTGCGCCACAAACTCGGTAATGACCTGGCACAAGCGCTCGAACGCGGGCTCTTGCGGCAGCGGAAGGTGGTTGCGCGAACGCAGCAGCTCAAAGCGGGCACCGGGGATGCTGGCGGCCAACTCATGCCCCAACGCCAGCGGCATGACTACATCGCCTTCGCAGTGCAACACCAGTGTGGGTGCCTGCACTGCCCCGACCAGCGGCCGCACATCTCGAGCCGCGCTGGCGCGAACAATGGCTGCGGCGCGCACGCCGTTGCAACTCAGGCGCTGGTGCTCATTGAATGACGCGATCTGCTCGGCATTGCCATCGGGCATGAAGCGGCTGGTGAACATCGCCTGTACACCGGGGTCACTGCGGCCCCAGCCCAATTCGATGAGCTTCAACTGCGCCTCGTGGAAGGCCAGGGTCTGGGCAGGGGGGTTGCGGTGCAGCAAGCCATGGGTGCAACCGGCCAGCAAAACCAGGTGGGAGACCCGCTCAGGATGTCGTGCCGCATAGGCCACCGCCGCTGCAGCACCACCCGAGATGCCCAACAGTGCAAAGCGCCCGGCGCCATGGGCATCGGCCACGACCTCGATTTCTTCGACCGCAGTATCCAAGCCCAGTGGCACATCGTCAGCAGTGGACAGGCCACAGCCACACTCGTCGTAGCGCACCACTTCCAGTTGACGCCCGAGCCGTTCGATGAACGGCTGCCAAAGCGGTGAACGCAGGTCATAGTCCACGTGCGTCATCCAGTGCGCAGTGCGCAGCAACACCGGCGCCCCCGCGCGGCCGCTGCGTGCCCATGCAATGCGCGCACGCGAAGGCAGGTGCGTGAAGCGTAGTTCGTGGACGAGCGGGCGATGGGTCGAAAGCATGAATGATGGTACATCGGGCTGCTCCCGGCCGACGCACGGGGCGAGGAAATTAATGGGTACGAGGGTCAAAGGGTACGACGGTCAAGTCTCCCATCTCCCAGAAACTCACAACGTTCTCGGAGCTGATGTCGTGCCGCCCGCACGGCCGGTGTTCGACGGCGACCGCATCAACCTGTTCTTC
>JAYSXE010000223.1:0-6420 GCA_043717565.1 Burkholderiales bacterium | reverse complement strand
TCCTGGCGCGGCTGGGTGAGCGAATCGCGCCAGTCGTCACGGCCTGTGCCGCTGCGGGCCTTGGGCGGCACTTCGCTGCGCAGCGCGCCCCGCAAGCGCTGCACGTGCCCGCCTGCAGACACGCCCGTGGTGTGGGGCCGGAACGGCCCCCAGCCGTCCTGCGCGGCCGCGTCGCCGAAGGTGGCGTTCACGGCCGCCATCACGGCCGGCGCGTTGCGGCGCGTGTGGTCGCACCCCAGCAGCACGCCGCCCAGGCCTTCGACCACGAATTCCTGCGCTGCCACAAACACCCGCGGCTCGGCGCCCCGAAAACGGTAGATGCTTTGCTTTGGGTCGCCGACGATGAAGATGCCCGGCGGGCGCTGGCCGCTGGCACCACCCCCGGCACCCGCGTAGGCCGACAGCCAAGCCTGCAACGCCTGCCACTGCAGGGGGCTGGTGTCCTGGAACTCGTCGATCAGCACTTGGCGCACCTGCTGGTCCAGACGTTCTTGCACCCATCCTGCCACCTCGGTGTCGCCCAGCAGCGCCTCGGCAGCCCGTTCCAGGTCGGCCATGTCCACCAGCCCCCTTTCACGCTTCAGCGCCGCGTACTCCGCCAGCAGCACCCGCGCCAGGCGCAGCATGGCGCCATGGTCGGCGTGCGCGGCCTGTTGCAGGCGCTTCTGTTGCAGCGCGGTCAGGGCTTCGGCAGCATGGCTGAGCAAAGGGCTCGAGCCCAGATTCTTCTGGACGGTGTCGTCTTTGGTGAAGATCGCTGTCCACACCGTTTCGAAATGCTGAGCCGGGTCGCCCAACGCGGCGTCCACCAGAGCCTGCGCGGCCTTGACCGGCGTCTTGTTGCTGGACCGGCCCATTTCACCGGCCAGGGCCTTCAGCAGGTCGGCCAGGGGCGCCTGGCGCAGCAATGCGTCGGGGTGGGCCAGGCCAGCACAGTCGTCCCACAAACCGGCGGCCGGCGGCACGGCACCTTCGGCCGCGTCTGCAGCGTCGGCGCGCGCCAGCTCGGCCCCGCGCGCCCAGGCCGCTTCCAGCCACTGCAGCAGCGCATGGCGCCGGTGCCGGCCCACCAGCGCCAGGTAGTCGCCACGCAGCGCAGCGTCGGCCTGAACTCGGGCATGAAAGCGCCGAAACACCGGCGCCCGCAACGCGGCCGTGTCTTCGATCAACTCATACCGCGTGGGCAACTGCAGCGCCTGCACCACCTGCAACGGCGCGTGCGCCAGCAACTGCACAAACCAGGCGTGGAAGGTGCGCACCTCCACCGCGCGGCCACCCTGCAAAAGCCGCGCTTTCAGCGCGCCCAGGGCACCGGCCTGCGTCTGTGCCTGGGCAGCGTCCATGCCGCGGTCCAGCAGGGCCTGCACGCGCGTTTCATGGCTGCTGTGTTCTGCGCTGAAGGCGTGCAGCCATTCCTCCAGCCGCGCGCGCATCTCGCCTGCAGCCTTGCGGGTGAAGGTCACCGCCAGGATGTGCTGCGGTTCGGTGCCGGCCAGCAGCGCGCGCAGGATGCGCGACACCAGCATCCAGGTCTTGCCAGCACCGGCGCAGGCTTCCACCACCACGCTGCGTGCGGGGTCGCAGGCGCTGGCATAAAAAGCCTGCGAAGGCACCAGTTGCCCATTGATGCGGTAGGCGGCTTCGGTCACGGGATTGCATGCCCCCAGTGGTCGCGCCGGCACAGGCCCCGGGCCTCACAGGTTTCGCACGGCGCGCCTTCGCCCAGGGCCTGCATCGCTTCGCCCGCACGCAGGCGCTGCCATTCGCCAGACAGCGACTCCACCATCTGCGCAGCGGTGCTTTCGACGTCGGGGTGTGCGATGACCACCGGCGCCTTCGCATCGTCCAGCGCCAGGTAACAGGCACGCAGTTCGCCACCACCGCCGTGAACGCCTTCTGGTGTGGCCAAAAGCGCGGCGTAGAAAGCCAGTTGCGTGTCTTCCAGCGGCTGCTTCACCTTGGTCTTCAAGGCGGCAGCGTCGCCGGTCTTGTAGTCGATCACCTCGCGCTGGCCATCGGGCCCGTGGTCCAGGCGGTCGAGCCGGCCGCGCAGGTGGGTGCCGGGCAGCTCGTCGCTGTGGCGTTCGTGCTCGGTTTCGCCATCGGCCCAGAACCAGCCTTGGGCCTCACGGGCGGCCAGCCAGCGCAGATAGTTCGGGCTGAAGTGCTCGAAGCTGGCGCGCCAGGGCAGCAGGTCGGCATCGTCCATCGCCAACTTCTGCGTGGCCCAGGCGGCAGCGGCCTGCAGCTGCGCCTCGGCGCCCTGGCGATGGTCGCGTTCGCTGTGGAAGCGGTGCAGCACCTCGTGCAGCCAGTTGCCGTAGTCGCGCTTGGCCAGCCCGGCATCCAGCTCCTCGGGTTCGTCCAGGCGCAGCACGGCGCGTGCAAAGAACCGGTAAGGGCACTGGCGGTACACATCCAGCTGGCTGGCGCTCAAGCGTCGGGGCAAATCATCCGGGGCCGTTGGCAAGGGGTGCGCCACCGGCTGCGGCTGCACCTCGCGCAACGCAGCCTGCCAGTTCAGCCAGCGCGGTGCTGCCTGGCCTTTGCCGCGCCACACCTGCATCAGCCAGGCCAGGTCGGGGCTTTCTGACAGGGGCTGACCGTCGTCGCGCAGGCGGCGGGTGAACGTGACCGGCCCACCCCGCATCAAATGCACCAGCGCCAGCCGCTGCAACAGGTGCCGCTGGCGTGCGTCGGGCATGCCCAGCTGGCGCGCCAGCGGCGGGCCGATCAGTGCCGCGGAAGACACCGGGCTGCCCAGTTGCTGGTGGTCTGCCCCCGGCACCACCACCTGGCCGAAGCTGCGCCCGAAGGCTCGAGCCAGCGGCGTCAACACCACCAGCGCCTGTTCGTCAGGCAGCGGCAGGTAGGGCGACTGTTCAAGCGTGGCGCTCACCCAGGCCACAAACCCGGAAAGCACCAGCCGTGTGGCGCCGGCGGCATCGTTCCATGCCGCCTCACCGCCCTGGATGCGCAGGGCCGCCAGCACCTGGCGGCCGGCGGGGTCGAATTCCATCAACGTCAGGTCACCCTCGGCCTGCAGCACCTGCCGGGTGCGGGCCAGCCACTGCGCCAGGCTTCCGGGCGCTGCATTCGCAAGTGGTGTCAAGTGCGCCAGCAGGTCCTGCCAGCAGCCTTCCGCCGCTGCGCGGTCGGCCGCGCGGCGGCGTTCACGCCACAGGGCTTCCAGCGCATCAACACCTGCCGTGGCCCGCAGGGCGCTGGCATCCACGTCGGCCGCCGACTTCAACCAGGCCAATGCCGTGTCGCGGCTGGCGCCAGGGCAATCCGCCGCCGTCATGCCCGCATGCGCCTGCGCCCTTTGCAGGGCCTGCGCCGTCTGCAGCAAGGCCATCACCCGCGCGCCGGCGCCCGTGGTGGCCAACAGCCAGCCGGTTTCGTCCAGCACCGGCACATGCTGGCGATCCAGCAGCGCGCGCACGCGGCGCACCAGTGCGCGGTCCACCGCCACCAGGCCCACCGGCACGCGGCCGGCGTTCACCGCGTCCACGGTCAAGGCGGCGACGGCCTGAGCTTCAGCCTCGAAGTCGTCGCACAACCAGCAGGCTGTCTCTGGGCTGATGCCCATTCCATCGTCGCTGACACCGCCACTACCAGCGCCCATGCCGTTGCCGATGGCATTGGTATTGCCTTGTTCCGGCGTTGCCTGTCCAGCCGCTGCCGGCCAGCCCAGCGCCGGGTCCAGGTCCAACCACAGCGCCGGCGAATCACTGTGCTGCGCCACCGCATCGGCCACAGGGTCCTCCCCGCCCAGGCGCACCACCACCCAGGCCGAAGGCTGCAGGCTGTGCAACTGGTCCGACTGCGGTGCGGCAACCGCACTGGACGCAGCGGCCCATTCCAGCGCCACCCCAAGCAAACGCGATTCCAGCCCTGCCGATGCAGGGCCGCCCGAGGTTTGCAGCACGCCCGACCGCGCCTGCGCCCAGAAGGCCTCCCGATCGGCCGGCGCCAGCGCCTGGCCCTGGGCCATGAAGGCCTGTGCGGCGTCCACAACCAGCCCAACCAGATGGTCAAAACCCGGGGCGTCGCGCTGGAACAAGGCCTCCACGCCGCGCTGGCTGCGAAGCAGCAGCGCCGCGTTCAGGCGGTCGAGCACGGCGTCGCCGCAACAGTCACCCGGTGCAGCTTCTGGCGGTGGCGCCAGGCTGGCGCCCAGCGTGAGTGTGGTTTCGACCCGCAGTTGCCAGCCTCCAGCCTGCGCAAAAGCTTCGCGCAGCGGCGGCAGCAGGGCCGCAAACGGCAGCAGGACCACCGCGTCGCGCTCCATCAGCTGATGCTCGGCCAGCCACTGGCGGGTGAGCCGCACCAGATGGGCCCAGACCGAGGGCAAGGTCCAACCCGGTTCGATGTTGACGGTGTGCTTGATGGCCATTCAGAAGCGGGTGACGCAGCACCGAAGCGGTGTAGCAGCCCCTATGTCAAAATCGGGCCTCTCATTCATTGTGCCCGCTACCAGCGCCAGCGTCCGTGCCTTCGCACGGGGGTGCTCAGACCGTCGGCGGCACGCGGAGCAAGCCCATGAGCAGCGACCTGATCAAACACGTCACCGACGAGTCTTTTGGCAGCGATGTGCTGCAGTCCGACAAACCCGTTTTGGTGGATTACTGGGCCGAGTGGTGTGGCCCCTGCAAGATGATCGCCCCGATCCTGGACGAGGTGTCCAAGGACTACGACGGCCGCGTACAGATCGCCAAGATGAACGTCGACGACAACCGCGAGATCCCGGGCAAGTACGGCATTCGAGGCATCCCCACGCTGATGCTTTTCAAGGGCGGCGAGCTGGCCGCCACCAAGGTGGGCGCGCTGAACAAATCGCAACTCACCGCATTCCTCGACGGTCATCTATAATTTAGGTTAACGGCAGTTGGTAACCCCAACCGCTGTCTGACCCGCCTCCACGCTCTACCCTGCCCGGCACAGCCGGCGCCCAGCGGTACGGCGCGTGGCCTCGGCGCCATTCCACCTGTGTTTTGAACCTTGCTCTCAGCGCAGCCTTGCGGCGTGCGGCGGGCGCAGCACAGTGACGGAACCGCCTGACATTGACTGAGGTGCCTGATGCATCTGTCCGAACTCAAAGCCCTGCCGATTGCCGATCTGATCCAGATGGGCGAAGCGCTCGAAATAGAAAACGTTCAGCGCCTGCGCAAGCAGGAATTGATGTTCGCGATCATGAAAAAGCGCGCTCGCGGCGGCGAACAGGTGTTTGGCGACGGCGTGCTTGAAGTGCTGCCCGACGGCTTCGGCTTCCTGCGCAGCATCGAGGCCAGCTACATGGCATCCACCGACGACATCTACCTCTCGCCCAGCCAGATCCGGCGCTTCAACCTGCACACCGGTGACAACGTCGAAGGCGAGGTTCGGGTACCCAAGGACGGCGAACGCTACTTCGCGCTGGTGAAGGTGGACCGTGTCAACGGCATCACACCGGAGGAGAGCAAGCACAAGATCATGTTCGAGAACCTGACTGCGCTGTTTCCGACGCAGCAGTTCAAGCTGGAACGCGATGTGAAGGCCGAAGAGAACATCACCAGCCGCATCATCGATCTCATCGCGCCCATCGGCAAAGGCCAGCGTGCGCTGCTGGTGGCGCAGCCCAAGACGGGCAAGACGGTGATGATGCAGCACATCGCACACGCGCTGGTGGCCAACCACCCCGAGATCCACCTCATCGTGCTGCTGGTTGACGAGCGGCCCGAGGAAGTGACGGAAATGCTGCGCACCGTGCGGGGTGAAGTCATCAGTTCCACCTTTGACGAACCCGCGGCCCGCCACGTGCAGGTGGCCGAGATGGTGATCGAACGCGCCAAGCGCCTGGTGGAGCTGAAGAAGGACGTGGTCATCCTGCTGGACAGCATCACGCGCCTGGCCCGTGCTTACAACAACGTGCTACCTTCCAGCGGCAAGGTGCTTTCAGGCGGTGTTGACGCCAACGCGCTGCAGCGGCCCAAGCGCTTCTTCGGCGCAGCACGCAACACCGAAGAAGGCGGCACGCTCACCATCATCGGCACCGCCTTGGTGGACACCGGTTCCAAGATGGACGAGGTGATCTACGAAGAATTCAAGGGCACTGGCAACTGCGAGATTCACCTTGATCGCCGCATAGCCGAGAAGCGGGTCTACCCGTCGATCCTGATCAACAAGAGCGGCACGCGCCGCGAAGAGCTGTTGCTCAAGCCCGAGATCCTGCAAAAGAGCTGGATCTTGCGCAAGCTGCTCTACCCGATGGACGAGATCGAGGCGATGGAGTTCATCCTTGAAAAGATGAAGGCCAGCAAAAACAACCACGACTTCTTCGACATGATGCGCAGGGGCGGCTGATTTCAGCCGACGACATCCATAACGCGTCCGGCGCCGCCGCTACAATCCGAGGTTTTTCGCCCCCCGCTCAAGTGC
>JAYSXE010000222.1:0-6423 GCA_043717565.1 Burkholderiales bacterium | reverse complement strand
GCGTGCGCATCAGAACCGTGTCTTGACCCAGACCCTGAACGGGCGCAGCGCTCAGGCCATCGCGGCCTGCGCGGCGAGCACTTCCACGCGCACGGCTTCGGTCAGCTCGGCTTTCAGCGCGCTGAAGACCGGGGTGGTCTTCACCGAATAGTGGCGAGGGTGCGCCAGCGGCACCGGCTGGTCCAGCTTGATGCGGCCAGGGCGCGCGCTCATCACCATCACACGCGAGCCCATGAACACGGCCTCGTCGATGTCGTGGGTGACGAACAGCACCGTCTTGCGCTGGCCTTCCCAGATGCCGAGCAGCAGTTCCTGCATCAGTTCGCGGGTCTGGTGGTCCAGCGCGCCGAAGGGCTCGTCCATCAGCAACATGCTCGGGTTGTTGGCCAACGCACGCGCCAGCGCCGTGCGCTGCTGCATGCCACCGCTGAGCTGCTTGGGGTAGTGGTTGGCAAAACCCTTCAGCCCCACCTGCTGAAGGAAGCCGTGCGCCACTTCCAGCTGCTGCGCGCGCGGCATGCCGCGTTCACGCAGGCCGAAGCACACGTTGTCCAGCACCGTGAGCCAGGGGAACAACGTGTAGCTCTGGAACACCATGCCACGGTCGGCGCCGGGGCCGGTGATGCGCCGGCCTTGCAGCAGCACCTCGCCGGCGGTCTGCACGTCCAGACCGGCCACGATGCGCAGCAGCGTGCTCTTGCCGCAGCCGCTGGGGCCCAGGATGGTGACGAAGTCGTTCTCGGCCACCTGCAAGTTGGTGGACTGCAGGGCCAGCGTGGTGTCAAAGCGGCGCTCGACGCCACGCACCTGCAGGAAAGGGGTGTCGTTCATGGTTGTCATCGACCCAGTTGCGCCCACGGAAACAGGCGGCGGTTGACCCACTTGAAAAGCATGTCGCTGGCCAGCCCGATGAGGCCGATGACGATGATGCCGAAGATGATCTGGTCGGTGGCCAGCAGTGCCTGGCTGTCGGTGATCATGTGGCCGATGCCGCTGGAAGCGCCAATGAGTTCGGCCACGATGACGTAAGTCCAGGCCCAGCCCAGCACCATGCGCAGCGTCTCTGCAATCTCGGGTGCGGCACCCGGTATCAGCACCCGCTTGACCAGGCTGCTGTCGCTGCTGCCCAGCGTGTAGGCCGCCTCCACCAAGTCGCGCCGCGTGTTGCCCACGGTGACGGCAATCATCAACACCAGTTGAAAGAAGCTGCCGATGAAGATGACGGCCAGCTTCTGCGCTTCACCAATGCCCGCCCACAGGATGAGCAGCGGTATGAAGGCACTGGCCGGCAGATAACGCGCAAAGCTGACGAAGGGCTCGAAGAAGGCCTCGATGGGCTTGTAGGCACCCATCATCACGCCCAACGGCAGCGCCAACACCGCAGCGATGACAAAACCGCCCACCACGCGCCACATCGTCATGCCGATGTCGTGAAGGAAGTTCATCTCCGTCAGCAGCACCCAGCCCGAGCGCAGCATCTGCCAGGGGTCGGCCAGGAAGATCTTGGGCACCAGGCCGCCGAAAGTGACGGCGGCCCAGAAAGCCACGAACAAGACAAAAAAAGACACCCCCAGCAGCAGCCGCCTGCCGGGTGCCACGGGGGTGAGCGGCCTCACTTGATGAAGCGCGTGTCAGCGAGCTTGCTCATGTCAGGGGCCTGTTTGATGATGCCCACGGCCAGCAGCAGGTCGGCGGCTTCCTTGCTGAAAGCAGCGTGTTCGCCGGCAAAGAACTTCTGGTTCGCGGCACGGTCTTGCCAGCGCAGGAACTTCTGGCTGTTCTCGAACGCTTCGCCGGTTTGCTTGACGTCGGCGCCCATGATCTCGAAGCTTTTCTTGGGCTCGGCCTTGATCATGTCCAGCGCGTCGAAGTAGGCGTTGGCCAGGGCCTGCGCGGCTTTCGGGTTTTCGGTCAGGAACTTCGGCGTGCAGCCGAAGGTGTCCATCACCATCGGGTAGTCCAGCGTCGTGGCCAGAATCTTCCCAGCCTCGGGCTTGGCACGCACGGCGCTCAGGAAGGGCTCGTAGGTCATGGCCGCGTCCAGGTTGGCGGTGCCAGCGATCATCGCGTTGGCCGCTGCCTGCGGTTCCAGGTTGACGATGTTCACGTCCTTCAGCGACAGGCCGTTCTTGGCCAGCATCCACGCCAGCGTGAAGTAGGGTGCCGTGCCGGGGGCACTGGCAGCCACCGTCTTGCCCTTCAGGTCCTTGATGCTGTTGATGCCGGGCTTGACCACCATGCCGTCGGCGCCAAAGCTCTTGTCGAGCTGGAAGATCTGCGTCGTGGCCACGCCGTTGGCGTTCCAGACGATCCAGGTCTCCACCGTGGTGGCCGCGCACTGGATGTCGCCGCTGGCGATGGCGAGGTGGCGGTCTTTCTGCGGAATCTTCTTGATGCTGACGTCAAGGCCGTGCTTCTTGAAGAGGCCGGCCTCCTTGGCCAGCGTCAGCGGCGCAAAGCCGGTCCAACCGCTCATGCCCAAGGCCACCTTGGTCTCTTGCGCCAGCGCGCCAGTTGCGAAAAACAGGCTTGCGACCGCGGACGTCCATGAAAGTGAAAAACGCATGCAAATGCTCCAGGTTGGGGGTTGAGGATGTGGCCGTTGCGGGCCTTCAAGGCAGCGTGGGTGCTTCCCACCCTTCGGTGCTGGTCAATGAATTCAGGAAAGCAACGATCTTGTCGATCTCGGGCTCGGTCAGCCCGGTGGGCCGCATCAGCGGCGACTTGTTGGGGTCGGGCTTGCCGCCGCCGGCCATGGTGCGCACGGCTTCTTTCAGCGTGGCGACGCTGCCGTCGTGGAAGTACGGGGCTGACAGTTCCACCGAGCGCAGCGTGGGCGTCTTGAAGGCGCCGCGGTCGGATTCGTTTTTCGTCACGTTGAAGCGGCCCGGGTCGGGCTTGTCCTTGCCGTGTTCCAGCCCGATATTGAAAAAGGTGCTGTTGCCGAAGTAGGGGGAGCTGTGGCAGGTGGAGCAGCGGCCCTTCTCGCTGAACAGCGCAAAGCCTTCAATGGCGGCCTGCGACACCGCCGTCTTGTCGCCGCGCTGATACCGGTCCCACGCCGAGTTGTCGCTGTTCAGGCTGCGGAAGAAGGTGGCGAAAGTCTTCACCACCGTGTCGGGTGTGGCTTCGCCGCCGTAGATGGCCTGGAACTGGCTGCGGTAGCCAGGGATGCTGTTCAGCAGCGCCGTCACTTTCACCGGGTCGGCACCGCTTTGCGCGCGCCAGGCCGCCAGCACCTGACCTTCCAGGGTGGTGGCACGGCCGTCCCAGTACCACAGGCTCTGGTGGCCCACGTTGTACAGCGTGGGCGTGTGGCGGGTGTTCAGGTTGCCGTCATCGCGGCGCGACAGCGCCAGGCCGTCGGTCCAGCCCAGGTGGCGGTAGTGGCAGCTTTGGCACGCGGTCTTGCCGCTGCCCGACAGCCGGGGGTCGGCAAACAGCTGCTTGCCCAGCGCCACCTTGGCCGGTGTCAACGGGTTGTCGGCCGGCACATTCATGGCGGGCAAGGCCGAGAGCGGTGCCTGCGCCGGTGTGGCGCAGGCGGCCAGCAGCACGGCAGCGCCGGCGGCCAACGCACACGCACGAAGGCGGGGGCTGAAAAGACAGTTGCCCAAGAGGCCACTCTTGCGAAAAACAGATTTGAACATGCGAGCTCCAGCGTTGCGTGCAAAGCCCGAGGTTGTCGTCTGTGGCCGCATCACTGTCAATCCGGTTTCACCGCAGCGCACTGCAGTTGGCCAGCGCCGTTCAAGCCGGCACCCACAGATTCGGAAGACCCGGCAAGGTTCGCAGGATGCGCGCCAGGGCACCGCCACGCACCAGGGCCGAGGCGGCATCGATGTCGGGCGCCAGGTAGCGGTCTTGCATCATGCTGGGGCATTGGCCGCGCAACAAGCTGTGCACCGCCTCAAGTGGCATCGAACTCTGCAACGGGCGCAGGAAATCCACGCCCTGCGCGGCGGCCAGCAGTTCAATGCCCAGGATGTGGGCCACGTTGCTGATCATCGGTTGCAGGCGCCGTGCCGCGAAAGTGGCCATGGACACGTGGTCTTCCTGGTTGGCGCTGGTGGGCAGGCTGTCCACGCTGGCCGGGTGGGCCAGGCTCTTGTTTTCACTGGCCAGGCTGGCAGCGGTGACGTGGGCGATCATGAAACCGCTGTTCAGCCCGGCATTGGGCGTCAGGAACGGGGGCAGGCGCGACACGCCGCTGTCGATCAGCATGGCGATACGGCGCTCGGCAATGGCGCCCACTTCGGCAATGGCGCAGGCCATCGCGTCGGCGGCCAGCGCCACGGGCTCGGCGTGGAAGTTGCCACCGCTGATCATGGCGCCGTCTTCGGCGAACACCAGCGGGTTGTCGGTGACGGCATTGGCTTCCCGCAGCAGCACCAGCGCCGCGTGGCGCAGTTGGTCCAGGCACGCGCCCACCACCTGCGGCTGGCAACGCAGGCAGTAAGGGTCTTGCACGCGGTCGTCGCCCTCGGTGTGGGAAGCGCGGATGGCACTGCCCTGCAGCAGTGCACGGTAGTAGCGCGCCACGTCGATCTGCCCGGGCTGGCCCCGCAGCGCGTGTATGCGCGGGTCAAAAGGGCCGTCGCTGCCACGCGCGGCGTCGACGGTCAGCGCACCGATGACCAGCGCCGATTCCAGCACCGGTTCGAAACTGAACAGCGCGTGCAGCGCCAGCGCGGTGCTGGTCTGGGTGCCGTTGATCAGCGCCAGGCCTTCCTTGGCCTGCAGTTGCAGCGGCTGGATGCGCGCTGCCTGCAGCACATCGGCAGCGGGGCGGCGCATGCCGTCGACGATGAATTCGCCCTCGCCCATCAGCGCCAGCGTCATGTGCGACAGCGGTGCCAAGTCGCCGCTGGCGCCAACGCTGCCCTGGCTGGGCACGCAGGGAACCAGGCCCGCGTTGTGCACCGCCAGCAGCGTGTCGATGACCACCGGCCGCACACCGCTGTGGCCACGCGCCAGGCTGGCTGCCTTGATGGCCAGCATCAGCCGCACCACGGCGGGTGCCAGAGGCTCGCCCACACCCACGCTGTGGCTGCGGATCAGGTTCTGCTGCAGCGTGGCCAGGTCGGCTTCGCTGATGCGGGTGCTGGCCAGCTTGCCAAAGCCGGTGTTCACGCCGTACACAGGCGCCGTGCCTTCGGCGGCGCGCCGCACCACATCGGCACTGGCCATCACAGCCGGCAGCGCCAGCGGGTCCATCACCAGCGGTTGCCCGCCGGTGTGGATGGCCTGCAATTCTTCAAGGGTCAGCCGACCCGGTCGCATCAACATGGTGGTGTTCTGTCAGCCCACCATGGGCAGGTTCAGGCGCTGCTCGCGGGCGCAGGCCACGGCCTCGTCGTAGCCTGCGTCGGCGTGGCGCATCACGCCAGTGGCGGGGTCGTTCCACAACACCCGTTCGATGCGGCGAGCCGCTTCGTCGGTGCCGTCGCAGACGATGACCACGCCGCTGTGCTGGCTGTAACCCATGCCCACGCCGCCGCCATGATGCAGGCTGACCCAGGTGGCACCTCCGGCGGTGTTCAGCAGGGCGTTGAGCAGCGGCCAGTCGCTGACGGCGTCGCTGCCGTCTTTCATGCTCTCGGTCTCGCGGGTGGGGCTGGCCACGCTGCCGCTGTCCAGGTGGTCGCGGCCGATGACGATGGGCGCCTTCAGTTCGCCGCTCTTCACCATCTCGTTGAAGGCCAGGCCGGCGCGGTGGCGCTCGCCCAGGCCGATCCAGCAGATGCGCGCGGGCAGGCCCTGGAAGGCGATGCGCTGGCCAGCCATGTCCAGCCAGCGGTGCAGGTGCGCATCTTCCGGGAACAGTTCCTTCATCTTCGCGTCTGTCTTGCGAATGTCTTCCGGGTCGCCGCTGAGCGCCACCCAGCGGAACGGGCCCTTGCCGCGGCAGAACAGCGGCCGCACATAGGCCGGCACGAAGCCCGGGAAGTCGAAGGCCTTGGCCACGCCGGCGTCAAAAGCCACCTGACGGATGTTGTTGCCGTAGTCCACCGTGGGAATGCCCATGGCCTGGAAGTCGAGCATGGCCTGCACGTGCACGGCGCAGCTTTGCGCAGCGGCCTGGCGCAGCGCAGCGTGCTGTGCCGGGTCGGCCTGGGCCAGGCGCCAGCGCTCTTCGGACCAGCCGGCCGGCAGATAGCCGTACACCAGGTCGTGTGCGCTGGTCTGGTCGGTCACCATGTCGGGCCTGATGCCACGCCGCACCATTTCAGGCAGCACTTCGGCGGCATTGCCCAGCAACGCGATGCTGACGGCCTTGCCTTCGGCGGTGTAGCGCTTCAGGCGCGCAAGCGCATCGTCCAGGTCATGCGCCTGTTCGTCGACATAGCGGCTGCGCAGGCGGAAGTCGATGCGGCTTTGCTGGCATTCGATGTTCAGGCTGCAGGCGCCCGCGAAGGTGGC
>JAYSXE010000221.1:0-6443 GCA_043717565.1 Burkholderiales bacterium | reverse complement strand
TGGGGCTACGACGAGGTGAACCTGAACTGCGGCTGCCCCAGCGAACGCGTGCAGCGCGGCGCCTTCGGTGCCTGCCTGATGGCCGAAGCCGAGTTGGTGGGTGACTGTGTGGACGCCATGCGCCAGGCCTGCACGCTGCCCGTGACGGTGAAGCACCGCATCGGCATCGACAAAGAGGAAAGCTACGACTTTGTGCGCGACTTCGTGGGCACCGTGCACCGCCGCGGCGGCAGCACCGTGTTCAGCGTACACGCCCGCAACGCCTGGCTGAAGGGCCTGAGCCCGAAAGAAAATCGCGAGATTCCGCCGCTGCGGTATGAGATGGTCTACCGGCTGAAGGCCGACTTTCCGAACTTCACCATCGTGCTCAATGGCGGCGTCACCAGCAACGAGCAGATCGCCCAGCACCTGCAGCATGTGGACGGCGTGATGGTGGGCCGGCAGGCTTACCACGAGCCCTGGATGATGGCCGACTGGGACCAGCGCTTCTACGGCGACACCGCCGCCGCAGCACCCGAGCGCGACAGCGTGGAAGCGCAGATGGTGGCCTACCTGGAACAGGTGGCGCAGCAGGGCAGGGGCTGGGGCCATGCGTCGCGGCACCTGGTGGGCCTGCGTCACGGCCAGGCTGGCGCGCGCCGCTGGCGCCAGATGTGGAGCGACCCGGCGCTGCGTGGCGAAAGCCCTGCGCTGGCCTCAGCCCGGGCGCGCGCGGCGCTGGGCACGGCGCCGCGGGCAGCGGGCCTTGCACCGCGGCCTGGGCCGGCCGAAGTTCAGCAAGGGCAGAATGAACCGATGCCCACGGCCGCCGCAATATCTGCACTGCAGGCTGCCCCTGAAACTTCAACACCCGGAAACTGAACCGTGAACCAGCCCACCGCCGTGCCCGCTGCCGTGCCCACTGCCACCAAGCAACCCGTGCTGGCCATCATCGGCGGCAGCGGGCTGTACGACCTTCCCGGCCTGACCGACACCGAATGGGTCACGGTGGACACGCCCTGGGGTGCGCCTTCGGACCAGATCTTCCGCGGCCGCCTGGGCGCTGCGCAACTTGCTTTCCTGCCCCGCCACGGCCGCGGCCACCGCATTCCGCCGGGCGAGGTGAACTACCGCGCCAACATCGCCGCGCTGAAGAGCCTGGGCGTCACCGACGTGCTGTCGCTGTCGGCTGTGGGTGGGCTGCGCGCCGACCTGCCGCCCGGAACTTTCGTGGTGGTGGACCAGTTCATCGACCGCACCGTGGGCCGCGCCAGCAGTTTTTTCGGCACCGGCATGGTGGCGCACGTGTCGATGGCCGACCCCACGTGCAAGCGGCTGGGCCAGCTGGTCAGCGCCGCGCTGCGCGTGCAGCAGGTGCCGCATGTGCAGGGCGGTACTTACCTCGCCATGGAAGGGCCGCAGTTTTCCAGCAAGGCCGAATCGGCGCTGTACCGCAGCTGGAACTGCAGCGTCATCGGCATGACCAACCTGCCTGAAGCCAAGTTGGCCCGCGAAGCCGAGCTCTGTTACGCCAGCGTGGGCATGGTCACCGACTTCGACTGCTGGCATCCGGGCCACGACGCGGTGACGGTGGACGCTGTCATCAAGGTGCTGCTGGGCAACGCCGCCACCGCGCGCACGCTGGTGGCCGGGCTGGCGCACACCATCGCGGCCGATGCGACAGCGCCGGCTTGCGCCTGCCGGCATGCCTTGACGCACGCGCTGATCACCGCGCCCGAGGTCCGTGACCCGGCGGTGGTGGAGCGCTTGCGCACCATCGCTGGCCGGGTTCTGGGCTGAAGGTTTTTCCGGCGGGCGCGCGGAAATTGATCGTCAACGGCCAGCCCTTGCGGCCGCTGCGCCCGGCGCCCGGTGGTGATGCGCTGCTGGTCATCGACCAGCGCCGCCTGCCGCACGAACTGCAGGAACGCAGCCTGCACAGCGCGCGTGACGTGTTTGTCGCCATCCGCGAAATGTGGGTGCGGGGCGCGCCGCTGATTGGTGCGGTAGCAGCCTATGGCGTGGCGCTGCAGGCGCGGCGCGACGCCAGCGACGAAGCCCTGCGCAATGCCGTGGCGCTGCTGCGGCAGGCGCGGCCCACTGCCGTGAACCTGGCTTGGGCCCTGGACCACATGCTGGCCGTACTGACGGCGCTGCCCGTGGCTGGCCGCGCTGCGGCGGCCTGGGAAGCCGCAGCGGCACTGGCCGAGGCCGACGTGGCCGTCAACGCCGCCATCGGCCGCCATGGCCTGCCGCTGCTGCAGGCGCTGCAACAGCGGCGCGGCGGCACCGGGCCGGTGAACGTGCTGACGCACTGCAACGCCGGCTGGCTGGCCACGGTGGACTGGGGCACCGCCACTGCGCCCGTCTACCTGGCCCACCAGGCGCACCTGCCGGTGCACGTGTGGGTGGACGAAACCCGCCCGCGCAACCAGGGCGCCAGCCTCACCGCCTGGGAACTGGCGCAGGCTGGCGTGCCCCACACGGTGGTGGCCGACAACGCCGGCGGCCACCTGATGCAGCACGGCCGCGTCGACATCGTCATCGTCGGCTGTGACCGCGTCACCGCGCGGGGCGACGCCTGCAACAAGATCGGCACCTACCTGAAGGCGCTGGCCGCCCGTGACAACGCGGTGCCGTTCTACGTGGCCATGCCCACGTCAACGCTGGACCTGTCGATTCACGACGGCGTGAGCGAAGTGCCGATCGAAGAACGCAGTGCGCGTGAAGTCACGCACATCAGCGGCAAGGCGGCCACCGGCGAATGGCTGGAGGTGCAACTGACGCCCGACGGCAGCACCGCGGCCAACCCGGCCTTTGACGTGACGCCGGCGCGGCTGGTCACCGGCTTCATCACCGAACACGGTGTGGTGCCTGCCGAAGAAGCAGCACTGCGCGCGCTGGTGGGGCGGGTGCCGTGACCCCTTCGAGCCTGGGCGCCGCGGCTGCCGCGTCGGCTGAAGACACGCTGCGGCAGGCCGCCGTGGCCGCTGTGGCAAGGCTGGATGCACTGGGCCTGAACCGCGGCAGCACCGGCAACCTGAGCCTGCGCCACGAACGGCAGGGCTGCGCGGGCATGCTGATCACACCCACGGGCATGGGCGCGGCCGACCTGCGTACCGAAGACCTGGTGTGGGTGGGTGATGACGGCCAGTGCCAGGGCGTGTGGCAGCCGTCTTCGGAATGGCATTTCCACCGGGCCATATACCGCGCCCGGCCCGATCTGCAGGCGGTGGTGCACACCCACGCCACCCACGCCACCGCGCTGGCCTGCCTGCGAAAGCCATTGCCGGCCTTTCACTACATGGTGGCCGTGGCCGGCGGCAGCGACGTGCCGCTGGTGCCCTACCACCTGTTTGGCACCGAGGCGTTGAGCCAGGGGGTGGCCGCGGCCCTGCAGCACCGCCTGGCCTGCCTGCTGGCCAACCACGGCCTGGTGGCAGCCGGCCGCACGCTGGCGCAGGCGATGAAGGTGATGCAGGAGGTGGAGTCGCTGTGCCAAACCTACTTGCTGGCACTGGCCGTGGATGAGCCGGTGCTGCTCAGCGAAGCCGAGATGGCGGCAGTGGTCGAACGGTTTCGCAGCTACGGTCAGGCAGCCCTTGCGTCAGGAGCAGAGGACGCTGCCCAGGCCTGAGTCGGGTCTGACGGCGCCTTGTTGAAGGCGAGCTGCCGGCGCCGAACACCGCGCGGTTTCGCCAGCTTCACGCTTTCTCGGGCCAGGTGGCCAACACCAGCCCCGCCAGCGCCAGCACCAGCGCCACCACGTGCGTGCTGCCGAAGCTCTCACCCAGCAGCGCCACGCCCACCACGGCCGCACTCACGGGCAGCATCACCGTGAAGACACCCGCCCGTGATGAAGGCACTTTCTGCAGCCCCCGCATCCACAACCACACCGTCACCACACTGGCCGCCAGCGCGTAGAACACCAGCAGCGCCCAGGTGGGCAGCGTCACGGCGCCGAAGTCAAACTGCAGCGCAAACCACAGCCCGAAAGGCGTGACCAGCAGCAGCCCCCACAGGTTGATGAGCGCGCTGATGCGTCTTGGCGACACGCGGCCCGACAGGCGCTTGCCGATGACCACGTAGCTGGCCTCGCAGACCACCGCACCCAGCAGCAGCGCATAGCCCAGCAGGCTGCCACCACCTTCACCGTCGGCCCCGGCACCCACAGCGGCCGCAGCCGCGTCGGGTTGGGCCCGCGCCAGCGCCAGCGCACCAATGCCGGCCATGGCGCAGGCAATCGCACACACCACGCGCGGCTTGATCTGTTCGCCCAGGAACAGGCGCGACAGCACGGCCACAGCCGCCGGAATGGCGGCCATGGTCACCCCCGCCGCCACCGCGCTGGTGAGTTGCACGCCATAAAGCATGCAGATGCTGAACAAGAAGTTGCCCAGAAAGCTTTCCCAGAACAGCAGCCAACGGTCAGCGGCGTTCAGCGGTGCCTCGGCCGGCGTGCGTCGCACCCACGGCGCCATGGCGACAGCGGCAATGCCAAAGCGCAGCCACGCCAGCAACATCACCGGAAACACGGCCACCAGCAGCTTGGACAAGCCTACGTAGCTGCCCACCAGCGCCATGCTGCCAGCCAGGCTGGCGTAAGCCCCCCAGTTAATGGTGGAGCCGGTTGCGCTGGGAGTGTGGGGGGCCGGTGAACTCATGCACTGACTGTAGCGGCCGGGGTGGCCAAGGCTTCGTAGGCGATCACTCAAGTGGCTGGCACCACAGGCGTTTTCGCATCGCAGCATGGTTTTCACATAGTGAAAACGTATACTGCTGCATCGCAACATAATCCACCATATGCAAAAACGCCATCTCGCTATGCAAAATACAATCGTAAGTCATTGATTTTGCTAATCTGATTCTTATGTCTTATATAAGACACATGTGTTGCGAAGACTTCAGCTTGGGTTTACGCTGAGCTTGTCGAAAACCTCTCTTCCGCCTGTTTGCAGCAACCCCAAAAGGACCTTGTCACATGAACCAACCCACCCGCCAGGAACAGATCGTCGCGCTCGAAAAAGAGTGGGCCACCAACCCCCGCTGGAAGGGCATCAAGCGCGGCTACAGCGCCGCCGATGTGGTGCGCCTGCGCGGCAGCATCCCCATCGAGCACACGCTGGCCAAGCGTGGCGCTGAAAAGCTGTGGAACCTGGTGAACACCGAACCCTTCGTCAACACGCTGGGCGCTCTGACCGGCAACCAGGCCATGCAGCAGGTGAAGGCCGGCCTGAAGGCCATCTACCTCAGCGGCTGGCAAGTGGCCGGCGACGCCAACAGCAACGGCGAGATGTACCCCGACCAGAGCCTGTACTCCGTGGACTCGGTGCCCAAGGTGGTGAAGAAGATCAACGCCACGTTCCAGCGCGCCGACCAGATCCAGTGGAGTGAAGGCAAGGGCGACATCGACTTCTTCGCTCCCATCGTGGCTGACGCAGAAGCGGGCTTCGGTGGCGTGCTGAACGCCTTCGAACTGATGAAGGCCATGATCGAGGCTGGCGCTGCCGGTGTGCACTTCGAAGACCAGCTTGCCAGCGTCAAGAAGTGCGGGCACATGGGTGGCAAGGTGCTGGTGCCCACGCGTGAAAACGTGGCCAAACTGGTGGCCGCCCGCCTGGCCGCCGACGTGATGGGCACGCCCACCGTGCTGCTGGCCCGAACCGACGCCGAAGCTGCCGACCTGGTGACCAGCGACGTGGACGACAACGACAAGCCCTTCCTGACTGGCGAGCGCACGGTGGAAGGTTTCTACCGCACCAAGAAGGGCATCGACCAGGCCATCAGCCGCGGTTTGGCCTACGCGCCGTATGTTGACATGCTGTGGTGCGAAACCGGCACGCCGGACCTGAAGTTCGCCAAGGACTACGCCGACGCCATCCACGCCAAGTTCCCTGGCAAGCTGCTGGCCTACAACTGCAGCCCCAGCTTCAACTGGAAGAAGAACCTGGACGACGCCACCATTGCCAAGTTCCAGCGCGAACTGGGCGCCATGGGCTACAAGTTCCAGTTCATCACGCTGGCCGGCTTCCACAGCCTGAACTACAGCATGTTCGACCTGGCCTACGGCTATGCGCGCAACAACATGAGCGCCTTCGTGGACCTGCAGGAAAAGGAATTCGCAGCGGCCGATCGCGGCTTCACCGCCGTGAAGCACCAGCGCGAGGTGGGCACCGGTTACTTCGACGCGGTAACCACCACCATCGAGCGCGACTCATCAACCGCTGCGCTGAAGGGCAGCACCGAAGACGAACAGTTCTTCGACGGCACGCATCACTGAGGCGGGACGTGAGAGTCCGGAAGGACTCGAACGCCTGCCGAAGGACGTCCAGGCGATTTCACGCCTGGCGGCTGAGAGTGGACCGAGCAAGCGCCTGCGCGCTTGCCTCCTTCAGTGCTCCGGACCGGGCCAGGAGCAGTCCTTCCCCGACGGCACGCCAAAAGCAACGGGCCCCGATCGGGGC
>JAYSXE010000023.1:0-10537 GCA_043717565.1 Burkholderiales bacterium | reverse complement strand
AGGGCCTGGTCAACATCGACCTGAGCCAGGGCAGCGGTGAAGGCGCCAGCGAATTCCTGCACCTGGAATACGCCGACAAGGCCACGCTGTACGTGCCCGTGGCCCAGCTGCACCTGATCAGCCGCTACACCGGCGTCAGTGCCGACGAAGCGCCGCTGCACAAGCTGGGCTCGCCGCAGTGGGACAAGGCCAAACGCAAGGCCGCCGAGCAGGTGCGCGACACGGCTGCAGAACTGCTGGCGCTGTACGCCCGCCGCGCCGCACGCGAAGGCTTTGCACACCGCTTCAGCCCGCACGACTACGAATCCTTTGCCACCAGCTTCGGCTTCGAAGAAACCGCCGACCAGCGCGCCGCCATCCACGCCGTCATCCAGGACATGGTCAGCCCCAAGCCCATGGACCGCCTGGTCTGCGGCGACGTGGGGTTTGGCAAGACCGAAGTGGCGCTGCGCGCCGCCTTTGTGGCTGTGCACGGTGGCAAGCAGGTGGCCATACTGGCACCCACCACGCTGCTGGCCGAGCAGCACTACAACACGCTGTGCGACCGCTTCGGCAAGTGGCCGGTGAAGATTGCCGAGATGTCGCGCTTTCGTTCCGGCAAGGAAATCAAGCTGGCGATGGACGGCATTGCCGACGGCAGCGTCGACATCGTGGTGGGCACGCACAAGCTGCTGTCGGCCGACGTGAAGTTCCAGCGCCTGGGCCTGCTGGTCATCGACGAAGAACACCGTTTCGGCGTGCGCCACAAGGAAGCCATGAAGGCGCTGCGCGCCGAGGTGGACGTGCTGACGCTCACCGCCACGCCCATACCGCGCACGCTGGGCATGGCGCTGGAAGGCCTGCGCGACCTGAGCGTGATTGCCACCGCGCCGCAACGGCGCCTGGCCATCAAGACCTTCGTGCGCAGCGAAGGCACCAGCGTCATCCGCGAGGCGGTGATGCGTGAACTCAAGCGCGGCGGCCAGGTCTATTTCCTGCACAACGAAGTCGAGACCATCGAGAACCGGCGCCAGAAGCTGGTGCAACTGCTGCCCGAAGCGCGCATTGCCATTGCGCACGGCCAGATGCCCGAGCGCGAGCTGGAACACGTGATGCGCGACTTCGTGGCCCAGCGCCACAACGTGCTGTTGTGCAGCACCATCATCGAGACGGGCATCGACGTGCCCAGCGCCAACACCATCGTCATCAGCCGCGCCGACAAGTTCGGCCTGGCGCAGCTGCACCAGCTGCGCGGCCGCGTGGGCCGCAGCCACCACCAGGCCTATGCCTACCTGCTGGTGCCCGACGTGCAGGCGCTCAGCAAGCCGGCCGGCATGCGCCTGCAGGCCATTCAAGACATGGAAGAGCTGGGCTCAGGCTTCTACCTGGCCATGCACGACCTGGAGATTCGAGGCGCCGGCGAAGTGCTGGGCGAAAACCAGAGCGGCAACATGATGGAAGTGGGCTTCCAGCTGTACAACGACATGCTCAACGAAGCCGTGCGTTCCCTGAAAGCCGGCCGCGAACCCGACCTGCTGAGCCCCATGGGCGCGCTGTTTGGTGCCACCACCGAAGTGAACCTGCACGCCCCGGCCCTGCTGCCCGACGCTTATTGCGGCGATGTGCACGTGCGGCTGAATTTGTACAAGCGCCTGGCCATGGCCGAACGGGTGGAGCAGATCGACACGCTGCTGGAAGAGATCACCGACCGTTTCGGCAAACTGCCGGCGCAGGGCCAGACGCTTTTCGACACCCACCGCCTGCGCGTGATGGCCAAACCCTACGGCGTGATGAAGATCGACGCCGGTCCCAAGCTGATGAGCGTGACCTTCAAGCCCAAGGCGCCCATCGACGCTCGGCGCATCATCGAACTGGTGCAGAAGAACCGGTCGATCAAGCTGGCCGGCAATGACAAGCTGCGCATCGAACGCGAAATCAGCAGCCCGGCCGACCGTGCGCACTACCTGCGCGACATGCTGCGAGCGCTGGGCCAACCGGTGAAGGAGGACGCATGACAGCGGTCACGCACAGCACCGCCCGCGAAGTGGAGCCCGGCCTCTTCATCCGCGGGTTCACGCCGCCGCTGAAGCTGGCCGACTACAAGCTGGTGGCCTTCGACATGGACTCCACGCTGATCAACATCGAGTGCATCGACGAGATTGCCGACGCCGTGGGCCGCAAGGCCGAGGTAGCAGCCATCACCGAGGCCGCGATGGCAGGCGCCAGCGTGGACTACCGCGTCAGCCTTCAGCGGCGTCTGGCGCTGTTGCGCGGCGTGCCGCTGGCGGCGCTGGAGCAGGTCTACACCACCAAGCTGCGGTTGAACCCGGGCGTCGAAACCTTTGTGCAGGCCTGTCATGCAGCGGGGCTGAAGACGCTGCTGGTGTCGGGCGGCTTCACCTTCTTCAGCGAACGGGTGCGCGCCAGGCTGCAACTGCATTTCGCCCGCGCCAACCAGCTGGATGTGGTGGACGGGCACCTGACCGGCGCGCTGGTGCCACGCCCGTGGGGCGACGTGGTGGACGGCAGCGAAAAGCGGCGTGTGCTGCTGGAAGTGGCGGAACTGATGGGCATCAGCCCGGCACAGACCATCGCTGTGGGCGACGGCGCCAACGACCTGCCGATGATGTCGGTGGCTGGCCTGTCCATCGCCTACCACCCCAAACCGGCGGTGCTGCAGCAGGCCATGCTGTCCATCACCGACGGCGGCATGGACCGTGCGTTGACGCTGCTGCAGGCCTAGGGCCGCTGCGCTCTAGCGCGCGCCTTGCAGGTGGCGGGCCAAGAATGCTTCCATCTTGCGGTAGAAGTCCGCTCGGTTCTCGCTCTTGAAAAAACCGTGTCCTTCGTCGGAATACGAAACCCACAGCGGCGGATTGCCAGCTTCGGTTAGCGCCTCGCGCATGCCGTTGCCGTGCTCCACCGGCACACGACGGTCTTCAGTGCCCACAGCCAGCATCACCGGCGCCTGGATACGCCTGGCATGCAACACCGGGGCTGCGGCTTCCAGCATCGCTCGATCCTTGTCCGGGTGGCCAATCAGCGTCGGGTAGTCGTAGCTGCGCACGTCGTCGCTCTGGTCGGTGATGTAGCGCCACTTGAACATCAGCCGCGGGTCGGTGACCGCGACCCAGGCCACGCCGCAGCGGTAGCTCTCCGGGTGGCGCACCAGGCCCATCAGCGTGGCATAACCCCCGTAGCTGGCCCCGGCGATGCACACCCGGTCCTTGTCGACCCAGCCCTTGGCCACCGCCCACTGCAGGGAATCGACCAGATCGTCCTGCATGGCCTGGCCCCATTGCCGCCAACCGGCCCGGTACAACCGCTGCCCATAACCCGTGCTGCCGCGAAACTCGGGCTCTATGACCACGTAGCCCCGTGAAGCCAGAAACTGCGCTTTGGCCTCCCAGTGCCAAACGCGTCCGCGCACCCACGGCCCACCGTGAACCAGCACCACCGCCGGCCGCGGTTTGTCAGCCTTGCCCCTGGGCATGGTCACCCACACCGGCACTTCCAGGCCGTCACGCATGCGCACGCGTTCAAGGTCGGTGCTGGCCATCAGGCGCGGCTCAATGGCGGGCCGTGCACTGCCGAGCATGCGCCAACCCTGGTCACTGCCGCGGTAGATCCAGTACTGGCCGGGGTCGCGGTCAGAAAAGCTGTACACCACGGCGGTGATGTCGTCGTGCAGGCAACGGCTGCAGTTGATGCGGTTGACGTGGTGGGGCCACCGTTCGTCGGCCAGCTTTTGCAGTGCCTGCAGACGGGGCTCAAACCACACCGTGGACTCGGCGTCGGTGACGGTGCGCACCCCCAACGCGCGGCCTCCGGCTGTTTCCGTGACCAGGCCGCCCCTGATGTCAAAACCGGGCGTGCTGACCTGTGGCTGGGGTACTGGGCGTCCGCTGTCGAAATCGAACCGGTGCAACTGGCCGGTGCCGTCGGCGCCGCTGGCCACCGACACATGCAGGTTGCCGTCGGGGTCGACAAAACGCGGCCGCCACGGCGCCCGGTAGTCATCGAATTCGGCCAGCACGCGCCACTGGCCCGTGGAAGCGTTGCGCCAGTGGTAGGCCGCAACACCATCGTCGCGCCGGGTGCTGACCAACCGAGGCTCGCCGCGGTCGTCAAACCACCAGGAACGGACGTCGGCTGGTGAGCCATAAGCCAGGTTGCTGGTGCGGCCCGTGATGACGTCCAGGCGCTTGGGAATGACCGTCCACGCTTGGCCGATCCGCCCCGCAACATGCTCGCCCACGATCACTTCATTGCCATCGCCGCTGGGTACATGCAACAGCGAGTGGCGGCCAGACAAGGGCTCGCGTGCGGAAAAACGATCGGTAACGAAACTGTCAACCGTTTTAACCAGCTGGCGCAATTTCGACCCGTCACGGGCCACCGCGTACAACCCCGGCCCGATCCCCTGGTCGGCACCGCCGCTCTGGTTGTCCTGCAAGGTAAAAACCAGCATCTCGTCATTGACCCAGTGAACCTCTGCCACATCGGCGTCGGTGAAGGTGGCGACGCGGGCATGCGGCCGCAGGGTCTGCATGTCGAACACGGCCAGGCTGACCCGCGATGCGCCCTGCGCGGTGCCGACGGCCAGCCAGCGGCCCGAGGGTGACAGCTGAACCGATTCAATGTTGGGCCGGTTGAAGAAGGCCTCAACTGGCACGGCGGCGGCGCCAACCGTCGCTGCCGCGGCCGGGGGCGTTGTCTGGGCCCGCGCGCTCGGTGCCAGCAACGCGGAAATCGCTACCGCAACAACGACAAGGTAAATGCCACCACTTCTGCCCGCCATGCCAGCCCCGTCACCGTGCCTTTTCAAGGCGGTGTGCGATGCTGCCACAGCCGGACGCCCGGCCCAGGTTCCCGCCAGCGGGTGGCTTTACTTGAAGCCCACCCGATCCAGCATCTGCTGCACCTGAGCGGTCGCCGCACCCACCTTGGCGATGGGCACGGTCTCGGCCTTGAACCGGCCCATGGCCACCAGCGCCGGGTTCTCGGTGCGTGCGCTGGCCACGGCCGGGTATTCGTTGTTGCCGTCGGCAAAGTAGCGTTGCGCGCTGTCGCTGGCCAGGTATTCCAGGAACTGCACCGCAGCGTCGCGGTTCTTGGCGTGGCGCGCCACCGCGGCGCCAGCGATGTTCACGTGGGTGCCGGCGCCAGCCTGGTTGGGGAACATCACGCCCACCTTGTCCAACACCGCCTTGTCGTCGGGGTTGGCCGACTTCAGCAAACGGGCGAAGTAGTAGGTGTTGGTCAGCGCCACACCGCATTCCCCCGAAGCCACGGCGCGAATCTGGTCGGTGTCGCCGCCCTTGGGCGAGCGCGCCATGTTCTGCACCAGGCCCTTCAACCAGGCCTCGGTGGCCGCGGCGCCGTTGCGCTCCAGCATCGAACCGAACAGGCTCAGGTTGTAGGGGTGCGAGCCGCTGCGCACGCAGAACTGGCCCTTCAACGCCGGCAAGGCCAGCTTCTCGTAAGTGTCCACATCCACGGGCTTGAAACGTGCCTTGTCATAGACGATGACGCGGGCTCGCGTGCTCATGCCGTACCAGCTGGCGCCCTGCCCTGCGTCAGCGCCCTGCAGCGCAACGGGAATGCGTTGGCTGAGCACGGCCGACTTCACGGGTTGGAACAGGCCGTCCTTCTCGGCACTCCACAGGCGCGCCGCGTCAACCAGCAAAATCACGTCAGCCGGGCTGGCACTGCCCTCGGCCTTCAGCCGGGCCAGGATGCCGGCATCGTCGGCTTCAATGCGGTTGATGCGCACGCCTGTGGCCTTGGTGAAGTCGGCATACAACGCCTCGTCGGTCTGGTAGTGGCGCGCCGAGTACAGGTTGAGCACCTTGTCCTGAGCGTGCGCAGTGGCGGCCGCCAGCGAGGCTACGGCCAGCAGTGCACAGCTGGCGAGACGGCGGTTCAATGTCGAAGCGGGGTGGTTCATCAGCAGGTCCTCACAAAACAGGAAGGTGGGCAGCTTTTGCCGCCGATGCTGCGCACTATAACGCTATTGCGAATCATTGTCATTTGCGATACGCACACCGTACCGCAGCCCGCGTACCGGCCTCGTCACGCGGCTGATGGGTGACGCACACACCGGTACGAAAGCGCAGCCAAGGCGCCGGAGTCGCTGCCGTGACTCGTCCTCCGCGCCGTGTGTTTCATTCGTAGTCGCCCATCTTTAGGCAGGGACAGCCGATGAAGCCGCTGCTACGCTTTGCGGGTTTAACCCCAACCTGCTGCCAACCACGCCGATACTCCGCCGTGAACATGACCTGTCACACCATCGTCGACCGCGACCGCGGGTTGCCCAGCAGCCAGGTGCACCGCATGGCGCACGACAGCTGCCACCGCGTCTGGATGGCGGGCCCAAGCGGCCTGTGCTGCTACGACGGCAGCCGTGTACGCACTTTCGACAAACGCCAGGGCTTGCGCTGTGCAGGGTTGCGCACCGTGGCCGTGGCGGCCGACGATACGGTCTGGATCGGCACCGACCTCGGGGTTGAAGCCTTCGACGCCACGGGTCGCCCGCTGACCCAGATGCCGCCGGCGGCCTGGCCGTTTGGGCTGGTCGACTGTGTGGCCACTGGGACCGACGGGGTCTGGCTGGGAACTTCGCAGGGCCTGGTCGAGCTGATTGACCCGCACCTGTCGTGCCGCACCGGTGCACACGTCGACGTCGGCTATGTGCGCGACCTGCTGCACCTGGGTGGCGGGCGTTACGCCGCGGTGGCCGCCAGCGGGCTTCATCTGCTGAACGAAGGCGTGTGGCGTCAGGTGCCGTTGCCGCCCACGCTCGCGCCGCCGTCCTTGCGCCGCGTGGCCAGCGACGGCGAAGGCGGCCTGGTGGTGGCCGCGGCGCACAGCCTCTGGCTGCTGGACAGCGAAGGGCGCACCCGGGGAGAAGTGGCGCCCGTGCCAGGCGACAGCGAAGTGGGGGCGCTGCGCGTGCACGGCGCCGACATCTGGGTGGGCGTGGGCCACGAAGTGCTGTGTTACCGCCACGGGAGCAAGGGCCGCCTGGCGGAAGTGTCTCGTTCATCCGCGGGCAGCAAGGTCAACGACCTGTTGCTCGACGGATGGGGCAATGTGTGGGTCGCCACCGACACCGCAGGCGTGTCGCGGCTGAGTTGCTTGCGCCAAGCGGTGCAGCGCATAGCCGTACCGTCGGCAGCGTACGTGCTGCGTGCCGACGCGCAAGGCGGCATTCGGGTGGGCGGTGACGGCTTCACGGCAAGTTTGGCCAATGACGGCGACACCGTGTGGGCGCGCACCACCGCCACCTTGCCCAGCACCGTCTGGGACCTGCTCGCAGACGGCACGGAAGGCACGGAAGGCGCTTGCTGGCTGGCCACCCACGCCGGCCTGTTCCGCATGGAACGCGCTGGTGACACGCCACAACGCTGCAGCCCCGATGGCGGCCTGCTCAGTGCGCCCTGCCGGGTGCTGCTGAAGCGAGGAAACACGCTGTTTATTGGCACGCTGGCAGGCCTGGTGCGCCTGCAAGACGGACGCTCCGAAGCGGTGACAGGCGCTGACGGGCTGTCGCTGGGTTACGTCTACAACCTGCAGCTCGACAGCGAGCAGCGCCTGTGGGTGGGCACGCTGGGCCGCGGCTTGTGGCGCGAAGGGCTGGCCGGCCTGGCGCCGGTGCTGGGCGGTTTGTTGTCGGCCACCGCCAACACCTATGTGGTGGCCATGGGGCCGCTGCCCGGACAGGTGCTGGTGGTGCAGGACGAAAACGTGCTGCTGCTGCAAGGCGCCGCCGAGCCCCGGCTTCTGAGCCGCGAATACCCCAATGCCGGCTGGACGGCGCTGTGGCTCGACGAACGGGTTGTCGCCATCGGCACCGACGACGGACTGCGCCTCATCGATGGCGACAGCGGCGCCGAGTTGCGACGCATCAACGTGCTGTACGACGCGGCGGTGTGGGAGTTCACCAACAACCGCGCGCTGCTGCGCGGCCGCGACGGACGTCTCTACTGCGGTCTCAACGGCGGCCTGATGGTGGTGGACCTGCAGGCGTTGGGCCTGCGCTGCACACCGCCTTCAGCCCAGCTCAGCCAACTGGTCTGGCACGGTGCCGAAGCCCGGCAAGCCGACGGTTGGACCACCGTCGACCCGGGCAAGTGGTCGCTGGAGGTCGAGGTCTATGCAGCGTGGATGCTGGACGAGCAGCGTGTCGAATTCCGCTACCGGCTGGCCGGCTTCGAGCCGGAGTGGTCAACGCCCACCCGGCGGCCGACCATCCGCTACAGCTCGCTGCCACCGGGCGAGTACCTGCTGCAGGTGCAGGCCCAGGCGCCGCTGAGCGGCCCTGGGCCCGTGCGCACGCTGCTGCGTCTGCGTGTGCGGCAAGGCGTGTTGCAAAGCGTGGCCCGCGCGGGCGCTGCCGCCTACGACCGGATGTTCGGCCTGGCCCTGCGCAACCGCCGGCTGCTGCGACGCCACGGCGAGCTCGAGGCCGAGGTGGCAGCGCGCCGCAAGGTCGAGACGGCGCTGCAGGAACACCAGGCTGGGCTGGAAGAGCTGGTGCAGGTGCGCACGCGGGAATTGATTGCCGCGCGCGACGATGCGTTGAGCGCAAACCAGGCCAAGAGCCAGTTTCTGTCGCGCATGAGTCATGAACTGCGCACGCCCATGAACGCGATCTTGGGCTTCGCACAGCTGATGGACATGGACGCCGACCTGCAGGTCCGGCACAGACGCTTCGTCAACGAGATGCTGGCTGCGGGTCGCCACCTGCTGGCTCTGATCAACGACGTGCTCGACCTGGCGCAGGTTGAAGCCGGCGCCATGGCCCTGCGTGTCGAAGTTCTGGCGCTGGAGACGCTGGTGGGCGAGTGCCTGCAGATGGTGATGCCGGCCGCGCTGAAGCAAGGCATCAGCCTCAGCTGCGAAGACCTGCGCGGCCCCCGTGTGATGGCCGACCGGACACGGCTGCGCCAGGTGATGCTGAACCTGCTGTCCAACGCCATCAAATACAACCGGCCGGGCGGCAACGCCCGGGTTGAACTCGAACCGGCTGACACCGGGTGGGTGCGACTGTGCGTCGTTGACGACGGGCCCGGCATTGCGTTGCAGCGGCAAGCCGAGTTGTTCCAGCCATTCAACCGGCTGGGCGCCGAGTTCAGCGACGTCGAGGGCACCGGCATCGGCCTGGCCATCGTGCGGCAAGTGGTCGACCGCATGGGCGGCCGGGTTGGGGTTCAAAGCCGGGTGGGCATGGGCAGCCGCTTCTGGATTGAACTGCCGTTGGCCGCAGTCGCAGACGGCACCGTGGTGGCCAGCACGGGGCCAGAGACGGCGCAGTCGCCGCGTGTCACGCACCAGTCCCGTGTGTTGTATGTGGAGGACAACGCCGCCAACCGCATGCTGATGCAGCACGTCGTGGAGCGGCACCCGGGTGTGCAGCTGCTGCTGGCGTCCACCGGCCAGGAAGGCCTGGCCCTGGCGCGCAGCGAGCGCCCGGACCTGGTGCTGCTGGACCTGCAACTGCCCGACCAGGACGGTTACGAGGTACTGCGCAAGCTGAAGGCCGAAGCCAACATGGCAGGCGTGCCCGTTGTGGCAATGACGGCCTTTGCGATGGCCGCCGATCGCGACAGGACCCACCAGGCGGGCTTCGTGGAACATGTGTCCAAACCGGTGGAGATCGGCAAGATCGATCTGCTGCTGGCGCGGTGGCTTCCCCAGCACGCCGCCACCACCAGCACGCTCCGCGTGGCCGCGATCGAACACTCGGCGGGCTGAAGGCGCCGCCCGCAGCGGCGGTTTCAGGCATTGGAACATCGGGGTCAGCCTCAGTTGCTGTTGGTGTACCCCGACCCCGGCGCGGTACTGAACGACTGTGCTGTCCTCTGGCCCGACGCCGACGCGCTGGTGTTCACCCAGGGCCCAGGCGCGCAGACCCTGCGCCGCACTTTCAAGGAATGGCGTGACGAAGCCTTGCGTGTCCCGGCCGGTTTGCACGCGCTGGGCTTGCGCCGTGGCGACCCGATTGCGGTCTGGGCAGAAAACCGCATCGAGTGGCGGGTGGCGCAACTCGCCATCGCCTGACTGGGCGCGATCATGGTGCCGGTCAACACGCACTTTCGGGAGCTGGACCTGGCCTGCGTGCTGGAGCACAGCGGCGCCAATGCGATCTCTCTGTCGGCACGGTTTCGGACCAACGAGTACCTGGCCATGGTCAACGCGCAGCGCGCGACCTTGCCGCAAGGCAGCACGTGGTCTGCTTCGATGCGCAGCCAGCAACTGTGGCGATCGATTTCCACGGCCTGGCGGCCGCCGATGCCGCCCATTCAGCCCCGGCAAGGTCGGCCACGAACAACCGCCCGAAAACGCGCATCGCGAATGGCTGATCTGCATCACGGTCACGCCCAGCAAAGATGGGCGCCACTGCATGACTCAGCCGTAGCGTGCAGCCAGCGTCTCGACCTGCGTCGCCCCGAAGTGGCCGTAGGGCGAGATGAAATCGAAGTAGAAGTCGATGGGGGCGGGCATGGCCGAAGCGTCATGCCATGGGGGGCGCCGGCGCCGGCGCCGCGCCGCC
>JAYSXE010000220.1:0-6450 GCA_043717565.1 Burkholderiales bacterium | reverse complement strand
CGGCGCTGGCGGTGGCCTATGGCGCCGGGCCGCGTGCCAGCGAAGTGATCGCCTTGAAGGTCGGCGACGTCGACAGCCAGCGCATGACGCTGCGCGTTGAGCAAGGCAAGGGCCGCAAGGACCGCTACGCATTGCTGCCGCCGATCCTGCTGCAGCGGCTGCGCGTGTGGTGGCGGGTGGGGCACGCCCAGGGGAAGATCCTGCGCAACGGCTGGCTGTTCCCGGGCCTGGATCCGATGGACCCGCTGAGCACGCGCCAGCTCAACCGCGCCATCCACGCCGCCGCCGACACGGCCAAGATCGACAAGCGCGTGTCGATGCACAACTTGCGCCGTTCCTTCGCCACGCACCTGCTCGAACAGAAGGTCGACATCCGCGTGATCCAGGTCCTGCTCGGTCACGTCAAGCTGGAGACCACCAGCATCTACACGCACGTCGCCACCGATCTGCTGCGTGAGGTGATCAGCCCGCTGGAGAACCTGCCGCCTTCCTGAGGCTGGCATCGTGCAACCCGCCCTGGAGGTTGCCGACATCTTCCGTGTTCATGGGCCCACCTGGCGCGCCGCGCAGCGCGGCCAGCCTCGCGCTGGCGCGCGAGTTGTTGCATGTGCTGCCGGCGCAATGCCCGCCCGTCGGCAGCGAGAAGGACACGGCCGAAATCCCTGTCGCTGCACCACCGGCCTTCACTTGCCGGCACTGCGGCCACGCAATGATCATCCTGCAGACCTTCTTGCGCGGCGATTTGATCCGTGCCCCACCGGGTCCAGGGTGCACGCCATGACTACTCACTTGCTGCTCTTCAAGTACCGGCCGACCATGCGCTCATGGACCTCGGCAGGGGCCGCCTCGCCTTGCCACCGCCTGGCTGCATGCCCAGCAACTGAATTGGGCGCGGCGCATTGGCCTGACCTCATCACTGACAAGCACAACGACGCCCGCAAGGCGCTTCAAGTGCCTGCCCAGACCACCACCGACGGCGCCACGGCACAACTATCCCCATAGAGCCGCAGCGACTTCCGAGCACCGTGGCATGTCCCGCGGTTTCCTCCCCCGAGGTTTGTCCAACACCTGCCCTCAGGCCTGCGACACGCGCGGCACCGTGGCGTCGCACGGGCAGGTGTCGAACAAACCTAAACACTTCCGGACATACGACCGGCCAAAAGATCGCCGCGCCAACGGCCGGTTTGAAAGTACAGCGGCCATAGGGCGACGGCCGGTAGAACGGGCCCATTCTCCAAAGCGGTCCTTCACGGTCTTGCTGCCGTGATCGACAGCCGATGAAGGCGGTACGTCAGCAGTTTGATCAACCGAACCGACGCTGCCGACCCATCGGCGACACCCACTGCCGCATTGCGGCCCGCCGAAGCTGGACAACTTTGGCCAGGCCCAGGGCAAACCGGTCCAGGCTGGCACCGACGCCTGCTGCGCCCGCCGCCAAGGTGAGGTCGTAGTCACCCGCGGGCAGGACAAATCCATCCTGCCCACAGCGCGCGCAGGCCAGCACTTTCCTATCCAAATCAAGCACTTGCGCTTGCTGATCGACCTGGCATCGCGTTTGCATTGATTGAGCATGGTCCGCTCTGACCGCCAAGTCATCCATGACGACATCTCGGCAATCATTCAAATACTGGCACGCTATCTGGGCCAACACCTACAGGCCTGCGACACCTTGCCGGGCATCGAACGCTGGTGGCTGGGGCCCGACGTGAAGGTGCGTCGCGGGGACTTGGCTCAAGCACTGCATTGGTTGCACGAACAGGGCCATGTGCTGCGCCGCACGGCAGCCGATGGCCGCGTGAGCTACGGCCGCGCCGACCATTCAGCCGGCTTGGAAGCGCGTGTGCTGGCGCAACTCGCCGACATCGGCGCGCCTCAATCAGCGCAGCCACCGATTCAACGCTAGCCACCATGTACACCAGCTTGGCATCAACCAGCGAAACGCTGCGCCAGTTCTTGCAGGACGGGATGGTCAGTGACGTGGGGCCAAGCGGCTTGGCGAGCTTTTTTTCCGGTGGCTCGATGGTGGTGAGCCTGCGCACGCCGCAAGAAATGGTGCGTGCGCCACAGCAAGGCCTGTCGGTGTGGCTGTACCGCGTGGTACGCGACGAGGCGCGCTTGAACGATCCGCCGCAGGTGCGCCCTGTGCCCGGTGGCGGCGTCGAGATCATCCCGGCGCCGCTGCCGCTGCGCTTGCACTACCTCATCACGCCGCTGTCCGACGACAGCCCCGACACCGAACAGCGCATCCTGGGCCGCGTTCTGCAGTTGCTGCACTCGGTGCCCACTCTTTCGGGCGCAGCCTTGCGCGGTGATTTGGCCGGCAGCGACAGCGAGGTGCACACGCGCCTGGAAGCCTTGCCGCTGGACGAAATCGCCCGCGTATGGGAGGCCCTGGAAGGTTCGTACCAACTGAGTCTGTCTTACGAAGTGTCCCTGGCACGCATCAACTCGATCGTCGACCCGCGCCGTGGAGCGCCTGTCGAGTCGGGTCAGATCAACTGGGCCGTGCAGACCGGCCGCACCGTGGTCCAAGGGGCCTGACGATGACACGCCGCGACGTCCTGGTAGACGACCACAGCGTCACCGTCGCCGACGACGACGCGCTGCCGCGCACGCTGGCCACCTGGGCCGTGTTGCGCACCCGCGCGCTGGACGAACTCACGTTGCAAGCACCCCGGGTGCCGGTGCGCGTGGTCACGCCCCTTGAGCACACACCGGCGCCGCAAGCGCGCGTGTTGCAACGCATGGTGTCGCGCGCTCTCGAAGGCGGCGTGTGCGGTTTGGCCGCACGTGTGTCCGACGTCGCCACGGTGCTCACACGGCCGGGCGAGTTCATGGCACGCATCGAAGCCAGCGGCTACCTGCCCCGCGAACTGACCGCCGCCATTGACGCCGCGCGGCGCACCTTACCCGCAACGGTCGCCGGCGTGCCCGCGTTGAACATCGCACCGCCTGACCCCTTGCCCGCAGCGCCGCTTCCGCCCACTTCACGGCAGCAGTTCAACCCCGGCCGCGGCGTATTGGTCGAGCGCCCGGCGGTCGCCCTGGACGAGCAATTCGTGCAGGTGCGCGACGCCGTGCCCGCCAGCGCCAGCGACCTGCCGATTGACCCGCCACTGGCCCTCGCACGCGGCGCCGGCACGCGCCTGGCCGGTGTACCCCTGCACTTGCCTGACCAGTTGCTGCACCGCGCCGGCGTGGCCCGCCTGCGGGGTCGCATTCAGCAGCGCCTGGTGGGCCCGCCAGCCAGCCTGGTGCCTGCCGTTGGCGCGCAGATCGGCATCCTGGGCTATTGGCCGAACTACCCGGCCATGGCCAACGCGGCGCCACTGCCATTGGACTTCTGCGCCGTCACGCCCGCGCTGCCCATGGCGCACGCGCTGGGCGCAGCAGTGCAGCAGTGCAACCTGGCGCCGCTGGGCGCGGCCTTGCGTTTGCTCGAGTCGGCCGGAGCCGGCGCACGCGAGCTGCGGGTGTCCGGGGCGGCTGGCCTGAATCCCTTGGGTGGCGACGTGTTGGCGCTGGATGCGGCGGGTGGGCCGGAGCAGGAATTCGTCGTCACCTCACGCGTGGTTGCAGGGGCCGACCCCTTGGGCCCGGCCAGGGTCATCTTGCGCGCGCCATTGGCACTCTTGCATCGCCCTGGCGCTGCGGTTCAACGGGTGGCGGTCGGCGGCTTGGTCGCCGCCGGGTCCGTCAGCCGCGAGGCCTTGCCGGGTGATGCGGTGCTCTTTGCCAGCGGCCTGCTGCCGCTGCCCGGCAGCGGCATTCTGGCCATCGAGCATGGGACGCCGCGCGCGGCCTATGTGCGCTTTACGCAGCTGCCGCGGGCCACGCTCATCCCCGCTCCGCCGATCAACAACTTCGCCATGAGCCACACCGTGGTGGTGGACACCCAGGGCCGCTTTGAGTGGCCCGCACTGGCGCGGGTGGCGCAGCTGGAAATCGCCGTGATGTACGGCGGCCTGTCGATCGCGCGCCAACGCTTTGCCATCAGCTACGACAGCGACAACCCGCTGTCGATATTAGTTTCCTGAGGTCTACCGACCGCTCGCCACCCCGTCAACCACGACTTCACAAACACACCCTGTTTTGTCTGTCCACCAGGAGAAGCAAGATGCCCGAATACTTAGCACCAGCGGTCTACGTCGAAGAAGTCGACACCGGCTCCAAGCCCATTGAAGGGGTCAGCACCAGCACCTCCGGATTTGTCGGGGTGACCGAGCGCGGGCCAGTTGGCGTGCCCACCTTGGTGACCAGCAGCCGCGAGTACCAACGCTGGTTCGGCCAGGGCCTGAATGCGCTGGACTACCCCGGCTACAACTTCCTGCCGCATGGCGTGGACGGCTTCTTTACCAATGGCGGCAAGCGCCTGTACGTGACACGCGTGCTGGCCATCGACGCCGCCATCGCCGCCAGCCGCCAACTGGTGGCACCCGATCTGGCCGCACCTGCCCAGGCGCGTTTGTTGACGGGTGCCGCACCCGGCGCCACCAGCGCGGTGCTGGATGGCAATCCCGGCTTCGCGCCGGGCGACACCTTGCAGCTTGGGGTCGGCGCAGGGGCTGACTTCCAAGCCATCGCAGCCGCACCGCCCATTGCCAACGCCACGGTGTTGGGCCTGCGCAGTGCGCTGAGCTTCAACCACGCCAGTCCGACGCCGGTCCAGGCGATTGCCATTGCCGACGCTGCACCCGCAGCCAGCCACTCATCCACCTTGGCCTTGGCCTCGGTCGCCGGCGACAGCGCCGTGACCCTGGCCAACGTGGCGGCCTTTGTACCCGCCTTGAGCGCCGGTGACGTGCTGCGCATCGGCGTCACGGGCAACGACGAAGAGCTGGTGGTGGTGGCCGGGCCTGCTACGGGCTCACGCGTGCCGCTGCGCGCTGCCCTGCAACTGCCCCATGCGGCGGCCACGGTGGCCTTCAGGCAAACGCTGGGCGCCGTGTCGGGCGCAACCACCGTCGCGGCGGGCACGCCCGCTCAGCCGGGCGCTGCGCTCATCAACCTGGCTGCGGCGTTGGTGGTGCCTGCAGCCGAGTGCGTGCGTGTGAATGACGCCGACCCCACCCGGGTGGAATTCCGCCGCGCCGGTGTGGTGTCGCGCGTGAACATTCAGCAAACCGCGTTTGCCGACTATCCGTCCGGCACGCGGGTCGAAAGCCTGGGGCTGTTCGCCGCCTTGGCCATCACCAACAACACCGCTTTGACTGGATTGGCCGCTGCCGGCGCCAGCGTCATCAGCGTGGGCGACCGCAGCTTCATGAACGTCGGCGACTTGCTCTTGGTGGGCGTTGGGGCGGCCCAGGAGATCGTACAAGTCGCCGCCCTGCCAGCCCCGGTGCCGGCACCCAACGCGGGCGTGGTGGTGCTGCGCGCACCGCTGCTGCAAACCCACAACGCGGCCGTCGTGACAGCCCGCGCCGCCTTGCCCGCAGCCGCCACCTTGCACACCGTGGTGGCATTGGCCGCCGTGCGCGGTGAAGCAGCCTTGACGCTGGTGGATTCGGGCCTGCCTGCCGCCAGCTTGCTGCGCATCACGCCACCGTCAGGCACCAGCTTCTTCCATGTGGCCGCTGCCGCGCCGGCGGCTCTGGCCCCGCGCGTCATTCCCTTGGTGAACCCGCTCATCAACGCCCATGCTGCCGGCGCCGTCGTGGCCCGCCGCGTGCCCATGGTCCTGGTGCGCGCGCTGGACGCCGGCCGCTGGGGCAATCGCATCCGCGTGGGCATGGAGCCGCAAGACCCGCCCTTGCTCAGCACCACCGTGCGCCAGGTGCTGCCCGGCGGCCGCTTGCGCTTGACTTCGTCATCGGGACTGGAAGCGGGCAACGAGATCACCGTCACCGACGGCGCCGCGGTGCAAACCCGTTTGAAAGTGGCCGGAGTCGATCGCAACAATGATTTCGAGATCACGCTCGACGTCGGCACACCGTTGCCCGGCGCGGTGGTGCCGGGCAACCTGGTGCGCAGCAACGAGTACCGCTTCGTGCTGGAACTGCTGCGCCAGCCCGACCCCGCCAACCCGGCGCGCAACAACGCCGCGATCGACAGCGAAGTCTTCGCAGCCGTGTCACTCGACCCACGCCACTCGCGCTACTTCCAGCGCGTGATTGGTGCGACCTGGGATCTCACCAACCCCGCTGTCACGCTCGACGACATGGGTCGCCCACTGCGCCGCGCCGACCGCAGAAGCGAGGGTGAATCGGCCTACATCCGCGTGCGCGACATCGCCCCCACCACGGCCTTGCGGGCTGGCCCGGTGTTCACGCGCACGGCCGTGTCGGGAGGCGCTCTTCGCCTGGACCTGCTGAGCCTGGGCAACGGCAATGACGCCATTGGCAGCCTCATCCCTGACACCTACGTCGGCACCGATCACGTCGATCCCGAGCGCCGCACGGGTTTGAACTCGCTGCGCAACATCGACGAAATCAGCATCGTCGCCATTCC
>JAYSXE010000219.1:0-6453 GCA_043717565.1 Burkholderiales bacterium | reverse complement strand
GCGCGGCGTGGCGCGGCCAGTCTCTCGTTACAGCGCGCGCGCGATCAGCTCGGCGCGCTGCCAGTCGGCGGGCGTGTCGATGTCCACCACGCGGTGCGCTTCCATCTCATAGCCGTGTCCGTTGCTGTGCATGCGCAGGCCCGAGGTCCAGCTGGCCGTCTTGCCCCAGTAGAACTGGCCAGCGTCGTAGTAGCAGCGCGGCAGGTCCTGCGTGCGCGTCAACTCGTGTTCCGGGTAGACGAACTGCATCGGGCCCGGAGCGTCGGGCCCGGGCATGGTCATGCCGCGCCAGGGTGAACTGTGGAACGCCACCACCGGGTACACGTAGGCGGCGTCGCGCTGCAGGAACAGGTCGTAGGCACCGCGCAGGTCTTGCGCGCGCAGCAGCGGTACGCAGGGGTAGATGCAGCACACGGCGGCCGGTGGCTGGCCGTGGTCGACAAACCACTGCGCCGCATGCGCGATGACGGGCACGGTCACCGTCTGGTCGTCGGCCAGTTCATTGGGCCGCCGAAAGGGCACGGTGGCGCCGTGCCGGGTGGCCACGTCGGCAATCTCGTCGTCGTCGGTGCTGACCACCACAAGCTCGAACAGTCCCGATTCGCGCGCCGCCGCAATGGCATAGGCCAGCATGGGCTTGCCGCCAAATGGCAGGATGTTCTTGCGCGGGATGCGCTTGCTGCCCCCGCGGGCGGGTATGACGGCGATGTTCATGCGGTGTTCACTTTGGGTGTTGCGGCCGCGGGTCGCTGGCCAGCAGGCTGAAGTACAGCGAGTCGTGCCACGCACCTTCGGCCCAGTGGGTCTGGCGGTGGCGGCCGTCCAGCGAAAAACCCAGGCGCTGGAAGAACGCGGCCTTGGCGCTGTCGAAGGCGTAGATCTCGCTCCACAGGCGGTTCAGGCCCAGTTCTTCGAAGCCGTAGCGAATCAGCGCCACGGCGGCGTCGGGGGCCAGGCGGTCGTCGATGTACAAGTCGTCGGCGCCGAGGTAGATGGAGAAGTCGGCGGTGCGGTTGACCCCGTCGATGTAGCACAGGCCACAGGCGCCGAGCAGGCGCCCCTCCCGGGTCTCGCCCAGCAGGCGCCCCTCATCCGTCGAAGCCCGCTCGACAATGGCAAACATCCGCGTGCCGGCGTCACCATTGACCTTGCTGTCAAACCACGCCCGCTGCTGCGTGCTGTTCAGTTCACGGTACTCGCGGAAGTAGCGCCGCAGCTCGGGCCGGTTGCGCCAGGCCAGCAGCTGGGCCAGATCGCGTTCCTCGATGGCGCGCAGCGCCGTCAGGCGGCCCGGGATCATGCTGCCAGGGCCGCGTCCTGCGGCGTGCGCACGGCCAGTGCGCTGGCGTGCAGCGCATCACCGGCCTGCATCGGGCCCACCAGGTGGCGGCCCAGCAGTTGCGGCATTTCGTGTGGCCGCGCGGCACCGGCGGGTGCAGGGCGCAGCGCTTCCAGGTCGCTGACGGCCAGCACGTGGCCGGCGGGCAGGTCGCGCACGGCGCGCAGGCAGCGCTGCTGCAGCACGGCGGTTTCCGTCTCGTTGGCTTCCACGCGTTTCACGCCGTCGCCCAACGCGGCTTCCAGTTCACGGCTGCGCTGCACCATGTCGCGCCAGGTGCGCGGGTTCATGGCGAAACCGTGGTCGGGGCCTTCACGCTGGTTGTCGTCGGTGAAGTGCTTTTCAATCGCACGCGCACCCAGCGCAATGGCGCCCAGCACCGTGGCGTGGCCGGGTGAATGGTCGCTCAGGCCCAGCAGCACGCCGGGGTAACGCAGCGCGTAGGTCTTCAGCACGTTCAGGTTGATGTACACGAAGTTCTCCAGCGAACCGGTGTAGTTGGTGTTGCATTGCATCAGCACCATCTGGCAATTCACGGCCAGCACGGCCTTCACGGCGCGGTCCACGTCGGCCTGTGTGCTGGCGCCGGTGGCCAACAGCAGCGGCTTGCCGGTGCGCGCCACGCGTTCGATGAAACTGACGTGCGTGATGTCACCCGAGCCGATTTTCCACGCCGGCACCATGGCGTTCACGCTGTCCACGGCCTCGTCGTCATAGGGCGTGGTCATGAAGTCGATCTGCGCAGCACGTGCCGTGGCCACCAGTTCCACGTTCCATTCGCGGTTCAGTTCGTAATGGCGGTAGACGTCGAACACCGGTTTCTTCCACGCCGCCTGGTGGCTTTGCTGCCCACCCAGGGCCTTGAAGCCACGGTCGCTGACGATCTTCTCGGCCTTGAAATGCTGGAACTTGGCGCAGTCGGCGCCGGCGGCCTTGGCGGCCCAGATCAGGTCCTTCGCACGCGCCAGGTCGCCGTCGTGGTTGGCCGCGATGTCGGCGATGAAATAGCTGGGCCGGTCCAGTGCCAGCGTGTGCTGGCCGATGTGGATGGGTTCAGGCTGCGACATGCTGTTGTTGCTCCATAAAGGTGTTGGCCAGCGCCTGGGCCACCTGTGCGGCCGTGGGCAGGGCACGGCCCAGGTGTTTTTCGGCGCGCAGCACGTTCAGGCCCAGCGCGTTGGCGCGCGGCAGGCCGCCCAGCGGCCGGGGCCGGCGTTGCATGGCGCTGCTGTCCAAGCCCATTGCGCGGGCCAGACCGGTGATGAAGTCGGCCTTGCTGATGCTGTCGCGGCTGGCCAGGTTCAGCAGGCCGCGCGTTCCGCGGTCGGCCAGGTCCAGCAGGGCCGCTGCACACTGGCCCGCTTCCATGCTGGACGCCCAGCAGTCGGTGTAGCTGTCAAAGGGCTGCCCACCCTGCAAGGCGGCCACGGCCCACTCGGCAAAGCTGGGCTGGCCGGGCCAGCCCCGCCAACCGACGATGTTGGTGCGCACCACCAGCGCCTGCGGAGCCTGCAGCGCAATCTCTTCGCCGGCGTGCTTGCTGCGCGCGTAGGCGTTGAGCAGCAGCACCGGTGCGTGTTCATCGTGCAGCCGGTTTTCAGGCCCGCTGAAATAGTGGTCCGTGGACACCTGCACCCAGGGCACGCCAGTGCTGCGCGACCACGCCGCCAGCAGCGCCGGCAGCCGGGCGTGCAAGGCGCAGGCCGCGTCGGGGTGCTGCTCGCAGAGCCCCAGCTGCGTGATGGCTGCGGCGTTGATCACCAGCGAAGGCGCGTGCGGCCGCAGGGCCTGCGCCAGCGCCTGTGGCGAGCCCAGCGCAGTCAGGTCCACGCCAGTGCGCCGTGAAAGGCCCACTGCGGCCTGGCCGCGCTGCGCCAGCGCCTTCATCAGCGCCTGGCCCAGCAGGCCGCTGGCCCCCAACACGACAACGTTTTCAGCCATGGCCATTGCTCGCGCCTTTCAACATTGGCATGCGGTGCTTGCTGAGCCCCGGTGGACTTCAGTGATGCGCTACGTGCGGCTGGTCGACATGCTTTTCGATCAGCGCCCGCAACTGCGGCACGCTGAGGAAGTCGCTGTTGCTGCCGCTGTCGTAGCAAAAGCCCGGCTGTACGCGGCGGCCCTGCATGCGTTCGCAATAGTCGTCCACGCTGTACTCGCCGCCACTGGGCAGGATGGCGAAGTAGCGGCCCAGGTCCACGGTGTTGGGACTGTCGCTGGCGGTGATCATCTCTTCGTGCAGCTTCTCGCCGGGGCGTATGCCCACCACGCGCTTGGCCACCGCAGGGGCCACGGCTTCTGCTACGTCAGTGATGCGGTAGCTGGGAATCTTGGGCACCAGAATCTCGCCGCCCCAGGCGTTTTCAATGCTCCACAGCACCATCTCCACGCCGTCCTGCAGGCTGATGTTGAAGCGCGTCATCAGCGGGTCGGTGATGGGCAGTTCACCGCTGGCGCGGCGTTCGATGAAAAATGGGATGACACTGCCGCGGCTGCCCATCACGTTGCCGTATCGCACGACGCTGAAACGCAGGTCGCGGCTGCCCTTGATGTTGTTGGCGGCCACGAACAGCTTGTCGCTGCACAGCTTGGTGGCGCCGTACAGGTTGATCGGCGCTGCGGCCTTGTCGGTGGACAGGGCCACCACGCGCTTGACGTCACTGTCCAGGCAGGCTTCGATGACGTTCTGCGCGCCCAGCACGTTGGTCTTGATGGCCTCGAACGGGTTGTACTCGGCCGCCGGCACCTGCTTCAGCGCAGCCGCGTGCACCACCACGTCAATGCCTTCCATGGCGCGTTTCAGTCGGCTGGCGTCGCGCACGTCGCCAATGAAGAAGCGCAACTGCGGAAATTCGCGCGGCGAAAACTGCTGCGCCATTTCGAACTGCTTGAGCTCGTCACGCGAGAAGATCACCAGCCGCTTCACGTCAGGGTAGCGCTGCAGCACGGTGCGCACAAAGGCTTTGCCGAATGAACCGGTGCCGCCGGTGACGAGGATGGCCTTGTTGTTGAGCATGGGTGGGTACTCCTTCAGGGTGTGGCCGGAGGGCCTTCAAAGACATGGTCGTGGGCGTCGCGGCAGCGCACCCGGAAAGCTTCGTTTTGCGCACGCGTGTCGGCACGGTAAAGCGCCGGGTCGGCCAGCAGCGCCTGCACGTGTTGCAACGCACGGGCATGGTCCAGCAGCGGTATCACGCCGTCGCGCACCAGCGGCAGACACACGGTGTAGTCGACGGGCCACAGCTGTTCACCCACCTGCAGCACCAGGCTGCCACCGTCCAGGAACGGCGCGACGCCAGTGGTGGGCTCGCCATAGGCCAGGCACAGTTGCGTGGCCTCGGCCAGCTGTTCCAGCGGCTGCGTGGTGTGCTGCACCAGCCGTGCCGGCTGCACGCCCAGGGCGCTTGACAGCACACTGAGCGCCGGTGCGCCCGGCTTGGGGCGCAGGATCAGTTCGACACCGGCGCTGGCGCACAGCGCTTCCAGCGGCTTGTAGAAGGCGGCCAGTGCGTGGGCGTCGACATGGCTCAGGCCTTCGGTCTGCATGCTGTTCAGCAGCAGGCACACGGTCTTGATGGCGGTGTGTTCGCGCCGCGCCACGCGCTGTGCAAAGCGCACCGGCCTGGCGGCCACGCTCTGGCCCAGCACCGTGCGCGGCTGGCAGCCGTAGCCGGCCCGTTCCACCGCCACCACGCGGCGCGCATGCGGCAGCAGCATGCTGGGGTGGCCCGAGTGCGGCACCACGGTCAGCCTGCTGCCCAATGCGTCGGCCACGCTGAACAGCGGGCCGTTCAGGCCGGCGTCCTGGTCGCTCAGCAGCCAGTGTGGGCGCGTGCCAGCCAGCGCTTCGTGCAGCGCCAGCGCGTTCACGGCCTGCCAGTGGCAGCGTTGCGCCCAGGCCTGCACTTGCAGCGCACGCGCACGCGGCTGCGGCAGCAGGTGGCCCAGGGTGTCTTCCAGCACGCGCGCTGCGCGGTCGCGGTAGGCCTGCGCCGCCGCCTGGTGGGTGGCGCTGGCCTGGCCAATGGCTTGCAGCAGGTTCGCTCCGCGGTGCAGCGGCACGTCCCAGAAAGGGCTGGGCAGGTCCAGCGTGAAGTGGTGCGCGCGCGAAACTTCGTCGGCCAGCCAGGCGCAGTCGTAGAAGCACGTGGGCACATGGGTGACGGCCGTCACGCGGCCGCCGGCCATGGCGGTGCGCACGGCGGCGGCGTCGAAGCTGGTGTCGTAGGCGTCGGCACGGTGCCAGCGCGCCTGGTCGTAGCTGTCGACGATGGCGAAGCGCGCCGGGTCCTGCGCCAGCAGGTCGGTGGTGATGAAGGAATCGAAATACATCTGCTGCGGCACGGTGGTGCGCAGCAGACCAATGCGTTGTTCAGGAAAGCCCTGCACCACCTGCGCGCCCACTTGCCGGGCCACGGCCACGCGCTGCAGCGCCAGGAAGAACAGGCCCACGTCCCAGCCCTGCAGGCTGGGCTTGGCGCCGTTCGACGCGGGCCACAGCGCCTGGCGCGCATCGGTCAACCGCAGGTCCAGCAGCGTGGCCAGCGCCAGCGCTTCGGTGGCGGCGCGGGCCTGGAAGTCCGGGTCGGCTTTCAGGCGCCTGAAGTCGCAATTGCGAAAGCCACGCACGGCCGCTTCGTCCAGCAGGCCAGGGTCCACGAAGAGCAGGGGCTGGCCTTGCGCCAGCTCGGGCTTCTCGGCCAAGCGCGCCAGGTCGCTCTTGTGCAGCACCAGCACGGCGTCAACAAAAGGTGCCGGCCGTGCAGGAACGTTTGCCGATTCGTCGGGCACCTTTGCGCTGCGCGGCTTGCGCTGCGCGGCGGGTGTTTGGGTTTCGGTATCGATGGTCATGCGCGTCGGCAGGTTCGGCAGTCAGCGGTCACCCGACGGACAGCGGATGGCACTTCGCAAGTCTGGTGTTTGCCGGTTCCACACGATCGGGCGAGTACGGGGCCAATGCGGGGGCTATTCGGCTTGGGCGGGATGCGTGGTTTGCGTGGTTTGCGTGGTTTGCGCGGTTTGCGCGGTTTGCGCGGTTTGCGTGCCAAGGCAGGTTGAGGGCTGTGGCGGGCTGTGGGCGGTGGGTGCCTGGCTCCGCTCATGTCCTCCTTCCT
>JAYSXE010000218.1:0-6464 GCA_043717565.1 Burkholderiales bacterium | reverse complement strand
ACGATCTTCGTGCCCTCGGTGCGGTTGGCCTGGTCGGCCACCATCTGCGGGTAGGAGCCGGGCGCGTAGCTGCCCATGTTGGTGTTGTTGGCCTTGGCGTAGGCCATCAGGTCACGGTAGTTGTTGATGCCCAGTTTTTCCGGCACACCCACCACCAGCGGGCCCGACGGGAAGTTGGCGATGGGCACCAGGTCCTTGTCCAGGTTGTAGGGCAGCTTGCTGTACAGCACGCGGTTCTGCCACACGGTGCCCGAGGTCGTCATCAGCACCGTGTAGCCGTCAGCGGGGGATTTGGCCACCGCATCGATGCCGATGATGGCGCCGGCGCCGGGCTTGTTTTCCACCACCGCGGGCACGCCGAACTTGGCCGTCAGGTGTTCGGCATACAGCCGCGCGTAGGCGTCGGTCAGGCCGCCGGGCGGGAAGGCGACGACGATGCGTATCGCCTTGTTCGGCCAGCTGCCCGCGGCGCGCACGGCGGGTTTGATTTCGGTGGTCTGGGCTTGTGCCGCGGCCCAGGGCAGCGCGGCGGCGGCGGCCAGGGCCAGCAGGTGGCGGCGGGCAGGAAAGGCGTGCAGGGTCATGGGGTCTCCGTGGGGTTTGTCTTCATCACGGGCGCGATGATGCACCACGACAATTTGCGGTTCCCTTTGTCGAGAGAGCCTTTATGCGCTGGTTGCCCCTTCCGTTTCACACCCGCCGTTGCACCGACCTGGCGTGCACAGCAGCGCCACCCAACCGGCTGCGGCGCGCGGGCCTGGTGGCCGCTGTGCTGGGCGTGGCATTGGCCGGCCCGTTCGCCGTAGTCGGCAAGGCCCAGGCCCAGGCTGCCGACTACCCGAACAAGCCCATCCGCCTGGTGATTCCTTTCCCCGCCGGTGGCAGTTCAGACGGCATCGGCCGCCAGGTGGCCGACAAGTTGGGCCCGCTGCTGAAGCAGACTGTGGTGGTCGACAACAAGGGCGGTGCCGGCGGCATCATCGGCGCCGACAACGTGGCCAAGTCGGCGCCCGACGGCTATTCGCTGGTGCTGGTGGACGTGTTCCACAGCAGCGCGCCGGTGTACACGCGCAAGATGCCCTACGACGCGGTGAAAGACTTCACGCCCATCGCGCTGATCGGCCGTTCACCGGCTTTTCTGGTGGCCTCACCCAGCTTTGAACCACGCACTGCGCGCGACGTGCTGGCCTACGCCAAGGCCAACCCGAACAAGATGAGCATGGCCATTGCCGGCACCGGCAGCGTGGTGGTGGACCTGTTCAAGGCGCGGTCGGGCCTGCAGTTCCTGAGCGTGCCCTACAAAGGCAGCAGCCCGGCGCTGATCGACCTGATGAGCGGCCAGGTGAACGTGATGATCACCACCATGGCCAGTGCCGGCGCCAACGTGAAGGCCGGCAAGCTGCGGGCCTTGGCGGTGACGGGCAACAAGCGCAACGCCGACTTTCCCGACGTGCCCACATTTGCCGAGATCGGCGTGCCCGGCATGGACTACGAGCAGTGGTTCGGCATCATGGGCCCGGCGGGTTTGCCCCCCGCCATCGTCGACAAACTGGCTGCGGCCATCGATCAGGTGACCCGCCTGCCCGAGGTGCGCGAACGCCTGACCAGCATGGCGCTGGAGGTGGCCGAACCGGGGGCTGCCACCATGCGCCGGCAACTGGAAGGCGACACCGCGCGCTGGAAGAAGCTGGCCCAGGAACTGGACCTGAAGCCCCTGGACTGAACCAGCGTCTGCGGAGCGGGCGCCTGCGCGCCCGTGACGGGCACCCGACGGCCCCAGAACCTTACTGCCCCGCCTTGCCCCACAGCTCCTTCAGACGTGAGTCTCGACCGCAAGAGGTGCGGTAGTAGTTGTAGCGCACGGGGTTCTTCTTGTAGTAGTCCTGGTGGTAGTCCTCGGCCGGGTAGAAAGTGGCCGCCGGCTGCACCTGCGTGACGATGGGTTCGCGGAAGGGCTTGTTCTTTTCCAGCGCCGCTTTCGAAGCCTGCGCCGCGGCCAGCTGTTGCGGCCCGTGCGCAAAGATTGCTGTGCGGTAGGGGTTGCCGGCGTCGCAGAACTGGCGGTCCACGGTGGTGGGGTCGATGCTGCGCCAGAACACATTCAACAGTTGTTCGTAGCTGACTTTGGCCGGGTCGAAGACGATTTCCACCGCCTCGGCGTGGCCGGTGGTTTTGGCCGACACCTGGTTGTAGGTGGGGTTGACCACGGTGCCACCGATGTAGCCCGAGACCGTGGACAACACACCCGGCACCTTGTCGAAGTCGGCCTCCACGCACCAGAAGCAGCCGCCGGCAAAGGTGGCCTTGGCGGCGCTGGCGCCGGCAGCGGCTGCCGCACCGGCTGTGGGCGCAGTGCCTTGCGCCAGCACCGCCGCAGCGGCCAGCGACAGGGCGGCGCCCAGCGCCCAGCCCATCAGGCTCCGAACGGGCTTGCGCCCCGGTTGCGCGCCCGTCATGCCGCCACCGGCAAAAAACGCAGCGCCACGCCGTTGTTGCAGTAGCGCTTGCCGCTGGGCTTCGGCCCGTCGTTGAACACATGGCCCTGGTGGCCGCCACAGCGTGCGCAGTGGTATTCGGTGCGCGGCAGCAGCAGCTTGAAGTCGGTCTTGATGCCCAGCGCGCCTTCCAGCGGCGTGTGAAAGCTGGGCCAGCCGGTGCCGCTTTCGTACTTGGTGGTGTGGGCAAACAACGGCAACTCGCAGCCGGCGCAGTGGAAAGTGCCGGCACGCTTTTCCTGGTTCAGCACGCTGGTGCCGGCCGCTTCGGTGCCTTCCTGGCGCAGCACGCGGAAGGCCTCGGGCGACAGGCGCTTTTTCCACTCGGCTTCGCTCAGCACCACGCGGTCGGCGCGGGTGGGTTCTGAAGCGGCGTGTGTGGCGCCCACCAGGCCCAGGCTGGAAAACAGGCCCATCAGGTCTCGTCGTGTCATGGTCAGCTCCTTGGTCATGGCGTTTCTGTCGGCCAAGCGCCCCGGTTCTTTCAGCTTTTTGCGGGCGCACGTTGCGGCCGCCGGCAAGGGGTGCAAAAGCGTCAGAATGCCGGGGCACCCGACCTTCTAACACCGAGACAAAGACCACAACGACCATGAAACCAAGCAGCGATTTCGGCCTCATCGGCCTGGCCGTGATGGGCCAGAACCTGGTGCTCAACGTTGAAAGCCGCGGCTTTCAGGTCAGTGTGTACAACCGCACCACCGCCGTGACGCAGGAATTCGTGGCCCGGCACCCGGGCAAGCAGCTGCTGGCCTGTGAAACGTTGCAGCAGTTCGTGGCCAGCCTGGCACGGCCGCGCAAGGTGCAGCTGATGGTGCAGGCCGGCGCCGCGGTCGACGCCGTGATCGAACAGCTGGTGCCGCTGCTGGAAGCGGGCGACATCATCATCGACGGCGGCAACAGCCTGTTCACCGACACCGAGCGCCGCGACGCCGAGCTGGCTGCCAAGGGCCTGCGCTTCGTGGGCGCCGGCATTTCCGGCGGCGAAGAAGGTGCGCGCAAGGGCCCCAGCATCATGCCCGGTGGCCCGGCCAGCACCTGGGCCGAGATTCGCCCCATCTACGAAGCCATTGCCGCCCAGGTGGGTGGCCAGCCCTGCGTGGTGCACATCGGCCCCGGTGGCGCCGGGCACTTCGTGAAGATGGTGCACAACGGCATTGAATATGGCGACATGCAGCTGATCTGTGAAGCCTATGCATTGCTGCGTGCCGCTGGCATGCCCACCGCCGAAGTGGCCAAGGTGTTCGACACCTGGAACCGCGGCGAACTGCAAAGCTACCTGATCGAGATCACGGCGCGCGCGCTGGAACAGGTGGACGGCGAAACCGGCCAGCCGCTGGTGGACGTCATTCTGGACAAGGCCGGCCAAAAAGGCACGGGCCGCTGGACGCTGATCAACGCCGCCGAAAACGCGGTCGTCATCAGCACCATCAACGCCGCGGTGGAAGCGCGGGTTCTGTCTTCCATGCACGCGCTGCGCCAGGTGGCAGCCGGCCAACTGGCGGGGCCCGACGGTGCACTGAAGGTGGACCACGCGGCGCTGGTGGCCATGGTGCACGACGCGCTGTATGCGTCCAAAGTGATCAGCTACACGCAGGGCCTGGACTTGCTGCGCACCATGGGCGAGAAGAAAAACTGGGGCCTGGACCTGGGCGCCATCGCGTCCATCTGGCGCGGCGGCTGCATCATCCGCGCGCGCTTTCTGGAACGCATCACCGAGGTCTACCGCGCCGACCCCGGCTTGGCCAACCTGGCGCTGGCGCCGTACTTCCGAGACCTGCTGGGCCGCGCCCAGCAGCCCTGGCGCGAAGTGGTGGCCTTGGCGGTCAGCCACGGCATCCCCGTGCCGGCCTTCAGCGCATCACTGTCGTACTACGACAGCCTGCGCTGCGCGCGCCTGCCGGCCAACCTTCTGCAGGCGCAGCGCGACTTCTTCGGCGCGCACACCTACGAGCGCGTCGACAAGCCGGCGGGCCAGTGGTTCCACACCAACTGGCCTGAGGTCATCGACTGACCTGCTCACCGCCGGGGCCCAAAGGCTCTGCCGCGCCACCGCCAGCGAGAGCGGCGCGCCGACGTGTTTCAACGCCTGGCCCTGGAGTGGTGCCGCGCTGACGCCGACCGCTGGACCTGGCACCATCAAACCTGACATGCCCAGCACCCGCAAAGCCAAGGCCACCGTCGACGCGCTGCAGGACAACCTTCTGAGGGCTGGAGCCCACCCGTTGCGCGGTGGTGCCTGGCGTTGAACTGCGCGACTTTTTGGCCCAGCTCCCGGACTTCGCGTTGCACCTGATCAAGAGCTTGATTCACCGCCTGCGCCAGTCCACCGGCCCTCTGAAGAGCCTGTTCTTGGACGATGTCTACGGCTGCATTGCCGGCTTGCTGAAGCAACTGGCGATTAACGAAGAAGGTGTGCTGACAGTGCCCGACAGACTGACGCAGCAGGAGACTGCGGAACGCGTGGGTTCGTCGCGCGAAATGGTCAGCCGCGTATTCAAGCCTTTGCTCGCTGGCGGGTGCGTGGAAGTGCGTGGCGGGCGCATCGTGCTGCTGAAAAAACTGCCGGCGGGCTTGTAGTTCGCTGCGGGCCGGCCCGGCGCGTGCGGCCCGCCCTGCCGGCCCGGCATTCGACCGATACTTCGGGTTGCAGCAACACGGCGCAGACCAGCGGCAAGGGGCCGCTGCAAACCGGTTGCCGGTGGCCAACCCAATGTCCATACCTTCACCCGCGTCCAGCACCCCGCCTGCGGCGCCCGCGCCCTACACCCTGTTGGACTTTCTGTCCGACCCGGCGGTCGCCTTTTCGGCCCTGAGCACTGCGGCCGGCGACCCGGCCCAGATGACGGCACTGCTGTCAGCGGGGGTGGCCGCGCTGCTGATCATCGTCAGCGCTTTTGTCAAGACGATGATCCCGCTGCGCTGGCTGGCCGTGGGCAGCAATGTGGGCTTCGTGGTTTACGGCCTGATCCACCCCAACGCGCTGATGCTGACCCTGCACGCCGTGCTGCTGCCGGTGAACCTGTGGCGCGTGTGGCAGATGATCCACCTCACCCGCCAGGTCAGCGCGGCCACCAGCAACCCGCAGCAGCTGCGGCTGTGGCTGAAGCCTTACATGCGCAGCCGGAAACTGCCCGCCGGTAAAGTCATCTTCAGCCACGGCGACAGGGCGTCAAGGCTGTACTTCGTGGCCGTTGGCGAAGTGGAACTGCCCGAGGTGGGCCGCCGCTTGCACGCCGGTGACCTGTTCGGCGAAATCGCATTCTTCGCCCCCGACCGCCAGCGCACCAGCAGCGCACGCTGTGTCACGGCCTGCACGCTGTTGTCAATCGACGAAGACACCTTCAAGCAACTCGTCTACCAGAACCCCGGGTTCGGGCTGGCGGTGGTGGAACTGATTGCGGCGCGCTTGACGGCCGACGTAGAAAGGGCCGCGGCTGCCCAGCAGGCGCCGCACGGCCGGCCTGCTTCGCCAGGCCCGCTGAAGCCAGCGGGCGATCCGGAGACCCGACCAGGACACGGTTGAAAGGGTGGCTGCAGGAAGCCGCCCAAGACCGCCTTGCAAACGGAACGCAGTTTCGCTGGCGCGATACGGCCCGATGGACCGCCAGGCCCTGTGGGAAACCCGAACCGCGCAGTGCGGAAACGACCCGATTGGCAGCGCAGATTACATACACTCAAGTCTCATGGACACCGGCCGGTGCCATGGTTGTGCAACCTTTCCACGAGCCCGCCGCGCAATGAAACCCATTCCACTGATCGCTGTTGCCCTGACTTCACTGTCCGCTTTGTTTGTGTGCACAGCAGCGCAGGCGGCGGACCCGAAAAAGTTGCCGGGCAACAAGCGTCTGATGGACGCGTCGAACCAGCTGCTTATCTCTAAGGAAGAGGCCGTCAAGCTGATGGATGCCAACATTCCGAAGAAGGTGTGGATGTTGACCAAGGGCAGCCAGTACGTCTGGGTCAGCCAGG
>JAYSXE010000217.1:0-48236 GCA_043717565.1 Burkholderiales bacterium | reverse complement strand
AATAGCGGATTGGCGGCGTTTGTGGCCCGGATCGCCGCAGGCTCGAACTCACTCTTGGGGATCGGGCCGATGATGCCTAAGTGGTTGCGTGTGGGTTTGAGGAACACCGGTATCGCGCCGGTCATGATGATCGCGTGCAAGATGGAGACATGGCAATTGCGATCTACCACCACCACATCGCCCGGCGCCCCGGTGTGGTGCCACACCATCTTGTTGGAGGTGCTGGTGCCGTTGGTCACGAAGAAGCAATGGTCGGCGTTGAAAATTCGTGCCGCGTTGCGTTCGCTGGCCGCCACCGGCCCGGTGTGGTCCAGCAACTGGCCCAGTTCTTCAACGGCGTTGCAGACGTCAGCGCGCAGCATGTTTTCGCCGAAGAACTGGTGAAACATCTGCCCGACCGGGCTTTTCAGGAAGGCCACGCCACCGCTGTGTCCCGGGCAGTGCCATGAATAGCTGCCGTCCTGCGCGTAGTCCATCAAGGCCTTGAAGAACGGTGGCGCCAGGCCGTCCAGGTAGCTCTTGGATTCGCGGATGATGTGGCGCGCCACGAATTCCGGCGTGTCCTCGAACATGTGGATGAAGCCGTGCAGTTCACGCAGGATGTCGTTCGGGATGTGCTGGCTGGTGCGCGTCTCGCCGTAGATGTAGATCGGGATGTCGGCGTTCTTGAAGCGAATTTCCTCGATGAACTTGCGCAGGTTCAGGACTGCGGGGTCCAGTTCGGGGCCGGGCGTGAATTCCTCGTCGTCGATGCTCAAGATGAAAGCGCTGGCGCGGCTTTGCTGCTGGGCGAACTGGCTCAGGTCACCGTAGCTGGTGGCACCCAGCACCTCGAAACCCTCCTTCTCGATGGCCTGTGCCAGGGCACGGATGCCCAAGCCCGAGGTGTTCTCAGAGCGGAAGTCTTCATCGATGATGACGATGGGAAATCGGAAGCGGAGCATGGAAGGACCTTGGATTCGACAGACGGGGCAAACGCGGACAAGACCGCGCAGTGTAGGGGCGTCCGGGCTTGATCGCCGGTGAGGGCGCCGCTGGCTACACTGCGGGCCCAAACACCTGCCGGGAGACGACCATGGACTGGAACGCAACCACACTGTGGTGGTTGGCGGCGGGGGCGTTGGTTGCCGCAGAACTGGCCACGGGCACCTTTTACCTGCTGATGGTGGCGCTGGGGGCGGCCGCGGGCGCCTTGGCCGCGCACGCCGGTTTCTCTGTTGTCGGGCAGGTGGTGCTGGCCGCGCTGGTGGGCGCAGGCGCCACCGTGGCCTGGCACCTGCAACGGGCCCGATCGCCACAGTCCGCCCCGGCCGAATCGAACCGCGACGTGAATCTCGACATCGGCCAGACCGTGCACGTGCCCGCCTGGCAGCCCGATGGCACGGCGCGCGTGTCTTACCGCGGTGCACAGTGGCAGGTTCGCCTGGCCCCGGGTGCTGCGATGGCCACGGGCGACCACACCATCGTGGCGCTGCGCGGCACCGAACTGGTGCTGGCACCGTTGGCCGCGGGGCCTGCAACGATGGCCAAAAACTGAAGGAGGACCATCATGGAAATTGCACTCATACTGGCCGTTATCGCCATCATCTTCATTGTCCGCACCTTCAAGATCGTGCCGCAGCAGCACGCCTGGGTGGTGGAAAGGCTGGGCAAGTACGACCGCACCCTCACACCCGGGCTGAAGCTGGTCATTCCTTTTGTCGACCGTATTGCCTACAAGCATTCGCTGAAGGAAGTGCCGCTGGACGTACCCAGCCAGGTCTGCATCACCAAGGACAACACGCAACTGCAGGTCGACGGCATCCTGTACTTCCAAGTCACCGACCCCATGCGCGCCAGCTATGGCAGCAGCGACTACATCGTGGCCATCACCCAGCTGGCACAAACCACGCTGCGCAGCGTGGTGGGCAAGATGGAATTGGACAAGACCTTTGAAGAACGCGAGTTGATCAACGCCGGCGTGGTGACGGCGCTGGACGAAGCGGCACTCAACTGGGGCGTCAAAGTGCTGCGCTATGAAATCAAGGACCTGACGCCCCCGGCCGCCATCTTGCATTCGATGCAGGCGCAGATCACGGCAGAACGCGAGAAGCGGGCGCTGATTGCCGCATCTGAAGGCCGCCGGCAAGAGCAGATCAACATCGCCACCGGCGAGCGTGAAGCGTCAATTGCGCGGTCAGAAGGCGAAAAGCAGGCCGAGATCAACAAGGCCCAGGGCAACGCCGCAGCCATCACCGCCGTGGCCGACGCCACCGCTGACGCCATACGCAAGATCGCCGCAGCCATCCAGCAGCCTGGCGGTGAACAGGCGGTGCAACTGAAGGTGGCAGAGAAAGCGGTTGACGCCTATGCCGAGCTGGCCCGCACCAACAACACGATGATCGTTCCCGGACACATGGGCGAAGTGGCGGGGCTGATCGGCACCGCGATGGCGCTGTTCAAGGGCAGTACCGCCGGCGCTGTCGCTGGCCCTTCAAAGCTGCCCTGACCGGACGCAACGCACCTCATGGACCGCAAGAAAGCACTCAACGTTCTGGGCACCGCCCTGATGCCCTGCTCGTACGACCCGCTGACCGGCTGGTACCGCGACGGCTGCTGCCACACCGACCAACAAGACAGCGGCAGCCACGTGGTGTGCGCCAAGATGACGGTGGAGTTCCTGAACTTCCAGTTCGAGCGCGGCAACGACCTCATCACACCCCGGCCCGAGCACCGCTTCAACGGGCTGAAACCCGGCGACCGCTGGTGCGTGTGCGCGCTGCGCTGGCGCGAAGCCTACGAATACGGCTGTGCGCCGCCCGTGGTGATGGAATGCACGCACCAGCGCGCGCTGGAATACGTGCTGGTCGACTGGCTGCGCAAGCACAGCCTGACCCCCACCACGCCGGGCTAGAATCGCGGGCTTGGCACGGAAGGATGGATGAGCGGTTTAAGTCGCACGCCTGGAAAGCGTGTGGGGGTTAACAGCCCCCCGCGGGTTCGAATCCCGCTCCTTCCGCCAGCAGCGATTTAAAGCGGGCCCGCACACAGTTGTTGCGGGCCCGTTTTTGCATGGGCGGTGACTTCTGAACCATCAGCCCTCGCCACTACCCCCACCCACCGCCCACCACCCACCGGCGGGCCAGCTGACCAAGCACGCTGACTGGCGGCCTTCGGGCGGGTCAAACCAGCCTGCGCCAAACCCCACGTCGCAAATCAATGCGCCAGGATCTTGGACAGGAAGTCCTTGGTGCGGTCGGTCTTGGGGTGGTTGAAGAACTCGTGCGGCGTGTTTTCTTCGACGATCTGGCCCTGGTCCATGAAGATGACGCGGTCGGCCACCGACTTTGCGAACCCCATCTCGTGCGTGACGCACAGCATGGTGATGCCCTGGCCGGCCAGTTCGATCATCACGTCGAGCACCTCGTTGATCATCTCGGGGTCCAGCGCCGAGGTGGGCTCGTCAAACAGCATGATCTTGGGCGTCAGGCACAACGCCCGCGCGATGGCGACGCGCTGCTGCTGCCCGCCCGACAGTTGCAGCGGGTACTTGTGCGCCTGCTCGGCAATGCGCACGCGGTTCAGCTGCGCCATGGCGCGTTCTTCGGCTTCCTGCTTGGAAACCTTGCCCACCCAGCGCGGTGCCAGCGTCAGGTTGTCCAGCACGGTGAGGTGCGGAAACAGGTTGAACTGCTGGAACACCATGCCCACCTGCTTGCGGATGGCCTCGATGGCTTTGACGTCGTCGCTCAGTTCAACGCCGTCCACCACCAGGCGGCCGACCTGGTGTTCTTCGAGCCGGTTCACACAGCGGATGAGCGTGCTCTTGCCCGAGCCCGAAGGCCCGCAGATGACGATACGTTCGCCCTTGGCGACGCGCAGGTTGATGTCGCGCAGCACGTGGAAGTCGCCGTACCACTTGTTGACGCCAGCGAACTCTATCAGCGGCGTTTCTTGTCCCGATGCGTTGGCGCTCATGACCTTCTCGTTCCGGTGTTCAGGTGCTGCTCCAGCCAGCGGCTGTAGCGGCTCATGGCAAAGCAGGCCACGAAGTAGATGCCAGCCACAAAGAGCTGGCCTTCGAGAAAGAACTTGCGCCAGTCAGCGTCGCCCAGCGCCAACTGCACGGCCCCGGTCAGGTCGTACAGGCTGACGATGGTGACCAGCGAGGTGTCCTTGAAAGCTCCGATGAAGGTGTTGACGATGCTGGGCACCACGATGCGCAAAGCCTGCGGCAACACGATCTTGCGCTGCGCCTGCCAGTAGCTCAGGCCCAACGACTGCGCAGCCTCAAGCTGCCCCTTCGGCAAGGCTTGCAGGCCGCCGCGCACCACCTCGGCCAGGTAGGCGGCGGTGAACAGCGTCATGCCAATCAGCACCCGCACCAGCACGTCGATGGTGGCGCCCTGCGGCATGAACAGCGGCAGGATGAAGCTGGCCATGAAGAGCACGCTGATCAGCGGCACGCCGCGGATCAGCTCGACGTACAGCACACACAGTGTGCGGATGGCCGGCAGGCTGGACTGCCGCCCCAGCGCCACCAGCACCGCCAGCGGGAAGGCCACCACCAGGCTCACCGTGGACAGCAACAGCGTCAGCGGCAGGCCGCCCCACTGCGCGGTTTCCACCGGCGTCAGCCCCAGCCAACCGCCCCGCATCAGCACAAAGAGGATGCCAAACACAGCGATCCACGCCAGCGCCAGTGCCGGGCGCCAGAAACGCCGCAGGCAGCTGGCGGTGAGCAAGGCCACCAGCAGCGCGCAGGCCAGCAAGGGCCGCCACTGCTCTTCATACGGGTAGCGGCCGAAGACAATGAGGCGGCCCTTTTCGGCCACCACACCCCAGCAGGCGCCGGTGCCGTGGGCTGCCCGGCAGGCGGCATTGTCGGCACCAGCCACCGCATGCCAAACGCTCCAGTTCCACAGCGGCGGCACCACCCAGGCCAGTACCAGCAGCACCCCCAGCGTCAACAGCGTGCTGCCGGTGCTGCCAAAGAGGTTGAGGCGCAGCCAGCGCAACACACCCGTGTGGGCGCGCGGTGGCGGGCGGCTTTCAATGGCGACAAAGCCGTCGGCCACTAGCGGTCCTTCAGCCGTGAACGGCGGTTGTAGATGTTCATCAACGCCGACGTCAGCAGCGACAGCGTCAGGTAGCACAGCATCACCAGCGCAATGCATTCAATGGCGCGGCCGGTCTGGTTCAGCGAAGTGGCGCTGATCGACACCAGGTCGGGGTAACCCACGGCCACCGCCAACGACGAGTTCTTGGTCAGGTTCAGATACTGGCTGGTCAGCGGCGGGATGATCACGCGCAGCGCCTGCGGCAGTTGGACCAGCCGCAACGACAGGCCGCGCGAAAGCCCCAGCGAAGCTGCCGCTTCGATCTGGCCATAGGCCACCGACTGGATGCCCGCGCGCACCACCTCGGCGATGTAGCCGGCGGTGTAGATGGTCAGGCCCAGCAGCACCGTCAGGTACTCGGGCGTGACGGCGCCACCGCCCACCACGTTGATCTCGGTCTTCTCGGGAATGTCCAACCCGGCCGGTGCGCCGCCGGCCCACCAGCCCAGCAGCCCGCCCAGGGCCAGCAGTGCCAGCGCGGGCAGCAATACGGCGCGTGGTTGCCCTGTGGCTTCGAAATGCGCCTGGGCGCTTCGGCGCCAGAACAGCGCCACCACGGCGCCCAGCACCAAGCCGCCCACCGTGCCCCAATGGCCGGGCGCCCACACCGGCAAAGCGAACTGAAAGCCGTTCTTGCTGAAGAACGTGCCCGGCACCGGTTGCAGGGCTTCTTCAATGGGCGGCAGGAACTCGGTCAGCGCGAAATACCAGATGAACAACTGCAGCAGCAGCGGAATGTTGCGGGTCACCTCCACGTACGCGCCGCACAGGCTGCGCACCAGGAAGTTGCGCGACAGGCGGCCGATGCCGATCAAGGTGCCCAGCACCGTGGCCGCCACGATGCCCACCAGCGCCACGCGCAAGGTGTTGCTCAAGCCCACCAGGTAGGCCATGCCGTAGCTCTGCGCCGCATCAAACGGCACGATGGACTCGCCAATGCCAAAACCCGCGGGCTGGGTGATGAAGTCAAACCCACTCTGGATGCCGCGGGCACGCATGTTGGCCAGCGTGTTGCTCCAGAGGTAGGCCGCCGCCGCAGTCAGCACGATGACCGCCACCACCTGGTAGACCACGCCGCGGAATGCCTGGCTGCGCCAGGTCCAGCGTCGAATCTTGGGTGGAGCGCCCATGCGTGCTTGCTTGCGGTTTGGCGGTGGTTGGGTCGGCAGTCAGCCTGTGAACGGGACCGGCTTCAGCGCACTGGGGGTGCGTAGACCAGGCCGCCCTTGCTCCACAGGTTGTTGACGCCGCGTGGCAGCTTCAACGCACTGCCAGGGCCGACGTTGCGCTCAAAGATCTCGCCGTAGTTGCCAACGGCCTTGATGGCGCGGTAGGCCCAGTCCTTGTCCAGCCCCAGCAGCTTGCCGGTGTCTTCCGACGTGCCCAGGATGCGCTGCACCACCGGGTCTTTGCTGTCGGACTTCATCTGGTCGACGTTGGCCTGCGTGATGCCGTTTTCTTCGGCTTCGATCAGCGCGAACACCACCCACTTGGCGATGGCGAAGAACTCATCGTCACCACGGCGCACGCTGGGCCCCAGTGGCTCCTTGCTGATCAGCTCGGGCAGGATCAGGTGGTCTTCGGGTTTGCTGGCCTCCTTGTTGCGCACGCTGGCCAGGCCCGATGCGTCGGTGGTGTAGGCCTGGCAACGCCCGGCGAAGTAAGCCTTGTTGGTGGCTTCCTGCGTGTCAAACACCACCGGCTTGATGGCCAGGCCGTTGGCCTTGGAATAGTCGGACAGGTTCTTCTCGGTGGTGGTGCCGCTTTGCACGCACACGGTGGCGCCTTTGAGCTGCTTGGGGTTCTTGATCTTGCCCTTGGAAGGCACCATGAAGCCCTGGCCGTCGTAGTAGGTGACGCCGGTGAAATGCAGGCCCAGCGAGGCATCGCGAGTCAGCGTCCAGGTGGTGTTGCGCGACAGGATGTCGATTTCACCCGACTGCAACACGGCAAAGCGCTGCGATGCGTTCAGCGGAACCCATTTGATCTTGGTGGCGTCACCGACCGCCGACGCCGCAATGGCCTTGCAGACATCAACGTCCAGGCCGGCCCAGACGCCCTGGCTGTCGGCAGCCGCGAAGCCCGGCAGACTGGGGTTGACGCCGCAGATCAGCTGGCCGCGCGCCTTGATGGCGTCAAGCGTCTTGCCTGCTGTGGCCGGCAGGGCGGTCAGCACACCGAACGCGAACAGCGCGCCGGCTGCCAGGGTGGTGAGTTTGTGTTTGGACATCTGTGCTCCTGAAACGTGAATGGGGACGTCGGCTCAAGCTTTTGCCGAAGCGGCGCGACGGTATCTGCATTCGCGCAAAGCGGCAACTGTGCCTATCCCTGCCCTCCCCATGCTTCGGGGCTTCAGCCCCTGCCCACCACGGCGGCGGCGCACCGCGCCGAATTCAAGCTTCGGGATGTTCCTGCACGTCCGCGGGCGGCATCGAATCCAGCGGCTGGGCCATGCCATGACGAAACACCACGGCAGACTCCAGATGCCGGCCATCGCGCGTCAGCACGGCGGCTGCGGTGTCGGGTGCGCTGGCGGTGGCCGCGCCCAGCGTCTGCAGTGCCCCGCACTGGTACCCGTTGCAGACCTCAGAACGGCGTTGGCGCGGCAGCACACAGCCGGTGGTTGACTGAAAGCAACATTGGCCCGCAATGTATTGGTTCGGCAGCAAGGCCAGGTGGTCGGCAATGGCGTCTTCAACCGTGGCGCCCGGGTGTTCGTCGATCCACTGCCGAAGCAATGACGCGCCGATGAACGCGGCCTGGGTGCTGCCGTGGGCGCAACAGCTGCCGGCGCAGTGGCTGCAAAGCGCCTGGGCCGCGTCTGGGATCTGCACCGCCGTGTCTTCGCCGCCGTAGTCGAAGCTGATGCCTTCATCCCACGCCTTGCGCCAGCGCATGGCCAGGAAGTTGCGGTCTTCTTCGGTCACCGGCACCAAAGTTCGGCTGGCGGGGCGCAGCCACAGCAGCAGCGGGCTGGGCTGGCCTTCGGGCAGCAGGTCGGCAGCCAACTGCACCGCCCGCGCACCCACACGGCGCCAGCGCTTTTCAAGCTCTGCCTGGTTGTGCTGGTTGCGGCAGCGCGCCGCTTCACAGTGGCTCAGCCCACGGATCTGCGCCAGCGTCGTCAACGGTTTCTGGCAATTCATGCAACGGATGGCTGCAGTTTGCATGGTGCAACGCCTCCTGGAGCGCCTGCACGGCGCGTGTGTCGATCAACACCGGGCCGGCCTGCCGGCGGCCCGCTTCACCCACATTCAACGGCTGATGGCGCGCTGCTCGATCGCTCCGCCATACAGGTTCAAGTACTGCGCCGCCGGTTCACGCCACGACAAGTCTTGCGACATGGCCGCCAGCACACGCTCTTGCCAGGCCGCAGCATTGCGGTGCAGCTGCACCGCCCGCAACGCGGCCTGTTCCAGCGCGGCGGGTGTGGCTTCATCGAAGACAAAACCGTTGACCGGCCCCGCCGGGCTGGCGGTTTCGCGCACCGTGTCGCCCAGGCCGCCAACGTGCCGCACCAAAGGCAGCGTGCCGTAGCGCAGGCCATACAACTGCGTCAGCCCGCAGGGCTCGAAGCGAGATGGCACCACGATCAGGTCGGCACCCGCGACCAGCCGGTGCGCGCGCTCTTCGTCGTAGCCCACGTGCACGTGAACGCGCCCCGGGTTGGCCAGCTGGGCCTGCAACAGCGCCACTTCCAAAGCGGCGTCGCCAGTGCCCTGCACAGCCAGCTGCATGCCGGCGCGCAGCAGGTTGGGCAGCGCAGCCAGCAGCAGGTCCACGCCCTTTTGCGACGTCAGCCGGCTGACCAGCGCCATCAGCACCGCCTGCGGGTCGGCCTGCAAGCGCAGTTCGGCCTGCAACGCGGTGCGGCACTGCTGCTTGCCGCGCAAGTCGCCTACGCTGTAAGGCGCGGCGATGGCCTTGTCGGTGGCCGGGTTCCACACCCCGTCATCGATGCCGTTCAGGATGCCGCTGACCGCGCTGCCGCGCCGGCGCACCACACCGTCAAGCCCACAGCCGAATGCTGGCGTGGTGATTTCAGCGGCATAGCCCGGGCTGACGGTGGTGATGCGGTCGGCACAGTTCAGGCCGGCCTTCATGAAGCTGAACTGGCCGTGGTATTCCATGCCGTCGGGCGACTGCAGGCGCGACGACAGGCCCAGCAGCGGCCAGTCCTGCATCGGAAACAGGCCCTGGAAAACAAGATTGTGGATGGTGAACACCGTGGCTGCCGTGTTGACGGGGTGGCCCTGCATGTACGCACAGGCCATGGCGGCGTGCCAGTCGTGGGCGTGCACCACGTCGGGCTTCCAGGCCAGGTCGGCGTCGCCGGCGGCCAGGTGCGCGGCCACCCAACCCAGCAGTGCAAATCGCTGCAGGTTGTCGGGCCATTCCTGCCACCGCGGGTCTTGGTAAGGCCCGCCCGGGCGCTGGTACAGGTAAGGCGCGTCCACCACATACACCGGCAGGCCGGTGCCAGGCATGCGCGCCTGCAGCAGGCGCACACGCAGGGCGCCAAAACACGTGCCCAGGTCCAGCACCGGTTTGGCGCCCTGCACGCCTTGCACCACTGCGGGGTAGCCCGGCAGCAGCAGCCGCACGTCGGCCCCCAGCGCCGCCTGTGCCACAGGCAGCGCTGCAGCCACGTCGGCCAGCCCGCCCGTCTTGACCAGCGGGAACGCTTCGGCGGCCACATGCAATGCCTTCATGGCGGAAAACTTCATCGGGTGCCGTTTCTGATCAGCTCAGCTTGCGCAGCATGTCGCGCGTGACCAGCGTGATGCCGGCCCCTTCGGTGCGGTAGAAACGTGCCGCATCGGCTGCGGGATCCAGCCCCACTTGCAGGCCGTCGGGGATGACGCAGTCGCGGTCCACCACGCACCGGTTCAGCGTGGCCCTGCGGCCCACCTGCACGCCGGGCAGCAGCACACTCCACTGCACCTGCGCATGCGAATGCACGCGCACGTTGGAAAACAGCACCGATTTTTCCACCGAGCCGGAAACGATGCACCCGCCCGACACCAGCGACTCGATGGCCATGCCGCAGCGCCCGGGCTGGTTGTGTACGAACTTTGCCGGCGGAAGCTGCGGCTGGTGCGTCCAGATGGGCCAGTGCTTGTCATACATGTTCAGCAACGGGTCGGTGGCCGTGAGGTCGATGTTGGCGTCCCAGTAAGCGTCGATGGTGCCCACGTCGCGCCAGTACGGTGCATGGCCCGGCTTGTTGCCCACGCAGCTCAGCTCGAACGGGTGTGCCGCGGCCACGCCCAGCTTCACCATGCGCGGAATGATGTCCTTGCCGAAGTCGTGGCTCGACTGGGGGTCGGCCATGTCATGTTCCAGCGCTTCATACAGGTACTGGGCGTTGAAGATGTAGATGCCCATGCTGGCCAGGGCGCGGTCGGGCTTGCCGGGCAGGCAGGGTGGGTCGACCGGCTTTTCAACGAAGTCGGTGATGCGGCGCTCTTCGTCGATGGCCATCACGCCGAATGCGGTGGCTTCCTGGCGCGACACCTCGATGCAGCCCACGGTGCACTGCTGCCCCATGGCCACGTGGTCGGCCAGCATGCGGGCGTAGTCCTGCTTGTAGACGTGATCACCGGCCAACACCACCACGTAGTCGGCGCGGTAGTCCATGAGGATGTCGTGGTTCTGGTAAACGGCGTCGGCCGTTCCGCGGTACCAGCTTTCTTCGTCCATGCGCTGTTGCGCGGGCAGCAGGTCGACAAATTCATTGCCTTCGCTGCGCAGGAAAGCCCAACCGCGCTGCAGGTGCCGCAACAGACTGTGGCTTTTGTACTGCGTAATGACACCGATGCGGCGGATGCCGGAATTCATGCAGTTCGACAACGCGAAGTCGACGATGCGGAACTTGCCGCCGAAGTAGACCGCCGGTTTGGCCCGCGTGTCCGTCAGGTTGCGCAGGCGGCTTCCGCGCCCGCCCGCCAGCACCAAGGCCACCGCTCGCCGCGGCAAGTCCAGGCCCTGGCCAACATCCATTGCATTCATGCCCATTCCTTCACAACTTTGTACGCAACAAAATTACAGGCTTTGAGTGGCGCTGTTCGCCGCTTAAAGCCCTGCTATCGACAATTACGACGGATGTTCTACTTTAAATAAAATATGCAACGCATTGGTTCGAATCAAAAGAACCCCGCGCGCTTTGAAATCCAAAGAACTTCTGAAAAACGAAAATGTAGTCAAACTACCTAACGCAAAGACAAGTAACCATTGACGCTGCGCATGCACTTCAGCAACACTCGTGCCACCCCCAACACCGCCGACCTCCGCACGGAGGCTCCGGCCGCGCCATGAACCGTACCGCATCCACCACCACGCTGCCGCCCGCCACCCCCACCGCCGTTGCCGCCGACGTTGACCAGCACTTGCTGACCACCGTGGCCAGCGACCCCCAGCGGGCGGCGCCAGCCGAGATCATGCGCGCAGTGGCGCAGGTGGCGCGAGAGCAGTTATCCCAACGCTGGGTGGCGAGCGACCGCGCCGACCGCGAGGCCAAGGCGCGCCGGGTGTACTACTTGAGCATGGAATTCCTGATCGGCCGCACGCTGGGCAACGCGCTGGCGGCGCTGGAACTGAAAGGCGAGATGGGCGCAGCCGCCCGCGCGCATGCGCAGTCGCTGGAGGACCTGGCCGCCACCGAAGCCGACGCTGCATTGGGCAACGGGGGCCTCGGCCGGCTGGCCGCCTGTTTCCTGGATTCCATGGCCACCGTGGAGCTGCCATCTTTCGGCTACGGCATCCGCTACGAGTTCGGCATGTTCAAGCAAAGCATCGTCGAGGGCCGGCAGGTCGAACACCCCGACCCGTGGCTCGAAGACGGCACGCCGTGGGAGTTTCCGCGTTCGGGCGTGGCCTACACCGTGCGCTTTGGTGGCTGGGTGGAACCGGCGGCCGACCCCAGCCGCACGCCGACCTGGCGCCACGCGGGCGAGGTCAGCGCCAAGGCCTACGACATGGTGATTCCCGGGCACGGCACGCCGCGGGTCAGCACACTGCGGCTATGGAAGGCGGTGGCTCCCAGCCAGATCGACCTGCACGCCTTCAACACCGGCGACTACGCACGCGCCGCCGAGTTCAAGAACCAGTATGAAAACATCAGCTGGGTGCTGTACCCCAACGACAGCACACCCGCCGGCCGCGAACTGCGGCTGCGCCAGGAATACTTTTTCACCAGCGCATCCATCCAGGACATCCTGGGCCGCCACTGGGCCGAACACGGCCGGCTGACGAACCTGAGCGAGAAGGTGGCCATCCACCTGAACGACACCCACCCGGCCATTGGCGTGGCTGAGCTGATGCGGCTGCTGGTGGACGAAAACGGTTTTGGCTGGACGGCTGCCTGGGCCATCACCAAGAAGGTGTTCAGCTACACCAACCACACCATCATGCCCGAAGCGCTGGAGACCTGGCCGGTGGCTTTGATGCAGCAGGTGCTGCCGCGACACCTGGAGATCATCTTCCGCATCAACGCGGAATTCCTGGCCGAGGCGGCTGCGCACCGGCCCGGCGACAACGACTTCCTGCGCCGCCTGTCGCTGATCGACGAAGGGGGCGAGCGCCGTGTGCGCATGGCCAACCTGTCGGTGGTGGGCAGCCACAAGATCAACGGCGTGTCTGCGCTGCACTCTGAACTGATAACGCAGACCATCTTTGCCGACTTCGCCAGCCTGTGGCCCGAGCGCTTCACCAACATGACCAATGGCGTGACACCGCGCCGCTGGCTGGCGCAGGCCAACCCAAGCTTTGCGTCACTGATCGACAGCACCATTGGCAGCAGCTGGCGGCTGGACCTGGAACAGCTGCAGCGGCTGGCGCCGCACCGCGAACGCAGCGACTTCAGGGCCGCCTTCCTGGCCGTCAAGCACGGCAACAAGGTGCGGCTGGCCGAACACATCCTGGCCAGCACTGGGGTGGTGGTAGACCCAGCGAGCCTGTTTGACGTGCAGGTCAAGCGCATCCACGAATACAAGCGCCAGTTGCTGAACGTGCTGCAAGTGGTGGCGCGCTACCTGGCGATGCTGGCCGACCCCAAGGGCGCCGACGGCGGCAACTGGGTTCCGCGCACCGTCATCTTCGCCGGCAAGGCCGCTTCCAGCTACGCGGCAGCGAAGGACGTCATTCGCCTCATCCACGACGTGGGCCAGGTCATCAACAACGACCCGCGCATCGGCGGCCGGCTGAAGGTGGTGTTCATTCCGAACTACGGGGTTTCGGTGGCTGAGATCATCATGCCTGGGGCCGACCTGTCGGAACAGATATCCACCGCCGGCACCGAAGCCAGTGGCACCGGCAACATGAAGCTGTCGCTGAACGGCGCGCTGACGATCGGCACCGACGACGGCGCCAACGTCGAGATCCGCCAGCAGGTGGGCGACGACAACATCTTCATCTTCGGCTTGTCCACCGCCGAGGTGGCGGCGCGGCGCGCCGCCGGCTACCAGCCCATGCGCCTGTACGAGAGCAACCCGCGCCTGAAGGCCGTGCTCGACGCCGTGGCCGGCGACGCGTTCAGCCCACAAGAACCGGGCCGCTACCGCGCACTGGTTGATTCGTTGCTGTGGGGTGGCGACCGCTACCTGCTGCTGGCCGATTTCGACAGCTACCTGGCCACGCAGTCGCGCGTGGACGCGCTGTTCCGCGACCGCGACGCCTGGGCCGGCAAAGCCATCATCAACGTGTCGGCCATGGGCTTCTTCTCTTCAGACCGCACCATCCGCGAGTACGCCACGCAGGTGTGGGGCCTGCAGCCCAAGGCGTGACCACCCAACGCCCCTACCGCGCCCGCGCCGCAACCGGCGGCCTTGCATGCTGAGCGCCACCGACACCGAAGCCCTGCTGGCGGGTCGCCATGGCGACCCCTTTGCCGTTCTGGGCCGGCATGCCGTGGCTGCAGGTGGTGCCGAGCTGGTGGTGTACCTGCCGGGCGCGGTGGCGGTGCATGCCGTTATCGCGGGCTCGACAACGGCCCCATGGGCCCTTCAGCGCCGACATGCAGGCGGCTTGTTCGAAGGGCCGGTGCCCGCCGAAGGCGCGTACACCTTATTGGTGAACTGGCAGGACGGCAGCCAGACCACGGTGGAAGACCCCTACCGCTTCGGCCTTGTACTGGGCGAATTGGACATGTGGCTGCTGGCCGAGGGGTCGCACCTGAGGCCCTACGAGATGCTGGGCGCCACGCCACGGGTTTTTGAAGGCGTGGCCGGCACCAGCTTCGCCGTGTGGGCGCCGAACGCGCAGCGTGTCAGCGTGGTGGGCGACTTCAATGGCTGGGACGGCCGCCGCCACCCCATGCGGCTGCGGCGCGAGTGCGGTGTGTGGGAACTTTTTGTGCCCGGCGTGGCCGAAGGCACGCGCTACAAATACGAACTGCTGGGCCCCGACGGCCGCCTGTTGCCGCTGAAGGCCGACCCGTGCGCGCGCCGCGCCGAACTGCGACCCGCCACCGCCAGCATCGTGGCAGCCTTGCCGCCAGTGGCGCCACCCTCGCCGGCCCGGCAGGCCGCCAACGCGCTGGACGCGCCCATCAGCATCTACGAGGTGCACCTGTCCAGCTGGCGCCGCGTGCAAGACCCCGCCGCCCCGGGTGGCCAGCGCTGGCTGACCTGGGACGAGCTGGCCGACACCCTGGTGCCCTATGTGCAGGACATGGGCTTCACGCACCTGGAATTGATGCCCGTCAGCGAGCACCCCTTTGATGGCTCATGGGGATACCAGACGCTGGGCTTGTTCGCGCCCACGGCGCGTTTCGGCGAACCGGCCGGCTTGCAGCGTTTCGTCGACCGCGCGCACGCCGCCGGCATCGGCGTGTTGCTGGACTGGGTGCCGGCGCACTTCCCCACCGACGCTCACGGCCTGGCGCAATTCGATGGCACGCACCTGTACGAATATGCGGACCCGCGCGAAGGCTTCCACAACGACTGGAACACGCTGATCTACAACTTCGGCCGCACCGAAGTGCGCAACTTCCTGGTCGGCAACGCGCTGTACTGGCTGGAACGCTACAACCTTGACGGCCTGCGCGTGGACGCCGTGGCCAGCATGCTGTACCGCGACTACAGCCGCAAGGCCGGCGAATGGATCCCCAATGCCCAGGGTGGCCGCGAAAACCTGGAAGCCATGACGTTGCTGAAACGCACCAACGAAGTGGTGGGCGGCCAGCGCCCGCAGGCCGTGACGTTGGCCGAGGAAAGCACGGCCTTTCCCGGCGTCACCCGTCCCACCTATGCCGGCGGCCTGGGCTTCCACTTCAAGTGGAACATGGGCTGGATGCACGACACGCTGGCCTACATGGCGCGCGACCCCATCCACCGGCCCCATCACCACGGCGAAATGACCTTCGGCATGGTCTACGCCTCCAGCGAAAATTTCGTGCTGCCCATCTCGCACGACGAGGTGGTGCACGGCAAGGGCAGCCTGCTGGGCAAGATGCGGGGCGACGAGTGGCAGCGGTTTGCCAACCTGCGCACCTACCTGGGTTTCATGTGGGACCACCCGGGCAAGAAGTTGCTGTTCATGGGCTGCGAATTTGCGCAGCGTGCCGAGTGGAACCACGAACACAGCCTGGACTGGCACCTGCTGAACGAGCCACTGCATGCTGGCGTGCAGCGGCTGGTGCGCGACCTGAACAAGCTGTACAAGGCCAGCCCGGCGCTCTACGCCCAGGACTTCGGGCCCGAGGGTTTTGAATGGGTGGACCATGGCAACAGCGCCCAAAGCCTGCTGTCATTCGTGCGCAAGGGCCGTGGCGGTGAACACCTGCTGGTGCTGTGCAATTTCGCACCGGTGGTGCACCACGGTCTGCGGCTGGGCGTGCCGCGCGCGGGCGAGTGGCGCGAGAGCCTGAACACCGACTCCGCCTTCTACGGCGGCAGCAACGTGGGGACACCGCTGGGTGCCGCGCACACGCAAGACGTTCCGGCGCACGGGCATGCGCAGTCGCTGCTGCTGGACATGCCGCCGCTGGCCACCGTGTTCTGGTCCTGGAAGGCCTGACGGTGCACGGCAGCCTGGCGCCCAGGGCGGCCAACGTGCCGGTGCAGCGAACGCCGTTGCTGGCGGGCACACCCTGGCCCATGGGCGCAGCAGTGCGTGAAGGTGGCGTCAACTTCTGTGTGTTCTCGGCCCACGCCACGCGGGTGGAGTTGTGCCTGTTCGATGGCACCGGCCTGCACGAAGTGGCACGCGTGCCGCTTCCAGGCCGCAGCGGCGACGCGTGGCACGGCTGGCTGCCGGGGGCCGGCGCGGGCCTGGTCTACGCCTACCGCGTGCACGGCCCCTGGCGGCCTGAGCGCGGGCACCGCTTCAACCCTCACAAATTGCTGCTCGACCCATGGGCGCGCGAGATCGTCAGCCCGCTGCACGGCTTTGACTGGACCGGCGCCCACTTTGCAGCCGACGCCGCGCACCCGCTTCACATGGACACGCGCGACAACGCTTCAGGCGCCCACAAGGCCCGCGTGGTGGCCGACGCTCCCTTCGACTGGCAGGGCGACCAGGCGCCAGCCACACCGCTGGTGGACAGCGTGATCTACGAATGCCACGTATGCGGCTTCACGCGCCGCATGCCTGGGCTGCCGGCGCACGAACAAGGCACCTACGCCGGCCTGGGCAGCGCCGCCGCCATCGCCCACCTGCAGCGGCTGGGTGTCACCGCCGTCAGCCTGCTGCCGGTGCAGCAGGCGCTGGATGAAAAGCACCTGGCGGTCCGCGGCCTGGTGAACTACTGGGGCTATAACACGCTGGGCTTCTTTTGCCCCGACGCGCGGCGGGCCAGCAGCGCCGACGTGCGCACCGAGTTCAAGACCATGGTGCGCCGCCTGCACGCCTCTGGCATTGAAGTGCTGTTGGACGTGGTCTACAACCACACCCCCGAAGGCGACAGCAACGGCGCCACGATCAGTTGGCGCGGCTTCGACAACGCCAGCTGGTACCGGCTGGACGAACAAGGCCAGCACCTGAACTACAGCGGCTGCGGCAACACGCTGGACATTCGCCACCCGCGCGCGCTGCAGATGGTGCTGGACAGCCTGCGCCACTGGGTGCAGGAATTCCATGTCGACGGCTTTCGTTTCGACCTGGCGCCGGCCCTGGGCCGCGGCACCACGGGCTTCGAACGCGACGGGCCCTTCTTCAAGGCGGTGCTGCAAGACCCGGTGCTGCAGCGCGTGAAGCTGATCGCCGAGCCCTGGGACATCGGCCCCGACGGCTATCAGCTGGGCCAGTTCCCGAACGGCTGGCTGGAATGGAACGACCGCTTCCGCGACACCGCGCGCGCCTTCTGGCTGGGCGGTGACTGCACGCGTGGCGAGATGGCGCTGCGCCTGGCCGGCAGCAGCGACGTGTTCCAGCACCGCCACCGCGGCCCGCTGGAAAGCGTGAACTACATCGTCAGCCACGACGGATTCACGCTGGCTGACCTGGTCAGCTACGACATGCGCCGCAACCAGGCCAACGGGGAAGACAACCGCGACGGCCATGGGCACAACCTCAGCTGGAACTGCGGCTGGGAAGGCCCCACCACAGACCCCGAGGTGCTGGCCCGCCGCCAGCGCCTGAAGCGCGCGCTGCTGGCCACGCTGCTGCTGTCGCAGGGCACGCCCATGCTGTGCGCGGGTGACGAACTGGGCCACAGCCAGGACGGCAACAACAACCCATATTGCCAAGACAACGAGGCCACCTGGATCGACTGGGCCAGTGCCGACCAGGACCTGATCAGCTACACCGCGCACCTGCTGGCGCTGCGCCGCCGCCTGCTGCCGCTGGCGCCGCGCTGGTACACCGGCCTGCCCGACGCGCTGGGCCGGCAAGACCTGGCCTGGCTGCGCCGAAGCGGCGAGCCGATGACGCCGCAGCAGTGGGAAAACCGCATGTCGCGCATCATGGGCGCGTGGATTGGCACACCCGGGCGCGGGGGCCAACCGCTGCTGCTGCTGGTCAACGGCCGCGACATGAACGCCGGTTTCGACCTGCCGCCCGGGCGCTGGCTGGTGGAACTGGACAGCACACAGGCCACGGGTCGGGGCGACAACCCGTCTGACGCCCTGAAGGCCGACGAGCCCCTCACGCTGGCGGCGCGCAGCGTGATGCTGCTTCGCGACGTTTCGGCGCCAGACTCACCGGCCTGAGCGCCAGCGGCAGGCTGAACGCCTTTTGCCCACGCGCTTTTTCTATAAACACCCCATCAGCCGACACCAGGAACTGAACACCATGCGATTCGAACGCGCCAGCGGCGTGCTGTTGCACCCAACCTCACTGCCAGGCCCGCATGGCAGCGGCGACTTGGGGCGCGAGGCCTATCACTTCGTGGACTGGCTGGTGGCCGGCGGCCAGAAGCTGTGGCAGGTGCTGCCGCTGGCGGGTATCGGGCCTGGCAATTCGCCGTACATGAGCAACTCGGCCTTCGCCGGCAACGTGCTGCTGATCGACCTGGCCGACCTGCACCAGCTGGGCTGGCTGGACGCTAACGACCTGCTGCCGGTGCCAGGTTTGAACGGCTCTGCACCACCAGCTGGCGGGCCGCCAGGCGTGGCCGCGGCGCAGATCGACTATGCCGTCATGCACCCGTACCGCATGCAGCGCCTGGCCCAGGCCGCTGCGCGCTTTGCAGCCAACGGCACTGCCGAGCAGCGCGCCGACTACCAGCGCTACCTGACCGAACAGGCCACATGGCTGGGCGACTACGCGCTGTTCATGAGCCTGTGCGAGAACTGCGACTGGCAAGACTGGTGTGAATGGGAATCCGGCCTGGCCCAGCGCCAGCCGGCCGCGCTGGCGGCAGCGCGCGTACAACACGCCGAGCGCATCAACTTCTGGCAGTTCTGCCAGTGGCGCTTCTTTCGCCAGTGGGCCGCGCTGAAGGCCTACGCCAACGGCAAGGGCGTGCAGATCATCGGCGACACGCCCATCTTCATCGCCTACCTGTCGGCCGAGGTGTGGGCCAACCAGCAGCTGTTTGAACTGGACAAGACAGGCCGCCCCACCGTGGTGGCCGGTGTGCCGCCCGATTTCTTCAGCGCAACCGGCCAGCGCTGGGGCAACCCGCTGTACCGATGGGCCGAACACGCCAAAAACGGCTATGCCTGGTGGGTGGAACGCATCAAGCGCAGCTTCGAGCTGGTGGACATCGTGCGCATCGACCACTTCCGCGGCTTCGCCGGCTACTGGGAAATTCCAGCCAGCGAGCCCACGGCCGTCAAGGGTCGGTGGGTGCCGGGGCCCGGCGAACCGCTGTTCAAGGCCATCAGCAAAGCACTGGGGCCGGTGCCCATCATCGCCGAAGACCTGGGCGTGATAACACCCGATGTGGACGCCTTGCGCAAGCGCTTCGGTTACCCCGGCATGCGAATCCTGCAGTTCGCCTTTGCCGGCGACGCCACCGACCGCTTCCTGCCCCACAACCACGAGCCCGACACGGTGGTGTACACCGGCACGCACGACAACGACACCACTGCCGGCTGGTGGGCCAGCGCCAGCGACAAGGAACGGCATTTCGCGCGAGGCTACCTGGCCACCGACGGCCACGACATGCCCTGGACACTGATACGCGCTGCCATGGCCTGCGTGGCCGACACGGCCGTGCACCCAATGCAAGACGTGCTGGCCTTGCCCACCGAGTGCCGCATGAACTTCCCTGGTCAGGAGAGTGGCTGGTGGGGCTGGCGATTCCGCTGGAACCAGGTGCAGCCCTGGCATGCCAGTCGGCTGGCAGAGTTGTGTCGCGTCTATGGCCGCTGAAGCGTCAGTCGCCACAGGGACCATCGGCCGGATCGGAATTCATCCCTTCCTGTCCATAGGCTGTGAGTTGGCCAGGACGTCACCCCCGCAACTGGTGATGCAGCAGGCACCCGTGCTGCGCACCGGCACCGACAACATTCCCGTGTTGAGCCAGGATGCGCGGCCGAAGGCGCCCTTGTTGCCAGAAAGCACTGGTGAGGGCATCTTCGGCATCGACTGAGCCGGGCGGTGCACCTTCGTGAACCGTGCGGCGGCGCAGGCACTGGGTTGGAGCGCCGAATAAGTGCTGGGACGCAACATGCACGAACTGGTGCACCACACGCATGCAGATGGGCGGGAATACCCCGAATGTGACTGCCCGATCTTCAACGCCTTTCGCCGTGGGCTTCACTGCCGCATCGACGACGAAGTGCTGTGGCGCGCCGACGGCAGCAGCTTTCCGGCCGAGTACAGCAGCTACCCCGTGATCGAGCATGGCGAGGTCAAGGGGGCGGTCGTGACCTTCGTCGACATCACCCAGCCCTGAAGACGGACACGCACTGGTTGGTCCGGCGCGTGGCGCGCAACGACCCGCTGGTGGCCAAGTGCGAAGGCATGGGGCGGCTGATCGACACCGCCGTGGACAACGTGGGCCGCATCAGCACCGACCTGCGCCCCAGCATCCTGGACCACCAGGGCCTGTGGGCCGCACTGGAATGGCAGGCGCAGGAGTTCATCGAAAGCAGCGAACTCCACGCCACGATGCAAGTGCATGTGGCCGCCGGGGTGGTGCCGCCGACCGGTGGGCTGGCGATCGCCGTGTTCCGCATCTTCGAGGAGATGCTGAGCAACGTGGCCCGTCACGCCCGCGCGCGCAGCGTGCAACTGCCCATCGCGGTGGACGACCCACCCGAACCCGTGCTCTACATCGACGTGCGCGGCGACGGCGTGGGTGCTGCGGCTGCAGCGCTGGCCGATCCGCACAGCTTTGGCGTCACCGGCATGCGCGAGCGTGCCGGGCATTTCGGCGGCCGGAACAGCATCGACAGCACACCCGGCGCAGGCACGCGCGTGCGCCTGGTGATGCCCTTGCCGGAATCGGCACCGCCATGATCAGCGTTCTCGTCTGTGACGACCACCTCATCGTGCGCCAGGGCACTCGGCAGTTGCTCGCCGATGCACCCGACATCAGGGTGTGCGCCGAGGCGGCCAACGGCCCCGATGCCCTGCTGTGTGTGCGCGGCGGCGGCGGCATGGACGTCGTGCTGCTGGACATCGCCATGCCGCAGCGCGACGGCCTGGACATCCTGCGCTCCGTCAATCTGGGGATTGATGCGTTCCGGCAAGGGCGTACGCTGCATGGGTCATACCGTTTTCAGGGAGAGCCTCATGCGCTTGCTGCTGACGATTCTGATCACCCTGTCCGCCACACTGCTGGGTGCGTGCGCGGGCACCGGCGGCGGCCTGAACTCCGTTGCCAAGACCAACCGCCTCTTGCCAGGCATGAGCGTGGCGGATGTCAAGACGCTCCTGGGTGAACCCTCGCAGACCCAGTTCGTGTCGGAGAAGATGGTCTGGAAGTACTCGCTGCACGAATACTGGAAGGGCTTCGTGCCCTACTACCTGGTCTTCAGCAGCGAGCCACCGGCGCTCGAGCGCTGGTACGCCGACGAGGCTGAGTACCAGCGCCAGCAGGCGATGTGGATGCAGGCGGTGTCGCAGCAGCAGCAAGCGGCGGCGCGCGACAAGCCTGCTGCCGGCACCGGAAAGTCTTCGTCCAACGCCGCCACCGAAGCCTGCACACGCAAGTACAAGGTGTACGAGGACCGCCTGTGCTACTGCTACAACGTGTGCCGCTGAGCGTGGTCCGCACGGCCCTCGCGGCCCTCGCGGCCCTCGGCCTGCTCGCTGCCGGCGCGCTGCCGGCGCAGGCGCAGGCGCAGGCTCAGGTCGACCCCATCGCGCTGCAGCAGCAGGCCATCCGGCGGATGGACGAGGCGGTGGCCCACTTCCGTCAGACCGGTGACTTCCATTCGCGGCGCCCCGACCTGGCGCGCGCCGACGCCGAACTGACACAGAGCAACCGCGCCCTGGCAGAGCGCGGCGACTGGAAGAATCTGGCCCTGGGCCTGACCAAGCAGGGCACGGTGTGGCGCATGCAGTCGCAATGGCCACGTGCCATCGGCTACTACGAGCAGGCCCTGCAGGCCGCGCAGCGTGCGGGTCACACGGGCTACCAGGCCGATGCGTTGAGCTGGAAGGCGCTGGCTGAGACATCGCAGAACAAGCACGGCCAGGGCTTCGACGACGCCCAGCGCGCCTTGCGCCTGGCCGAGAGCGCGAACGACAAGGACGTGCTGGCGCGCGCGCTCGATGTGCTGGCCACGGTGCAGATCGCCCAGCGCGACCTGCCCGGCGCGGCCGACACGCTGACCCGCGAAGTGGCGGTCGCCGCCCAGGCCACCGACCCGATGGCCAGCTTTTACGCCCACCTCAATCGTTCCGACGTGTACCTCAAGATTGCCGAGGAGTGCGACTTCCAGCGCTCCTTCGAGCCTTGCTTCAAAGCACTCGATCTGTCGCGCGCCGACATGCAGCGCGCGCAGGACATCGCCCGGCAACTGGGTCATGCCGGGCTCGTGCGGCAGGCCGAAGAGATGCTGGGCGGCATCGAATCGCGCCGTGCTCTGACCAAGTCCAGGCAGGGTTTCGACCAGACGCTGGGTCAGGCGCAGATCTTCCGCCCGCGCCAGGCCAGCGACGTGCTGGTCAGCGAGCGTTTCATCGCGCCGGCGGGCGAGATGCCACCGCAGATGTTGGCGTTGCTGCAAGAGAGCAGGCGGCGGGAACAGGCCGCTGGCGGATTTGCACAGGGCAGCGAAGCCACCTCGCTATACACCGAGGGCCTTGCGCACGAGATGCAAGGGCGCAACGTCGCCGCGCTGGCCGAGTACCGCAAGGCGGTGGCGGCGCTGGAGCGCGATCGCCGCTCGCTGCGCGACGAACGCAGCCGTGGCAGCTTCATGGAGAACCGCATCAACGTCTATTACGCGGCGGTGCTGCAGCTCTTGCAGCAGCAGCGCCCGGCCGAGGCCTTTGACATGCTCGAGCGCTCGCGCTCGCGTGCCCTGGCCGACCTGCTGGCCAGCCGCCGCATCGGCCTGCAGGGCGGCGAAGAGCAGCGCCTGTACGCCGAGCTCGCCACCTTGCGCGCACGCATCGCCGACGCCCAGGGCCAGTTGTTCGAGATGGGCGGTCAGAGCGCCGGTGCGCGCGCGCTGGGGGCCCGCGTCGAGGCCGATGAAGCCCGCTACCGCACCGTGCTCGAGCACATCGCGACCCTGGCGCCGCGGCTGGCCGATCTGGTCGATTCGAAACCGGCCAGCCTGGCCGCGCTGCAGGCCTCAATGCGCGCCGAAGGCTACGAGACGCTGCAATACCTGGTGACGGAGAGTGCCGTCATCCTGTGGCACATCACGCCCGACTCGGTGTTCGTGCGCAATGTCTTTCTGCCGCGCAGCGAACTCATGCGCAAGGTGGCAGCGCTCGCGGGCAGTCTGCGCAACGCCGACACGCCTTTCGACGACGGCACCGCGGGCGAACTGTTCCTGTTCCTGGTCCAGCCCGCGCTGCAGCGGCTGCGCAGCGAGCGGCTGGTCATCCTTCCGCACGAAGACCTGGCCGGCCTGCCCTTCCAGGCCCTGCGCAATCCCGGCAACGGCCGCTTCTTCGGCGAGCGTTTCCAGATCTCGTACGCGCCCAGCGCCACCGTGCTGCTGGGCCTGCGTCGCTCGGACGCGCTGGCCGGCGCGCGCGTGCTGGCCATGGCCGACCCCAGCATCCGTGGCGCCGCGCAGGAGGTCGGGACCATCGGCCGGCTCTTCCCGGGCCGCAGCCAGGTGCAGAGCGACGCCCTGGCGCGTGAGAACGAAGTCAAGTCGCTGGTGGGTGGCTTCGATGTGCTGCACCTGGCCGTGCACGGAAACTTCGATGCCGGCGAGCCGATGTTGTCGCACCTCAAGCTGGCAGCGGGGGGTGGCGATGACGGCCGCCTCACGGCGGCCGAGATGTTCGGCCTGCCCCTGGGCAAGAACCGGCTGGTGGTGCTCTCCGCCTGCGAGACCGGCCGTGCCCAGACCACCCACGCCAACGAGGTGCTCGGCATGTCGCGCGCGCTGCTCTACGCCGGTGCCGGCGCGCTGTTGCTCTCGCACTGGCAGGTCAACTCAGAGGCCACCGCGCTGTGGATGCAGGCCTTCTACGATGCCGCGCGCGACAAGCCGCCCGCCGAGGCGTCCCGGCTGGCGTCATTGCAGCTGATGAACACCCGCGCCACCAGCCACCCGTTCTACTGGGCGCCCTTCACACTGCTCGCGCGGTGAGCTTGCGATGACCAGCCTGCTCGTCGAAGTGGCCGAGCGCGTCAAGTCGCTGGCTGGCCACTGGATGCAGTACACCGTCGTCGGCAGCTTCCTGCTCTACCTGCTGGGCTACCTGGCGCTGCGCTTTCACCTCACCACGGTCGGCGTGGCCACCGACCTGGCGGTGCTGGACGAGCGCTACCTGTTCACCGGCGCACGTTTCGTCGTCTATCTGGTCTCTGCCGTGCCCAGCATCGTGCTGCTGCTGCTGCTGCCGGCGCTGCTGGGCGCGCTGCTCTGGCGTGCACTGCCGGTCGGATGGCGTGCGCGTGCAGCGGGCTGGCTGATGCATCCGCCGCGGCTGACACTGGCCGGCATCGTGTTCGCGGTGGTGACGATCCAGTTCGTGATGCGGCAGTGCTTCCTGTTGAACGACCTGCTGCTCGCGCCGAGACTGCCCGCAGAGCCTTCATGGCTGGTGGCCCTGCTGCACCAGGACTCACTCAAGGCGCCCTACTTCAGCCTGCTGGTCGCCGCCTGCCTGACCTCCATGGCTTTCCTGTGGCCGCTGCTCTGCCGGGAGCAACCCAGCCCCGCCTTGCGGGCTGGCCGCGCGCTGCTGGCCTTCCTGGTGGCCGTGCAGGTCTTGCTCCTGCCCGTCAACTACGGCGTGGTCATTGCCGACAAGTCACTCGCCCGCCTCGCTGCCGCCGGTTCGCGCACCTTGCTAGCGGGCGAGGCCGCCTGGCTGGTGTGGGAAGGCAAGGAAGGCGTCACCTTCCTGCTGCGCAGCGCCGATGGCCAGCGCTGCTCGCTGATCACACAGCCGCGGGCCGAGGCCTTGTCGATCGAGGTCTTGGGCTTCGACGCGATCATCCCGACCCTGTTCGAGCCCTCGGGGGCCAGACGCACCACTGCACGTGAGGCCCGACCATGACCGCACCCAACTCACCCTCGCGCCGCGCCCTGCTCCTTGCCGGGCTGGCCACGGCAGCAATCGCCGCGCGGAGTGCCGAGACATTGGTGGCGAAGCTCTTGCGCATCAGCGGGCTTTCGGCGGCCCCGGGCCAGCTGCGCGACGGCGAGGCGACGCCGGGCAGCATCTGGGTGTGCGACATCGGCGGCGCCGCGCCGTTGCGCTGGACGAGCAGCGGCAGCTTTCGCTCACCGGTTTTTGGCGTCGCCGACGGCAGCGTCTTCGCGCTCGCCGATCGGACTGTCTTTCGCGTGCCCGCCGCGCTTGCGACACCCGTGGCCGTGCGCTCGGTGCGCGGGGTGGCCAAGCTGGTGGGATTTGACAGCCGCGCGCCCGATGAACTGATCGTGCTCCTGGATGATGGCGCGGCGCCGCTGGCCGCACTGTCGCTGGCGACAGGCACGCTGGCGACCCTGCCCTTCGACCGGCGGGCCCCCGATCAGGATCTGCTGCTGAGCCAGATCCGCTCTCAGGATCGTGGCCGGGGCGACCTGCGCCTGCTGGTGCGCAAACAGCAGCGGCAGGGCCTGTCGCGCACCATCGAGTGGACCGACGTCATGCTGCAACGCGGCTCTGGTGAGTTGCGCAACCTCAGCCGCTGCGACGGCATCGACTGTTCACAACCCGCCTTGTCGCCCGATGCGTCCCAGGTCGTCTTTGTCAAAGCCGACGCCTGAGGACGGCCGACGACGGCAAAGCGCTTGAGCAACGGTGCCGCTGCATCACCGGCCCGGCACTGGCCCGGCGCTGGCCAATCATTGCGTTCTTCGGCCAAAGGCGTTGAGCTGCCGAACAGCAGTCGATGATTGCGCTCGTCCCGGCAAGCCCTGCCTGGCGCAAAGGGGCACTCACCAAGCACCGCCGAACGTCGCCACCTCGCCAGCAAATAAAGGCGGTTTTACATCAGCGGCAACATTTTCCTTGCGCAGAAAAAGGGTCGGGTAGCCGTCGGCCGGGTCGCGCCTGATGAAGGCGGCGTAGCGTGAATCTCCACTTCAATTTGTCAATCGTGTCGGGAAAATTTACAGCCGGCCGCGCGGCAATCCGCAGTGAACACGGGTTCGGCCTGCAAGCGCCACAAGATGTGCCGCATAGGTGGGGTCAATGCTTCAGGCTTTGCAGCAGGCGCTGACATTGCCTTTGGCTGAATTCGACGCCGTAGCGGCGCTCAAGATGCTGCGCCAGCAGTTTGCCGCTCCAGCGCACCTGGGCGTAGCCAGCCTGGTCCGGGTCGACCCCCAACTCCAGGCGCAGTTGCTGCAACTGCTCAGGCATGAGCCGGGACTGTCGGCCCGCGCGATGCTGTTCGCGCAAACCGGCCAGGCCATGCTGCTCGTAGGCATGGACCCAGCGCTCCACGCTGCGCGGGTCTTCACCAAACCAGTCTGCGACTTGGTAGCAGCTGCAACCCACGCTGACCAGCAGTACCGCATGCAGGCGATGGACCACGCGCAACTCGCCGGACCGATGCACTTCAACGGCCAGCGTGGCGCGAAGCGCCTCTGCGGATGGTGGTTGCAACCGATGCACGATGGATGATCCTTGCTCCAGTGCTCAGGCGATGCGGCAATGCGGGAATGCAGGAATGCAGGAATGCGGGAATGCAGGAATGCAGGAATGCGGCATCTTATGCGTCGCTTGGCCTGCGTCCCGGGTTCGTGGTGCGATTTATGCGTGGGCTTTGAATGCGGGCGTTTTTGCTCGCGCACAGGCAGGCGCTGCCGAGGGAGACCATGATGAATCGCAAGTTTGCCGTTTGCCCGGTTGCTGCCACCTTGGCTTGTGGATCCGCAAAGCCTGGAGCACTCTCGTCATGAATACGAAACGATTGGTCGCTTGGGTTGTTTTCTCGTCGGTGATGCCGCTGGGTGCCGCAAATGCCGCCACAACGAATGTCTTTCCGGGGCTCGACTACTTTGAAACGATAACTGGTTCGGCATTTGACCTCACTGGTCGCACGCCGTCTGGATTGGGCGTTGTTGGTTTTCAAGGGGTGCCGATCAACCCCTTTTATCTCCGGAACGGCGGATACCACTGTGCGGAGGCTGGAAGAGGCCATCCTGCCACGGGTCGGTGATTTCGATGAAATTTCCATCCAGATGACCGCGCTTTCATTGAGAAGCGCAAATCCGGTGTCGATAGGCGCTTCGTTATTCAACATTCTGGTTAGCCTGGATCCAAACCGCGACTCGTTGGGCCGCATGCTCATAAACCACGAGAAAGAAGACAATTTCGATGACGCCGCTGAAGGTACCTTTGACTCCATGATGGACCTGTTCCTAAGGTTTAACTTTTCAGAAGTGAACGGATCTGGGGCAAACGACTTCTTCGCTGACATCGGTAGCCTGCCAATAAGGTCTGTCGGAGGGTGCTGGTCTCATACGCTCACTGCAAAACCACAGTTCCCGGAAGAAGGTCCCAACTTTTTCATGACAAAATGTCCGTTCGACCTTGGTATTGGTATTCGAACCTACGAATACCTGACCGGCATCAAACTGCCCGAGAACCCCGGTACGCGCCATTTCCCTGGTCTCCATCTGCCACAGCTGGGAGGTGGCGCGACCATTGATCTGACACCGTTTCATAATGCCATTGGCAATGAAGAAACCACGGGTCTGAACCACTGTTTCAGGAATGCACAGCGGGGTATTGGAAACCCAGTCCAGTGTATCTTGGTTGACGGGAATGTTATTTTTGTGCCCGAGCCCCCTACCCTCGCACTGTTGTGTGCTGGGCTTCTTGGGCTGGCCGCAGCGCGGCGCCGGACGTAAATCCGAGGCCGGCCAGGCCAATGAATACTGAGACACCAATTGAGGGGCCACCCATTAGCAGTGCCCTTCAATTGCGCGAACAAGAATCTCGCGTTGATGGTGCGATTGGTGTTGGAACCTCCGTCGCGCGGTTGCCGGCCACTTGTTTCGGGGCGGCGTAAAGGACGGGCTGCGTTTTTGCAGCCTGAGGAAGCGCGGCCTTGACTGGCGCTGCGCCCGCCATTTCGCTCAAGCTGGATTGCAGAAAGAGAGAGGGATATGCCCGCGCCGATCGCTGTGGTGGCCGCCGCCTGCGAATTTCCGGACGCGCGCTCGCCGCAGGAGTTGTGGCAATTGGCACTGCACGGCCGCCAGTGCTTTCGCCGCCTGCCGCCGGAGCGGCTGCCGGTGGCCGACTACCTGCGCGAGCCAGACGATGCCGACAGCATCTACCCCATAGAGGCCGCGCTGCTTGAAGGTTATGCATTCGATCGCCAGCGCTTCCTGGTTCCACAGTCGTCGTATGCAGCGACCGACATCGCACATTGGCTGGCGCTGGATGTGGCGGACCGGGCCCTGGCGCAGTTGCCTTCGGACTGGCGCCAAGACGAGCTGCTCAAAGACCGCACCGCGGTCATCGTTGCCAACACCCTGACGGGCGAGTTCAGCCGCGCCAACCTGCTGCGTTATCGCTGGCCCTATGTTGAACGTCAGGCCCGCCAGGCGGCGGCCGAACACCTGGCCGGGGCAGAACTTGAGTCGTTTGTGGACGGGTTCGAGAAACACTTCAAGTCGCCTTTTCCGGCGCCCGACGAAGACAGTCTGGCCGGCGCGCTGTCCAACACCATCGCCGGACGAATCGCCAACCACTTCGGTTTGCGCGGCGGCGCGCACGCGGTTGACGGCGCCTGCGCCTCGTCGCTGGTGGCGGTCATCACGGCTTGCGAAAAACTGCAGGCCGGCGCTGTCGATTGTGTGGTGGTGGGCGCGGTTGACTTGAGTCTTGACCCGTTCGAGCTGGTCGGTTTTGCGCGCAACGGCGCCCTGGCGCGCGGCGCCATGCGCGTCTTTGACCGCGATTCAAACGGCTTCTGGCCAGGCGAGGGCTGTGGCTGTGTGGTGCTGGCGAGCCAGGCCTTTGCGCAGCAGCGGAATTGGCCGGTGCTGGGCTGGATTCAGGGTGTGGGCATGTCCACCGACGGCCAGGGCGGCCTGACCCGGCCGACGCCGGGCGGGCAGCTGTTGGCGCTGCGCCGGGCCTGGGACAGCGCTGCACTGGATCCTGCGGCCGCCGACTACTTCGAGGCCCATGGCACCGGCACACCCACTGGCGACCCGGTCGAAATTGAGGCACTGGCGCGCTTGGTCGGCCAGCCGGGCCGGGGCCGGCGGCCGGTGCCGGTGGGGTCGATCAAGGCCAACATCGGCCACACCAAGGCCGCCGCCGGCATGGCCGGGCTGATCAAGGCGCTGGCGATCATCGAGCAGCGTGTGGTTCCGGCCACCAGCGGCTGCCACCATCCGCATGCCATCCTTGATCAGGCCGAGGTGGCTGCGGCGCTGCGCATTCCACGTGCGGCTCAGGAGATTGAACACGCCCAGGCGTTGGTCGTCGGTGTCAATTCCTTCGGCTTTGGCGGCGTCAACTGCCATGTGGTGTTGCAAGGGCCAAAGCCCGATGCCCGGCGCACACGGCAAGCCAGGGCTGGGCCCGGTTCGACGCATCACCCAACGACCGTCCCAACGGTTCTTGAAGGTCGGCTGCCGGGTGAACTGATCACCTTGCAGGCGGCCACACGGGCCGAGCTGCTGACGGCGCTGGAACGGGTGAAGGAACACGCAGCCACGCTGTCGCGCGCCGAGCTCGCCGACCTGGCGGCAGCATGTCGGCCGCAAGCGTGCGCGGCGCCCACCTGGCGTGCATGTGTGGTGGCCGATTCGCCGCAGGCGCTGGAGGCAGGTTGTGTTGCACTGAGCGTGTCGATGCACGGCTCGATGCACGGCTCGATGCACCACTCGCCAAGCCCTGAAGGCGGCGAGCCGACGCGTGTCATCGAGTCGCGCTGGTCATGGTCGGCGCCCGTTGCACGGACGCCGGTGCTGGCGTTTCTGTTCCCCGGCCAGGGGTTGCAACTGGCGCTGAACGCCGACGATTGGTCGGCACGCTTTCCGTTCCTGGCTGCGTCGCTGGGGCGCATCGTCGCGGCTGATGCTGCCGGGGTGGCCGATGCGGGCGGCGTCATCCCGACCGCCACACTGCAGCCGCTGCTGGCCGAAGCCTGCATCGCTTCGCTGCATCTGCTGGGCCAGTTCGGGCTGTGGCCGGATGTCGTGTTGGGCCACAGCTTCGGTGAAATCTCAGGCCTGCATGCCGCTGGCGCCATCGACGAAGCGTCGTTTCGCCGCCTGGCCATCTTGCGCGGCCGGGCGATGCAGGATGACGCCGAAAACTCGGCCATGCTGGCCATCACGGCCGATTTCGATCAGGCCTGCGCGCTCGCCGCGCAACAGGGCGTCGACGTGGCCTGCCACAACGCTGCGCGCCGGCAGGTGCTGTCGGGCTCGACGGCGGCGATAACGCGGGCGCAGCGCGACTGCGAACGGCGCGGCGTGGCGGCAGCCCGGCTGCCGACAGACCGGGCCTTTCATTCGCAGCTGATGTTGGTTGCGGGTCGCCGTTTTGCCGCTGACCTGGCCACGCTGTCATTCGGCCGGCCTTTGATTCCGGTGCTTTCGACCATCACCGGCGGTCTACTCAAAGATGAGTTGCTGGCCGACCTTCTGGTGCAGCAGTTCACCAGCCCGGTGAAGTTTTTGCAGGCGCTGGGCGGGCTCAACCAAGTCGAGTCGCTCGGCCCGGTCGATCTGCTGATCGAGGTCGGTTCCGGATCGGGGCCCGGCTTGAGTACGCTGGTGGATGAATCGGCCGGGCCGCGCTGCTTGTCGGTGTTGACCTTCAGCGATTCGCTGCAACCGCTGCTGGCTGCCGTCGGAGCGGCTTGGGTCTGCGGGCGTGAGCTTGACCTGGCGCCGCTGTACGCCGGGCGCCTGATCCGGCCCTATGGCCTTCACCTTACGCCCCGTTTTTTAGCCAGCCCTTGTGGATTGAAGGCGGCCGCCGCCTTGCCGACACGGCTGGCCAGCAGGCAGCGCGCACCGGAGGCTGAGCCCACGTCGGCCGCCCTGGCGCATCCTGCAGAGCGCTCGGCGCTCGAATGGCTGCAGACGGTGATTTGTGAGCTGGCGGGCCTGCCAGCGCAGCACGTGAACGCCGATTCGCGCCTGCTGGCCGATTTGCACTTGAACTCGATCCGCGCCCGGCACGCGGTGGCGCTGGTGGCGCGCAGGCTCGGCATCACGGCCTTGCCTTTCAACACCGCCGACGTGGCCAATGCCAGCCTCGGGGAGATTGCCAGGCAGCTGGAGGCGCTGCGTACCGGTCAGATCATCGGCCAGGCCGCAAGCGCTGCAGCGCCCGCCGGTGTTGAAGCGTGGATTCGGGTGCAGAGCCAGCCCTGGTTGTGCACCCAGTGGCCTGGCCCCGATGTCCACGCGGCCTGGGCCTGCCGGCTGCAGCTGGACGACAGTCTGGCCCCCTTGTCGATGGCGTTGCGCCAGGCCGCTGCCGGTTTGTTTGAGGCCGAAACTTCTGCACCGGCGACGCTGCTGATCCTGCCGGCGGTGCGCAGCGACGCCATCCTGGCGCGGCTGCTGGCCGTGTCGCACCATCTGGCCCGCAGCGGGTCGGCAGCCGGCCTGCTGGTGCTGCAGGCGGCGCAGTTGTCAAACGCCTTCTTGCGCAGCGCCAGCGCCGAACTGCCCGAGCAGCGCATCTGCGTGCTGGAATATGAGACGCTGGACCTGAACACCCTGCGGCGTGGCGTGCAAGCGTTCTGCCGCCACAACCGCGGCTACAGCGAGATGCGGCTGCGTGGCAACCAGGTCGAGGTCAGGCGTGTGGCGCCGTATCGCCCCCCGCCGCCGCCGACCGACCCATGGCTGCCAGGGCCTGGTGACGTGGTCTTGGTGACGGGCGGCGCCAAGGGCATCGGCGCAGCCACGGCGCGCTGGCTTGGCGCGCGATATGGCTGCCGGCTGGCACTCATCGGCCGCAGCCCGCCGCAAGAGCCCGAAGTGGCGGCGACCCTGGCGGCGCTGGCTGCGGCAGGGCTGCGTTGTGTCTACCTGCAAGCCGACCTCTGCGACCCGCGTGCCAGCGCCAGCGCGATCACAAAGGTCCAAAGTGCGTTGGGCCCGGTGGCCGCCGTGGTCCATGCAGCCGGCATCAACCACCCCACGGCGTTGCAGGGGCTGGAGTTGGCCGAGCTGCAGGCCACGGTGTTGGCCAAAGTGGTCTCACTGGACCATGTGCTCGAAGGCCTGCGCGCAAGCGGCGCGCCGCCGCTGCGGCTGCTGATAGTCTTCGCCTCCATCATTGGCGAGCTGGGCCTGGCCGGTGAGGCCCACTATGCGCTGGCCAATGAATGGCTGGTCCAGGCCGTGCAAACCGTCGCAACGGCGTCGCCGAGCACACGCTGTCTGCCGATTTGTTGGTCGGCGTGGGGCGAAACGGGCATGGCCCGCAAAATGGACGGCGTGCTCGATCAACTGGCCCGGGCCGACACACGCGCGCTGGCCAGCACCGAGGCGCTGCAGATGCTGGGGCAATTGCTGGCGTCGGGCCACCGCAGTGAAGCCGTCATTGTCAGCGGCCGCTACGGCCGGGTGGCCGACCCAGCAACGGAATTGCCGACGCTGCACAAGCACCGCTTCCTGGACTGGCCCCGGGTCTTTTACCCCGGCATCGAACTGGTGGCCGACGCCGAGCTGTCCACCGACAATGATCGTTACCTGCTTGACCACGCGCCCTACGCGGTGCCGGTGTTCCCGCTCGTCAGTGCCATCGAGGCCATGGTCTCGATGGCTCAATGTCTAACCGATACCCTGCACGGCACCGCAGCGCTGCCGGTGATCGAAGATCTGCGCATTGGCGACGCCATCAGCTGTGCACCCGGCCAACGGCTGGTGTTGCGCAGCGCAGCGCTGGTGCAGGTCGACGGATCGGTGCGCACCACCATCCGCTGCAGTGCCAGCGACTTTGCGGTGGATCATTTCTCGGCCCTGTTGCACCGGCGTCGCTCGCCCGCCACGCGGCTGCAGATCGATGCCAGCGCGCCGGCCATGGCCGCGCAGCCGCTGCTGTACCGCGGCCTGACGTTCCACGGGCCCAGCCTGCAACGCGTGAAGGAATATCACCAAATCAACGCCCGCGGCTGCTTGGCGCGCACCTTGGCCGGCGATCCACCACCGTGGTACGGGCGGCTGTTGCCGGCAGATTTTGCGGCAGGACTGCCGGTGCTGCGCGACGCCGTGTTGCACGCCTTGCAGGCCTGCATCCCGCAGCATACGGTGCTGCCCGTGGCGGCGCAGCGCATCGAACTGGGCGCCCTGGATGCTGCTTGTGAATACTTCACCGTAGCCCGCCAAACCTGGGGCGATGGCCGCGAGTTCAGCTTCGACATCGAGGTCTGCAGCGACAGCGGTGAGTGCGTTGAACGCTGGACCGGACTGCGTCTGGCGCGGGTGCTGGCCGACCCGGGCGAGGCGGGTGGCACGGGCGGCGCGGGCAGCGTGGGCGTGAGGCGCGAGCTTGATCCGGCGCTGCTGCAAGCCTACGCCGGCCGGCTGTTGCTCGATACGCTGGGTGATGCGGAGGGCCGGGTCGGTGTCGGCCAAGGTCCCGCGCGGGAAGCCCGGTCGCGCACGGCGCTGCACCGTGCGCTGGGAGGTGAACCTGGAAGCGCGCTTGGGCGCGAACACAGAGGCGAACCTGGCACCTCGGTTGAATTGACACATGCGGCCCATGGTGCACCACAGATCGCCGGTCATTGCGTGTCGTTCTCGCATGGCGCCGAGCTGAGCTTGGCCGTGGTGCACCCGCGCCTGGCCGTGGCCTGCGATATCCAGACCCTGGCGCACAGCGACGCGCAGGCCTGGCGCTTGATGCTCGGCGAACAGCGTTGGGTGTTTGCACGCGATCTGGCGGCCAGCCTGGCCCTGGCGCCGGATTCGGCCTGCCTGGTTACCTGGTCAGCCGCGGAATGTCTGGTCAAGCTCGGTCGGCGCGATTGGCCGTTTGCACTGCGCCAGGCCAGCCGCCCAGAGGCAGCGCACACCGGTCCCATCGTGATTTTGAGATGCCCGACCCTTCAGGTCGCCGTCGGGTTGGTGCGGCTGACAGGGCAGGAGGTCGACCTGGCCGTGGCGCTGGCGTTGAGCACGGAAGCCGAACTGCCGTCGCGCGATGCCGCCGGTGTGCAGCCGATTGCGCGACCCAGCGCCGTGGCTGCTGCCGGGTCAAAGTTCGATGCCGATGCCGATGCCGAGCCCCAAGCGAGCCCATCATGAAGCGCTGGTTCGAGCTCCATCACCGGGTCACGTTTGAAGAGACCAACTTGGTCGGCAACGTGTACTTCACGAACTATTTTCTCTGGCAGGGCCAGTGCCGCGAGATGTTCCTGCACCAACATGCGCCGCAAGCACTGGGTGAGCTGCAGGCGGGCGAATTGCGGCTCGTCACGGCCCACGCCAGCTGCGACTACTTGGACGAGTTTGTCGCTTTTGATGCGGTGTGCATCCGCATGTCCTTGAACCGATTCATCCCCTTCGGTGTCAGCTTGAATTTCGAGTACGGACGACAAACCGGCGACGGTCCGGACCCAAGCTTCGACCTGACCGCGCGGGGCCGGCAGGACATCAAATTCATGCAGCGCAAGGGTTCGGCCTGGGCGCTGCTCGAGGTACCTCACTATCTGATGCAGGCGCTGATTCCCTATGAATAAGACGAGCCCGATCGACACCGCCGCCGACACCGCCAGGGACGTCCAGCCCAGCTCTGACGCGCCGCCTGCGTGCGCGCCGGGGGTCGCCGGCCGGCTGTGGGCGCACGCCCTCAAGCGGGCGCTTCGCTTGTCACCGGCCGAGACTCGGGTGACCACCCGCGGTTTTCAGGTGCAGTCACCGCAGGTGGTGCAGCGGCTGGAGGCGATCGGCGCGAATTTTGCGCTGGGCTACAACACCGCCATCGGCTGCACCGGAATGGCCCAGTTGACGCAGACCCTGCAGCGCGTGGCGTCGGCCGAGCGCAGCTTTGCCTTCGAGGGCGCTGCCATGGGACTGGCACTGACAGATGGCCTGACGCCGGGTCGGCGCTGGTTTCCAGCCTTCGTCGCCGGGCCGGCCAGCCCGCATGAGTACATGGCCTGGGTCGGGCTGGGCTGGGCGCTGGCCCGGCTGCCGGTGTCGCCGGTCAAGGCGCTGCAGCCTTACCGGTCGATCAACAAGTGGTTGGCGCTCGACGGCTGGGGCTTTCATGACGGCTATTTCGGCTGGCGCCGATCCATCGCGCAGCAGCGGCGGCCACGTACGCTTGACGCTGCCCAAGCCCGGGTTTTCGATCAGGGGCTGGGTCGCAGCCTGTGGTTCGTGTTTGGCGCTGGTGTTCAGGCCATCTCACAAGCGATTGAGGCCTTCGAGCCACATCGCCGCGGCGATCTGTGGTCGGGTGTGGGTCTGGCCTGCGCCTATGCCGGGGGCGTCGACCGCAGCGGCCTGCAGGCCTTGCGCACCCACGCCATTGCCGCCAACGAAGGGGCTGCGCTGGGCCAGGGCATCGTCTTCGCCGCCCAGGCCCGGCAGCTTGCACAAAACCCGACCGCGCACACCGAACTGGCCTGCATGGAAATCATCGGACTGGATCTGCCCAGGGCGGCGGCGCTGGCGATCCAGCATCTGCCGCCCGAGGGCGACGACCTGGCCACCTATCAGCGCTGGCGTGCGGCCATTCGTGTGCAGTGTGCGCGCGAATTTGACCGTCTGGCCCAGCGCGAAGAGTTGCATTGAAGGAGAGACAAGATGGGCATTCGAGCTGCAAGACTGCTGGCCCTGTGCGTTGTCGCTGGTTTGGGCATCGCGGCGCGCCAGCCGAGTGAGCACATTGCCAACAGTGAGGTGGCGGCGCGCTTCGGCTTCGCCAGCACGACACTCGACCACCGCTTCGGCATCGCGCTGCGCCAGACGCGCGATGTGCATCGCGATCTGGCGCACATCCAACCCTGGATCGCGTCGGTGGGTGCCGCCGCGGCGTTGGGCGATATCGATGGCAATCTGAAGTCCGATGACATCTGCTACGTCGACACCCGCATCAACCAGGTGATCGTGGCGCCGGTGGTGGGTGAGCGGTTTTTGCCCTTCATGCTGCAGGCCCCGGGCATGGACGCGACGATGGCACCGATGGGCTGCCTGATCGGCGACCTCAACGAAGACGGCTTGTCCGATCTGCTGGTCTATTACTGGGGCCGCCCGCCGGTGGCGTTTCTGCGCACCGATGCCGGCCAAGGCAGGTCGGGTACGCCGCCGCGCGGCGTCGACTATCGGCCGATCGATGTCGCCGGCAGGCAACGCTGGTTCACCAACGCTGCGGTGCTGAGCGACATCGACGGCGATGGCCATCTCGATCTGGTGATCGGCAACTATTTCTGCGACGACGGCCGAATTCTCGACCCCAGCACCACCGAGCCGGTGTGCCCGCACCCGGTGATGCAGGATTCCATGTCCCGGGCCAGCAACGGCGGCATCAATCGCATCCTGTTGTGGGCCGGTGGCCGCGGCGGCGCCCAGCCCAGCGTCGAGTTCAAGGACGCACCCGGCGTCTTTGCACCCGAGGTGGCAGGCGGCTGGACCCTGGCCATCGGCGCGCAGGACCTGGACGGCGACTTACTGCCCGACCTCTACTTTGCCAACGACTTCGGCCCCGATCGGCTGCTCATCAACTGTTCTGCCGCCTTGCCCAAAGCGCGCGAGGAGCTCGGCTGCTTCCCGCTGCAGGGTGCGCTGTCGTTTCGACTGATGCAGGGCGCCAAGGGCTTGACCAAGCCCAACTCCAAGGTGCTGGGGCGCGATTCGTTCAAGGGCATGGGGGTCGATTTTGCCGACATCGACGGCGACGGCCTGGTCGACATTTTCGTCAGCAACATCACCGAGCGCTGGGCACTGCAGGAGAGTCAGTTTCTGTTTGTCAGCGGCGGCGGCAAGTTTGATGCGGCGGCGATCAAGTCTGGCATCGCACCCTACATCGACAAGAGCGAGCAGCTGGGTTTGTCGCGCAGCGGCTGGGCCTGGGACGCCAAGTTCGCCGATTTCGACAACGACGGCAGCATGGAAGCTCTGCAGGCCGTGGGCTTTGTTCGTGGCCGCCAGGCGGGCCACGGCCTGACGTGGCGCAAGAGCTGTTGGGCCATGCTGCAAGAGTTGGCCACGGCCAATGACCTGCTGCTCAAACATTCGGCGACCTGGTTCAACATGGAACATGACGCCACGGGTGTGGGCTGCGACCTCAGCGGCAGCAACCGCAACCCGTTTTTCGTTCGTGCCGCATCAGGCCGCTTTGTTGATGTCTCGCCGCGGCTGCCCCACATCGAGCATGGGCAGAGCGCACCGACCCGTGGCCTGGCCATGGCCGATGTTGATCTGGATGGCCGCATCGACTATGTCGAGGCCAGGCAGTTCGCGGCGCCGTCGCTGCACATGAACACTTCAGCGGCGGCGGGCGGCAACGCCTTCGTCAGTTTGAGCCCTCGGTTTTTGATCAACGCGGCGGGTAAATCACACACGGCGACGATCGAAGAGGCGGCGGCTGCAGGGCAGCGATCCAGGCCGGCCATCGGTGTGCGGGTGAAGATCACGCTGGCCGGCGGACGCAGTTTTATCAGGGAAGTTGATGGTGGCAATGGCCATTCGGGCAAGCGCAGCCCAGAGATTCATATCGGACTCGGGCCCATCGCTGGCGCAGGCAACGTGGCTCAGGCTGAGGCCAGCTGGCGCGCCGGTGCACTGGTCAAGACCGAGCGCTTCACGCTGCAGATCGGCCGGCCGCTGGTGTTGTTGATCCAGCCCTGATAAGCAACCAATGGAGCATCCATGAAGACCCAGGCCATGTCTCGGCCAGCCCTGCCACCGCTGCCGGCCCGACCCGGTGTGCTGCCCTTTGCCATCGCCATCACCGTGCTGAACCTGCTGGGCCACACCTGGCTTGGCTTTGAGCAAGCCTGGCTCACGCCTTTCGTCGCGCTGGCTGCGGCCTACGGGTGCGAACTGGCGGTTGAGGTTGCCATCAATGGCTGGGCCAAGGCTCGATTTCGGGGTGGCATTCGCCGCTGGGTGCATTTCCTGCTGCCCGCGCACATCACAGGTCTGGCTGTGAGCATGTTGCTGTACGCCAATGAGCGCTTCCTGGTTATCGCCTTCGCCGCGTCGGTGGCCATATTTTCCAAGGTCTTGCTGCGCGTGCCGCAGCCCGCACCGGGTCCACCCACGGTGCATTTCATGAACCCGTCCAACCTGGGCATCGCGGCCACGTTGCTGGTGTTTCAGGGTTGGGTCGGCGTGGTTCAGCCCTACCAGTTCACCGAAAACGTTTCGGGCTCGCTGGATGCGGTGCTGCCGCTGCTCATCGTTTGCAGCGGCTCGTTCCTGAACTGGCGCGCCACCAAACGCATACCCCTGATCCTGGCCTGGCTGGCCGCTTTCGCTGCGCAGGCGCTGCTGCGCTCGCTGGTCTCGCCACAAGCCTTTCAGACGCTGCTGGCGCCGATGACCGGCTTGGCCTTTGTGCTGTTCACTTTTTACATGATCACCGATCCGATGACCACGCCGCGCACGACGCAGGGGCAGGTCGCCTTCGGTGTTGCCACCGCTGCGGTGTACGGCGCGCTGTCGCACGCGGGCATCGTCTTCGGACTCTTCTTCGCGTTGTGCCTGGTGTGTGCGGCGCGCGGAGCGCTGCTTTGGTGGGCGGCACGCCGTGTCGGCGCGGTCGCTGTGACGCGCAGGCTCGACACCGCTGGCGGGGTGCTGAAGTGAGTGGGCAGCGGCCGGCTTCCGCAACCCCAGCCGAAACCCCAGGCGCAACCGCCGCATCCACTCCGGCCGCAGCAGCCCTGCAATTGGGCGGCGTCGCCTTCCACCATCCGCTGGCTCTGGTTCGGCGTCTTGGCGGTGACCACGGGCGTGCTGTTGCACCTCCCCATGGTGCTGCCGGTGGCGTGCTGATCATTGCGTTGGTGGCCATCGAGGTGGCGCCCCCCGTCGCTCGTCAGCATCACCCTGATCGGCGCCATTCCAATGGCCTTGGCGGTGGTGGCCATTGCGATGTTCGGCGTGGAAAGCAGGAATCGCCCGCTTGATCTGATTTCGCCGGACACGACCACACGCGCCGGCCGGTTGGCACGAACGGACGCCGACATCGCGGCAAACGCCGGCGTAGGTGGGGCTGTAGGTCGACAGGGAGTAGTAGCTCTGGAGTGAAGACGGCGGCGCTCTGTCCAGCGGGTTCAAAACGCCCGCGCGCACCTTCATGGCCTTCATGGGCCTCCATGCGGCGGTCAGGTCCCACAGGGTCTAAGCCTCTGCCTCGCGCGTAACCTGGCGCGCCAGGTGGCTGTCGTCGGTGTAACCGCTGTAATGGGCGTTGCCGGCCTGCCCAAGCAGGTGGCGCGTGATGACGCGGTGCACCACCTGCAGCACAAGCGTCACCAGCTTGGGGCGTCCTTGAAGAACGGCGGCAGGTCGGCCCCTGCAGCGTCTTCGGCCTGGGCGATGAAGGCCGCCGCGTGCTGCTGCACCGCTCGTCGCTGATGGCGCCCGTGTAGACAACGTCCGTGGGCGACCCACGCAGCGGTCCACTGGACTACAGCGACTTCTTCAGCCAGGCCCCGAGTTCGCCGACGATGCCGCGGCGGAAGGCCAGCACGCAGATGACGAAGATGATGCCCTGCACGATGGTGACCCAGGCGCCGAGCTGTGCCAGGTAGTTCTGCATCGTGATGATCACCGCCGCGCCCACCACGGGGCCGAACACGGTGCCCATGCCGCCCAGCAGCGTCATCAGCACCACCTCGCCGCTCATGCTCCAGTGCACGTCGGTCAGCGAGGCGAGCTGGAACACGATGGCCTTGGTGGCGCCGGCCAGACCGGCCAGCGTGGACGACAGGACAAAGGCCACGAGCTTGAAGCGGTCGGTGTCGTAGCCCAGCGAGATGGCGCGCGCTTCGTTTTCGCGGATGGCCTTGAGCACCTGGCCGAAAGGCGAGTGGATGACGCGGTAGATGAAGGCAAAGCCGGCCAGGAAGATCACCAGCACCAGGCCGTACATGGCCAGCGGCTGCTCGAGGTCGATCAGCCCGAACAGATGGCCGCGTGGCACGGCCTGGATGCCGTCTTCGCCGCCGGTGAACTTGGCCTGCAGGCTGAAGAAGAACACCATCTGCGCCAGCGCCAGCGTGATCATCGCGAAGTAGATGCCCTGGCGGCGAATGGCCAGCATGCCCGCCAGCCAGCCCAGCAGCGCGGCACACGCGGTGCCGAACAGGATGGCCAGCTCAGGCGTCAGGCCCCAGACCTTGGCCGCGTGCGCCGAGCCGTAGCTGGCCGCGCCCATGAACATGGCGTGGCCGAATGAGAGCAGGCCGCCAAAACCGATGAGCAGGTTGAAGGCGCAGGCAAACAGCGCGAAGCACATCACCTTCATCACGAACACCGGGTACACCAGCGCGGGCGCCACCAGCAGCAGTGCGGTCATGAGGCCGAACACGATCAGGTGCGTGCGCTGCTCGCTGCCGGTGGTGGGGCTGGGCGCGACGCTCATTTCTGGCTCCCGAACAAACCTGCGGGCCGGATCAGCAGCACGATGGCCATGATGATGAAGATGACGGTGGCGCTGGCCTCGGGGTAGAAGACCTTGGTCAGGCCTTCGATGACGCCCAGGCCGAAGCCGGTGACGATGGCGCCCAGGATCGAGCCCATGCCGCCGATCACCACCACGGCGAAGACGACGATGATGAGGTCGGCGCCCATTTGCGGGCTGACCTGGTACACCGGCGCGGCCATCACACCGGCCAGTGCCGCCAGCGCCACGCCGAAGCCATAGGTGAGCGTGATCATGCGCGGCACATTGACGCCGAAGGCCTGCACCAGCTGCGGGTTCTCGGTGGCGGCGCGCAGCAGTGCGCCCAGCCGCGTGCGTTCGATGACGAACCAGGTGCCGAAGCACACCACCAGCGAGGCCACGATGATCCAGGCGCGGTAGTTGGGCAGGAACATGAAGCCCAGGTTCTGCCCCCCCGTCAACTGCGCGGGAATCTGGTAGGGCTGGCCCGAGCTGCCGTACTCATTGCGGAAGATGCCCTGGATGATGAGCGCCAGGCCGAAGGTCAGCAGCAGGCCGTAGAGGTGGTCGAGCTTGTACAGGCGCGAGAGCATCAGCCGCTCGATGACCACGCCGCTGGCGCCCACCACCAGCGGCACCAGGATCAGCGCCCACCAGTAGCCGATGCCCAGCTTGTTGAGCATCAGGTAGGCCACGAAGGCGCCCAGCATGTACTGGGCGCCGTGCGTGAAGTTGATGATGTTGAGCAGGCCGAAGATCACCGCCAGGCCCAGCGAAAGCAGGGCATAGAACGAGCCGTTGATGAGCCCGATCAGCAACTGCCCGAACAGGGCCTGGGTAGGGACGCCGAAGATCTCGGTCACGGCCGGCTCGATCCCTTACTTCACCAGTGAGCAGCCGCCGTCCGCCAGCGGCCGGAAGGCCTGGTCGGCGGGGATGGTCGCGCGGATCTTGTAGTAGTCGTAAGGGCCCTTGCTCTCCGACGGCTTCTTCACTTCCACCAGGTAGGCCGGGTGGATCTTGCGGCCGTCGACGCGAATCGAACCCTTGCCGAACAGCGGGTCGTCGGTCGGCATGGCTTTCATCTGCGCCACCACCTTCAGACCGTCATCGGTCTTGGCCGCTTCCACCGCCTTCAGGTAATGCAGCACGCTGGCGTAGACGCCGGCCTGCACCATTGACGGGTACTTGCCGCCGTTGGCCGCCGCGAAGCGCTTGGTCCAGGCGCGGGTCTGGTCGTTCAGGTCCCAGTAGAAGGTCTCGGTAAAGATCAGGCCCTGCGCCGTGTTCAGGCCCAGCGCATGCACGTCGGTGATGAACATCAGCATGCCGGCCAGGCTCTGGCCGCCCTTGGTGATGCCAAATTCTGACGCCTGCTTGATGCTGTTGATGGTGTCGCCGCCAGCGTTGGCCAGTGCGATGACCTTGGCCTTGCTGGCCTGCGCCTGCAGCAGGAAGGACGAGAAGTCCTGCCCCGGGAACGGATGCCGCACCTTGCCCAGCACCTTGCCGCCACCCTTGAGCACAGCCGCTTCGGTGTCACGCTCCAGCGCATGGCCGAAGGCGTAGTCGGCGGTCAGGAAGAACCAGCTGTCGCCGCCTGTCTTCACGATGGCGCTGCCCGTGCCGTTGGCCAGCATCCAGGTGTCGTAGGTCCAGTGGATGGTGTTGGGGCTGCAGGCCTTGCCGGTGAGGTCGGAACTCGCGGCGCCGGAGTTCAGGAACACCTTGTTCTTGTCGCGCACGATCTGGTTGATGGCCAGCGCCACCGAACTGGTGGGCACGTCGACGATGGCGTCGACCTTGTCGACGTCGATCCAGGTGCGCGCCACGGTCGAGCCGACGTCGGGCTTGTTCTGGTGGTCGGCGCTGACGATCTCGACCTTCATGCCCTTGCGTGCGGCACCGAAGTCCTCGACCGCCATCCGCGCGGCCGTGACCGAGCCGGGGCCGGCGATGTCGGCGTACAGGCCCGACATGTCGTTCATGACGCCGATCTTGATCGTGCCGTCGGAAATCTGCGCCTGTGCGCTGGCGCTGCCCAGTGCGGCGATGGCCGCGGCGGCCAAGGCCGCCAGCGTGGTCTTCAGCTTCGTCTTCATGTCGTGCTCCTTGTCAATGTGAAATCACCCGGTGCCGGGTATTCAAACCCGCAGCGCCGCCCTCAAACACCCAGCAACTCGTGCAACAACTCGCGCTTGGCCTCGAGCTCGTTGGCCGCAAAACCTTCGATCACGAGGCCATGCTCGATGACGTAGAAGCGGTCGGCCAGCGGCGCGGCGAAGCGGAAGTTCTGCTCGACCATCACGATGGTCAGGCCTTTGGCGCGCAGCGTGCGGATCGCGCGGCCCAGGGCCTGCACGATCACCGGCGCCAGGCCTTCAGAGATTTCGTCCAGCAGCAAGAGCGTGGCGCCGGTGCGCAGGATGCGCGCCACCGACAGCATCTGCTGCTCGCCACCCGAAAGCCGCCCGCCGGGGCTGGCGCGGCGCTCCTTGAGGTTGGGGAACATGTCGTAGATCTCGTCCACGCTCATGCCCCCGGCGGCCACCGGCGGGGGCAGCAGCAGGTTCTCTTCGCAAGTCAGGCTCGAGAAGATGCCGCGCTCCTCGGGGCAGTAGCCGATGCCCAGATGCGCGATGCGGTGCGTGGGCAGGTTCACCGCCTCGACGCCGGCGATGCGGATCGAACCCGTGCGCTTGCCCGTCAGGCCGAGCATGGCCTTCAGCGTGGTCGTGCGGCCGGCACCGTTGCGGCCCAGCAGCGTGACGACTTCGCCGCGGTGCACCCTGAGGTCGATGCCGTGCAGGATGTGCGACTCGCCGTACCAGGCGTGCACGTCCTTCAGCTCCAGGATCGCCTCGCCGCTCATTGGCGCACCCTTCGCGCTGCGCGCGTTCCCGCCGGGCGGGAATACGCGCTCGGGAAACCCTCGCCGCTCATGCCGCCCCTTGCAGTTCGGTGTCTTCGCTGCCCATGTAGGCCTGCAGCACCTGCGGGTCTTTGGACACCGTGGCGTAGGTGCCTTCGGCGATGACGCTGCCGCGCGCCAGCACCGTGATGGTGTCGGCGATCGAGCTCACGACGTTCATGTTGTGCTCGACCATCAGCACCGTGCGGTTGACCGCCACTTTCTTGATCAGCTGCGTGACGAGTTGCACGTCCTCGTGGCCCATGCCCTGCGTGGGTTCGTCCAGCAGCATCAGTTTGGGCTCCATCGCCAGCGTGGTGGCGATCTCCAGAGCGCGCTTGCGGCCGTAGGGCAGGTTGACGGTCACTTCGTTGGCGTACTCGCGCAGGCCCACGGTGTCGAGCAGTTCAAGCGCGCGAGGGTGCAGGTCTTCCAGGCTGCGCTCGGACTTCCAGAAGTGAAACGAGGTGCCCAGGGCGCGCTGCAGCGCCACGCGCACGTTGGCCAGCACGGTCAGGTGCGGGAAGGTGGCCGAGATCTGGAACGAGCGGATGACGCCGCGGCGGGCGATCTGCGCCGGCTTTTCCTTCGTGATGTCCTCGCCCTCGAACAGGATCTGGCCCCGCGTGGGCTCGACAAACTTGGTCAGCAAGTTGAAGCAGGTGGTCTTGCCGGCGCCATTGGGGCCGATCAGCGCGTGGATGTGGCCACGCTGCACGCGCAGGTCAACGCCAGAGAGGGCCACAAAGCCCTTGAACTCCTTGACCAGACCGCGTGTCTCGAGAATGTGAATGGGTGCCATGCCTGCCGTGCATTATTCGTGGCCCGGGCGCCGTTCACAGGGGGGTTTGTGCCTAATGCCGTCTGCGGCATGCAACAAATGGGGCTCTTGAACGCCGGGTCCTTGCCAGCGCGAGCCCGAATACGGCAGCCGACGCACGGCACGAGGCCAGGCCAGCGTCTGAGCCCTACATCGTCTCCGCAAACAACGCCCGCCCAATCAACATCCGCCAAATCTCGCTGTTCCCAGCGCCAATCTCATACAGCTTGGCGTCGCGCCACAAACGCCCCAGCGGGTGGTCTTTGATGCAGCTATTGCCGCCGAAGATCTGGATGCCTTCGCCGGCCATCCAGGTTGCCTTTTCCAGCGCACCACAGGATCGCGATGGCGCAGATTTTGCGCACCGCGCGCACGTGGCCAGCGTCCAGCATGTCGAGGTTCTTGCCCACGGTGTAGCAAAAGGCGCGCGGCGCTTGCAGCTTCTCAATCACTGGCTGCCAGGGCACGGAGGCCCTGGCGTTCGCCAGGCACAAGCGGTCCTCAGGACCGTTTGTGCCCGGGCTCACCCCACAGGATCGCCGCAATGATCTTCAATTCACCGCCGCAGGTCGGGCATTGCTCCATATTGCCGCCCTGCCCCAGTTGCCCGCGCGCGCTGAAGGAAGCCATGGAAGGCCGCAGCGCCAGCAGCGACGGCCCCACCGGCATCGCCGCCGCCCTCTACGGCCACGTGGTGCCGGGTGGGCTGCTGGTGGCCGCGGCGTGCTGGAAGTCCAGCGCAGCTGAGTGCGACTGAGCGCAACTCCGCCAGGGGCCGCGCCGCCTGAAACGCGCTGTCAGCGCGGGGGCGCCAATTCGTCATCCCCACCCTGCGCCAGCGCCTGCCGCGCCAGCTCTTCGTCGCTGAGCGCCGGTGCCGACTGCAAGGCTTCCAACTCGGCCAGCACCTCTGGCGAAGCCTGCGCATTTCCCAACAACACGTCTTCCAGGCTGGCATGCCGGGTGGCCAGTTCATCGTGGTCGATGGGCGACGGGTGCCGTTCAACCGAAGGCATGACCGGCAGTTTGGCAACGGCCAGTTCCAGTTGCTCGTCAACGAGCCTGGCAATGTCGCCTTCGGGCGGTGCGGACAGATCGGCTGAGGGGGTCATGGTGTACTCCTAAAAAGGCACCATCTTGCACCTTGTCGGTCCGGCGCACCAGCGCTGCTGCGGGCAGATCGTCGCTGACCTGACCTTGATCAAAACGACGTGACCACGTCCTGACGCCAAAGAGCGAGTGCCAGTCTTGCGACGAAGGACCTCAGCTCAGTCTGAGTCTGTTGCGCGCGACTGGCCAGGCGCGGGAGCTCGCGGTTGGAAAGCAGTTCGCGCCCGAAGCTTCGCAGTTGTTCGCAGAGCGGGAGTGCACCCAACGCACCGGTTCCGCCAATCAACAAGTGACAGGCGGCCAACCACTTCGCAACAGCGCCCTCGTTCGCGGCGGCCATCAGCTCAGGGAACCCGTCGGCACAGGTTCGGACGAACCTGTGCAAGACCGGTTCGAGACTGGCAACACCACCGCCAACACACTTCATGGCGCAGGCAACATCCAATCCGGCAACCCTGCTGAGGCGCTCTTTCAAGGACAGTTCGCGTGATGCAGGCAGGCCGTCGGGTTGCCCGGTCTCGGTTTTCGGCCCGGCAAGTGGCAGCCATCGCAACAGCATCGCGTACAAAGGATCTGGATCCACCGGTTTGCCGATGTGGTCGTTCATGCCAGCGCTGAAGCAAGCTGCCTTTTCTTCACTGAACGCGTTGGCGGTCATTGCAATGATCGGCAAACCGCGTCCGATGCGAGCTCGAATGGTCCGCGTGACCGACAGCCCGTCCGGCGCATCTTGAACGATGACGAATCGATTGCGGGCCTTCTACACGGCGCCCCCCGCCGGACCTTGCTCGCGGATCCCGCAAGCTTGAGGGGGTTTCGCGCAGGCTGAACGGCGCCTGAATTGTGTCTGATCGAAGCCTTGAACAACGCCCGATTTTCGTGACACTTCCGGTGATCGCGCAGCGGGGGGGTGCCTAAGCTCTGACGGTCTCCTGTCGAATTGGTCGATCCCCGTGAAATTCATTGGTATTCCCCTGCGCAAGCCCGCATTCGCAGAACTCACTGCCGCCAGCGTGATGGCCGTCGGTGTGTGGGCCGCCATCGTCGGGCTGTTGCTGGCCACCCGGATCAGCTTCGACCGTGCCGACGCCGGTGCTTTGCTGTTGGTGCTGGCCTGGGCCTGCCTGAGCACGCGTGTGGGCATCCGCGTCGGCCAGGACAGCCGGCACCTGCTGGCCAACCTGGTGGGCTGCACCGTGCTGCTGGGCGTGTACCAGGTGGTCCTGCTGCTGGCGGGCCACTAGGTTCGGGTTCGGGTTCAGATTCAGGTTCAGCGGCGGTTGCCGCGGCCGCTATCGCCGGCTGAACTCGCAGGCACCGCACCGAGATCCGCCGTCCAGCACCAAGCAGTGCCGACGAAGGTTGAGGTCCAGCTTGATCGCCGCACGGTGTATCCAGCCGGTGTTCTTGCCTGGACCACCACCGTGCTTGCCGGGCTTGCGCTGCACCAGCGTGACGTGCCGCGCCGGCGCTTCGGGCTGCATGCGCACGAGGCCGCCGCGCTGGGCTTCGGGGTCGGCCACGCCCCACTCGCGCAACCATGCCGGAAGGTCGGTGGTGGTCGCCGCGTGGCCCAGGTCGGTGCCGTTGGCCAGGTACCGGGCCACTTCAAACCCAATGCCACCAGCCGCCACCACCGCCACGCGCAGCTTGGCAGGCGCAACGCGGATGATCAGCTCGGTCTCGTGGCAGGCCCGCGGGTTGACCAGAAAGACGGCCTGAGCACGCGGGCCACGGCCGAATCACTGTCGTTGTCCGGCCCATTTGCCGGTGACGGTTCGCTCGCCCGATGGCTCCACGCTGAAGATCCCGTTGTGGATGCTCGACCCCACCGCGGCACGAAGCGATCTGCACCACCAGGTTGAGCTGAGCCTGCCCACGTTGCTCGCATTGGCCGCAACGATCGACGCGCATTCTGTGGTCCTCGCCACAGTGCCGGAGTCGAGCCATGCCAAAGCCAACGCCAACGCCAACGCCAACGCCCAAACAGATCAGCCTCGATCTCGGCGTGGAGGTGCCGGCAGCGCCGGTGACGGTTCCACCCGAGTGCAGGCCACAGCTGATCGTCCTGATGGCCCAGGCCATGGTCGCCGTGTGGCGCAACGCTCAGGAGGTGGATCATGAAGAGCACTGACTCGGCCTCGAAGATCACGGCCAGACATCTGGCGCGCAAGGCGGTGGTCTACCTGCGCCAATCATCGATCGCGCAGGTCAGAGCCCACGTGGAGAGCACGCGGCTGCAGTACGCGTTGAAGGACACGGCCAAGGCCTACGGCTTCGCGCAGATCGATGTGATCGACGTCGACCTGGAGGATAGGTTTTTCAAACGCTCTTCCCTTCCCCATGGCACCCCGAACATGGCACCCGACGCGCGTGAGCCGGTCTTTGGGGGCGGGTTTGGAGGCGGCTGGGCGGCTGAGATCTGTTGAGCGTTGACAGCGCCGCCGAAGATCGTCTTTCTCGGGGGCGCCGTTTGCGGGTTATCCCTTGTCACCAGGCCGCTTCCATCGGTCCTGCAAACCCTCGGACGCAGCCGACTCCAGCGGCCCTGGTCACCGGGTCGCCTGAACTGTCGCGGTTGGGCAGTGTCAGGCCGCTTGCGGCGCCTGGCCACGGGCCGGCGCACGAGGCGGTGCCAGCGCCTGCAGACCCAAGTGCGTGAGGATCTTCTCGATCACCGGCTGCCAGGGCGCAGAGGCCCTGGCGTTCGCCAGGCGTAAACGGTCCTCAGGACCGTTTACGTCCGGGC
>JAYSXE010000216.1:0-2892 GCA_043717565.1 Burkholderiales bacterium | reverse complement strand
TCGCCGCCATAGACATGGCCGAGCCGGCCGCGCTGCCCAGGGCCGAGGCGACACCCGAAATGGCGTTGGCACCCAACTCGGCCACCGAGCGCGCGGCGCGCGACGCACTGGCGGCCATGGGTGTGGGCGGGCTGCCCACCTTGGAGCCCGGGAAGTCGGCGCTCCAGATGAACTCAAGCACCGGCGGGGCATGGCGCCTGGGCTCGATCTTGATGAGCTGGTAGATCTTGTCCGTCTCGTTGACCACGCTGTGCGCACCGGCGCCCATGCCCTGGTCGGTTGTGTCGAAGAACAAGTCGAGCGTGAGCTTTTCGGCCTGGCCTCGCACGAACTGCTGCAACGGGGCGTCGAGCCCGGGAATTTGAACCTCGGCCAGATGCGCCTGCTTGTCCAGCGTGTATTCGCTGGGGTTGAATTGCACGGCAATGTTTTCCTCGGGCTTGCTCTGCCACTTCACCTTGAGCACGGCCAAACTGAGCTGGCTCATGAGGCAACCTCCGTGCGTTGCACTGCGGTATTCGCCTTGGGGGCGGCCCGGCGACTCATGGCTGCCCCTTGCCTTGGCAATGGCCACACGCACCGGCGCCGCCAATGTTGGTGTCGCGTTGACGCGCGCTGTCGTCGTTCTGCGTGGCTTTCATGGCCGCCATCACGGCCGACACGATGCGGGCCATCACCAACGGGGTGAGCAGTGCATCGCCATCGACGACCTGGGTGTTGGCAACGACTTCGCGGATGCGGGTTTGCATGCGGGTCTCGTGTGGATGTTGAGTTGCTAGAAGCCCACGGCCGCGCTGACGCCGGCACTGATGGCGCCAGCGGCCAGCCCAACGAAGGGCAGCTGGAACACGCCTTCATGGGCGATCTCCAGGGCCTCGATCGCCACGCTGTTTTGCGTCGCGTTCATGGCCGGGCCGCTGTACTTGACGGGCAGACCTCGCGTGAACATCCAGGCCGCGCTGGGCAGATGGCGCGCGTCCAGCAGCACGATAAGGCCGTCGCGTCGGCTGCCTTTGCCGATGGCGAAGCCGTAGTGCCAATCCCACAAGGCGGTGCTGCTGCCCAGGCCCTTTTTGAGGGTGATGTTGGTCCATTCCACACGGCCGGCAAAACGCCGCAAGCCACCGTTGTCGCCACCTTCCTTGTGATCCTCGGTCTTCATGGTCATTTCCAGCCCACTGCATTCAGTGAAGCCGCCCAGGGCGATGTCTGACAAGGCCGACATGCCGATCGACAAGGCGGCATTGAGCGCACTGCTGGTGTCCACCAGGCTGACGATGAAGTTGTGGTTCAGCACGGGGTCTGAGCGCAGCGCGGCGGCTGCGCCAGTCAGACCTGCTGCGTTCAATATGCCGGGTGCGAGTGCCACGCGTTGCTCCTAGGCGGCGTGCTGTGAAGGGGCCGAACCGTGCTCGGTGAGCGCGAAGCCGTTGTTGTCGCGGCCAATGCGCAGCACCACGAACTCAAACGGCGAAACCGGTGCCACGCCGATGTCCAGCACCAAGGCGCCGACATCGCGCACGCTGGCCGGGTTGTTGCTCTCATCGCAGCGCACGAAGAAGGCCTGTTCGATGAGCGAACCCGCCAGTGCGCCCTGGTTCCACAGCGAACGCAGAAAGCCGCCGACGACCAGGCTGATCTTCATGCGGGTACGCCAGTCATTGGGCTCGAACACAGCCCATTGCAATGAGATGTCGATGGCCCGCTCGATCATCGACATCAAGCGGCGCACGTTGATGAAGCGCCAGTCGGTGTCGCTGGCCAGCGTGCGTGCCCCCAGAACGCGCAGGCCGCGCCCGTCCACCGCGCGCATGACGTTCACGCCCAGGGCATTGAGCAGGCCATGGCGTTCGTCGTCAATGGCCAGGGTGAAGTCCTGCACCCAGGCCATGGGCACGTTGGCGGGCGCGTGGTGCACACCGTGGCGCAGGTCGGTGGCGGCAATGAGGCCGGCGACGTGGCCACAGGGCGGGATGGCGCGGGTGGTGTCCTGGGTCGATCCGCGCGGCAGACCACGGCGCGGGTCCACCACCTTCAGCCACGGCGCGTGCAGCGCGCCAAAGGCGCTGTCGAAGCGGCTTCTCCAGTCACGCAAGCCCGTCACCGCAAAGCTCAGCTGTGAGCAGGTGTGGGCGGGCGCATCGAGCAGGGCAAAGCGGTCGCGGCGCTGCTCGCATTGCTGCACCTGGGCAGCTTGCACGGCGGCGATGTCGGCATCGCTGAAGCGCGGTGGGGCGTCGCCCAGCCGGCTGGGCAGGGGCAGCGCCACCTTGTCCGGCAGGGGCAGACACGGGTCGGGCGTGCACGGGTCGGGCAAGACCACTGGGTCTGGCGCGGGCTGAATGTGGATGCAGGGCACGCCGATGAGGCCCACATCGTCGTTGATGGCCAGTGCAGCCAGACCACGGCGTGCGGCCAGGGCAGCGACTTCTGCGTCGCCTGAGCTGGTGTTCTGGCTCTCAGCTGCGCCAATGAAGTCGAACGCCGTCAGCGCGGCCAAGCCATCCGCACCGCCTTGCAAGCGCTGACGTGGCGAGGCGGCAGCACCGGCCACGCCCACCAGTGGTGCCAGTGCGGCGCGTTGCGCGGCACTGCGCAGTTCGTGGATGACGATGGGCGGCGGCGGCGCGCTGCTGCGGTTGCGTGCCACGCGAAAGTGATCGACGGCCAAGTCGGCTTCCGCGACGCGGGGCGGCGCGCCCAGCAGTTCGTCGGTGTTGTTGCTGGCCCAGGGCATCTTGAGAACACGTGGGCCATAGCGCAGGTGCTGTGGCACCAGCGAGAGATCAGCGGTCACGTCGAGCAAGCGTCCGGCCTCGTAGATCTCAAGGTTGTAGGCGACGGTTTCGACGCGAAGCTCAGGCGCGCCGGGGCCCAAGGCCGGCGTGGGGG
>JAYSXE010000215.1:0-16238 GCA_043717565.1 Burkholderiales bacterium | reverse complement strand
CGCGCGAGATGATTTCGATATTGCCGCCCAGCCACACCAGCTGCTTGCCAAAGGCCTTGCGCGAGACACCGCGCTTGACCATCAGGTCCAGCGCCTTTTCGGCCGCGCCGATGCTGCGCATGCAGTGGTGGATGCGGCCCGGCCCCAGGCGCAGCTGCGAGATCTCGAAGCCGCGGCCTTCGCCCAGCAGGATGTTGCTGCGCGGCACGCGCACGTTGTCGAACAGGATGTGCATGTGGCCGTGCGGCGCGTGGTCTTCGCCGAACACGTGCATCGCGCCCAGAATTTTCACGCCCGGCGTGTCCTTGGGCACCAGGATCATCGACTGCTGGCTGTGCGCCGCGGCGTCGGGGTTGGTGCGCACCATGGTGATCAGGATCTTGCAGCGCGGGCTGCCGGCGCCGCTGATGTAGTGCTTCTCGCCGTTGATGACCCAGTCGTCACCGTCCAGTACCGCGGTGGTAGCGATGTTCTTGGCGTCGCTGCTGGCGTGGTGCACCTCGGTCATGGCATAGGCTGAGCGGATCTCGCCGTTCAGCAGCGGCTTCAACCATTTTTCTTTCTGTGCTGGCGTGCCCACCCGTTCCAGCACTTCCATGTTGCCGGTGTCGGGCGCGCTGCAATTCATGCTTTCGCTGGCCAGCGGGTTCTTGCCCAGCTCAGAGGCGATGTAGGCGTAGTCCAGGTTCGAAAGGCCTTCGCCGGTCTCGGCGTCGGGCAGGAAGAAGTTCCACAGGCCTTCCTTCTTCGCCTGGTCCTTGGCTTCTTGCAGCACCTCCAGCTGGCCAGGGGCATATTGCCAGCGCTCGTCGCCCACGCGGCCTTCGCCCAGGGCCTGGAACTTCACGCTCATCGGTTCCACCGTCTGGGCAATGAAGCGCTTCACGTGTTCATACAGCGGCATGGACTTGGCCGACATGCGCAGGTCGTTCAGCGCGTCACTGGGGTCGAAGCCGAATGAGGCCGAGGTGGTGGGGGTCACGGGCATGGCGGGAAAGCTCCAGTTTGGGATGCAGACGCGCAGCCTGCAAGGCTGCAGGTGCGCAGTGTGGAACGTGTTGGGCGGTCGCAGCAATCTCGTTGGCGACACCCAGGGTCTACCCGGGTGTCGTCAAGCCTTCAGCAGCGCCACCAATTGCTCGGCAGCCGCCACGCACTGCGCCGTGTTGACGTCCAGGTGCGTGACGGCGCGCACGGTGCGCGCGCCAAAGGCGTTGACCAGCACGCCACGCTCCCGGGCGCGCGCGCTGAGCGTGGGCGCGTCCACGGGCAGCGAAGCCGGCAGGTGGAAAACCACGATGTTGGTCTGCACCGTGGCCAAGTCCAGCACCACATCGGCGCCAGCTTTCAGCTTCTCGGCAAAGGCACGTGCGTTGGCGTGGTCTTCGGGCAGGCGGGCCAGGTGGTGGTCCAGCGCGTACAGCGCAGCCGCGGTGAAGATGCCGTTCTGGCGCATGGCGCCGCCCATGCGGCGGCGGTGGCGGTCGGCGGCCGCAATCAGCGCCTTCGAACCGGCCAGCAGCGAACCCCCCGGCGCGCCCAGCCCCTTGCTGAACGCCACGGCCACCATGTCGAAGGGTGCAGCCAACTCGTGCAGCGGCAGGCCGCAGGCGGCACTGGCGTTCCACAGGCGTGCACCGTCCAGGAACGTGGCCAGGCCCAGTTCACGCGCCACGGCGCAGATGCGCAGCACCTCGGGCTGCGGCACCACCACGCCGCCGGCGCGGTTGTGCGTGTTCTCGATTTCCACCAGCGTGGTGGTGGGGAAGATGGCGAAGTTGCGCGGCTTGGTGGCAGCGCGCAGGTCTTCGGCAGTGAACAGGCCACCCTGGCCGATTTCATGAATCTGCACGCCGGCATTGGCCGCCGCACCGCCCGCTTCGTACCACGCCGCATGCGACTCTCGGCTGGCCACCACCTCGTCGCCCGGGCGCGTCAGCGTGCGCAGCGCCACCTGGTTGGCCATGGTGCCGGTGGGCAGCCACAAGGCCGCTTCCTTGCCCAGCAATTCGGCCATGCGGGCCTGCAGCCGGTTGGTGCTGGGGTCTTCACCGTACTGGTCGTCACCCACCGGTGCATGGGCCATGGCCTGGCGCATGGCGTCGGTGGGGCGGGTCACGGTGTCGGAGCGAAGATCGATGGGTGTGTTCATGCCGAAGGTGTATCACGATTGCAGAGGCCCCTAACCTGTGGGATGGCCCGCAGTGGCCATCGGCGCAGCATCCAGCGGTCTCTTCAACGCGCTTCCGGCCCGATAGGCCCCACTGCGCAACACCCACCTCAAGGACCGCACCATGGCAACCACCAAGACCCCCAACCGCAGCCCCCGCACGGCCACGCGCACCGCCGCGCGGCAGTCCGCTGTGGCTGCCACATCTGCGGCCGCTGCACTTGAAGCGCGGCCCAGCGCCGGCGAAGTGGCGGCGCAACTGGCTGGCGCGGTGCGCAGCGTGCGCGCCGCTGCGGGGGTGCGGCGGCCCGCCGCGCGTGCAGCGGTGTCCACCGACCTGGTCAGCGAGCTGAACAACATCGACTTCCGCAAGATGATCGGCGGCCCGCTGCAAGCCGCAGTGGACGCGCAGGTGGCATCTTCGCTGGCCACGGTGGACTTCATCAACAAGGTGGGCTTCACCGTCGACGACCAAGGCAAAAAAGAGCTGGTGATGGTGGACTTCACCCACAAGCGCAACGACGGCAAGAAGGCCGACGGTACCGACGACATCAAGGACGTGGCCATTCGCGTGCCGCTGCTGGCGATGCTGCCCATTCCTTCACTGCGCATCGAACACGTGATCATTGACTTCAACGTCAAGCTCAATTCGGTGGAGAGCAGCAGCACGTCCACCGCCCTGGGCGTGAATGCCGAACTCAAGGGCGGATGGGGGCCGGTGAGCTTGAAGGTGTCGGCCTCGTTCCAGCGCAAGACGGCCACCAACGTGGAAGTGAAAAAAGAGTACTCGCTCAACGTCAACGTGAAAGCGGTGCAAGACGAGATTCCGGCCGGCCTGGAAAAGATCCTCGGCCTGCTGGCCGCTTGACGCCCCATGGCCGACATCACGCTGGCCGACTACACCGGCTATATCTTCCTGGAGCTCATCAAGGCGCGCGAAATGGCCGACCGCCACTCCCGGCAGTTGGCCGAGGTGTACGCACAAGACCCGGTGCTGCGCCACTTCTCGGTGCCGCGCTTCAAGGTGCCGAAGATGGAGCTGACGATCCCGGTGCTGGTGTCGGGCGCGCGTTTCAACCAGGTCATCACCTTCAGAACCGAGCAAGGCAAATTTGTCGGCTACGTCCTGGGTCGCCTGAAAGAAGTGGTCAGCGTGGTGCGCTCGCGCGCCGAAGACCCGTTTCGCCGCCCGGCCGCTGTACCTGCCGCAACCACCGGCGTGGGGGCTGCGCGTGCCAAAAAAACAGCCCTCCGGGCTGCCGCACCGCGCGTGCAGCCGCTTGAAGGTGTGGCCATCGCGTTCTGGCAGCAGCTCAAGGACAACCCCGACCCATCGCAACCGGGGGAAATCGTGCGCCGTTTCTGGGCGCGCCTGTTCGAGCAAGCGCTGGTGGAAGAGAACCTGATGGAGCTGTACCGCAAGTTCAACCCCGGCAACGAACTCTTCCGCTCGAGCCAGGAAGATGTGTTGAAGGTGGTGACTTCGCAAACGGTGGTGAACAGCACAACCATCCAGAGCCTGCTGATCAACCCGGAAACCAACGTGGTGAAAAACGGCAGCAGTGACACCTCGGTGTTCACGCTGAAAGCCGAGATGCTGGAAGAAGGGTTCTTCATCCGCAGCGTGCGAGACGAAGCCACCGGGGAAACGCGACCGGTGGTGGAATTCGAGTAAGGCCCATGCAACCCTTTGTGCACGACCGGCTGGGCAAGCTGCACGGTCTGCTGCAAGGCTCCAACGCGGCGCTGGAAGCCTACAACCGGCTGGACTTCGACCTGCCAGCCACGATCACCCGCTTTCTGGACGACGCGGTCGCCACGCACCGCACTTTGCAGATGGCGCCCGCTGAAAATGCATTGCTGGCGCTGAAGGCGCAGTTTGTCAGTGCAGAACACGGCACCCACCCCGACACGGGGGTGCACAGCACTGGCCACCGGCGCGAGCTGGTGCGCGCCATTGCGCTGCGCGTGCTGCAGCACAGTGCCGAGCAGCTGCGCAACGACATCGGTCAAGACCAGCAGCGGCTGGCCGAAGCACGGCGGCAAGTGCAGCCGCTGGTGCTGCTGGCCTTGCGTGACGGCCTGATCAAGTTACCGGTGCGCAAAGGCCTGAGCCAGCGCCGCCTGCAGCTGCTGTGGCAAGCGCTGTTGCACGACGGCGACAGCGCATTGGCCGCCCGGCAACTGGCCATGCACAGCAGCCTGTACGACATCTTGCTGTTGCTGGAAGAACAGGTCTCGCTGGCTGTCACGTTGAAGCGTTAGCCCAAAAGATTTCAGGTGGCAGTTCCAGCTGAATGACGGGCCTTCGCATGGCCTTTTCGCTGGCCTTCTTTCTGGTCTCTGTCTGGCCTCTGTCTGGCCTTTGGCCGGCCACGGCCCACACGCTTCCGCCACCGACGTTTCTAGGGGATTGACGGGCTTTACGGCCCAGCGTCCACTCACCGTCGACTCTGCATCCAGCGTCTCCAGCACGCGGCTCACAGCAACCGCTGCAAGGTGCCCATTGCAGCGTCAACGGGGTCGGGCAGGCAGCAAGGCGTCAAGGGCCGTCCAGCGGCTTCACGCATTTGCGGTGGCAGGCCAGGCCGGTGTTTGAAACCTCATGGGGAACTTCGCATGGCAACCAAAGACAGTGGCGCGGGTTCAGCGCGCACCAGCCCGAAGAATGCAGGCAAGGCCACCGCAGAAAGCACCACGCGCTCGCGCAGCGCCGCGGGGGCCACGCCCAGCAAGGCCGACCTTGACCTTCGCGACCGCCTGAAAGCCGGGCCTCGAAGACCTGCGGGCCCGCCATTGGTGGGCGACATCATGACCAAATCGGCGATGGACGCGCTGCGCAACCAGGTGGTGCCGGCAGCCACCGAACCCAAGTCATCCCGCGCGAGGAAGTGATCATGCCCATAACCCTTGTACAAAACGTCGGCCTGTCCGACACCGCCAGCAGCCAGACCACGTCCACCATCTGCGAGCCCACGGCCGCAGCCAACGACAAGCAGCAGTTCATGACCGGCAACTGGTTCGCCAGCATGTCCACCGACACCGGCGCGAACTGGACCTACGTCAACCCGTTCACCCGCTTTCCGGCCAGCGCAGGCGGCTTCTGCTGCGACCAGGTGGTCGTGTACAACGCCCGCTTCAAGATCTGGATCTGGCTGCTGCAATACAGCACCGGCGCCAATGGCGAAAACCTGTTCAGGCTGGCCATCTCGCGCGAAGCCAGCTTTGGCAGCTGGTACTACTGGGACTTCACACCACGCGGCGTGAACACCACGTGGGCGGGCAACTGGTTCGACTACCCCGACATGGCGTTCACCAACGACAACCTGTTTGTCACCTTCAACATGTTCAGGGGCAACAACTGGCAGCGCGCCACCGTGTTCCGCTTCCCGCTGGCCACGCTGGCTTCGGGCGGTTCGCTGGGCTACCGTTCGTGGGCCACCACGGCCAACGGTTCCCTGCGGCTGTGCCGCGGGCCCGGGGCCACCATGTACATGGGCAGCCACAACAGCGCCAACCAGATCCGCGTGTTCAAGTGGCCCGACGCCGCCCCGGGGCTGACCTGGAAAGACGTGAACGTGCGTTCGTGGCTGGCCGGCGCCTATTCGGCACCCGGGCCGGGTGGCTTCAACTGGCTGGGCCGCACCGACTCACGCATCACCGGCGCCTGGATGGGCGCGGGCACGCTGGGATTCATGTGGACGGCCAACCGCGACGGCAGCCACCCGCTGCCCTACGTGCGCGTGGTGCGCGTGAAGGAGTCCACCCTCACGCTGCAGGACGAGCCTGACATCTGGAGCACCAACTCGGCCTGGGCCTACCCGGCCGCGGCAGCCAACTCGCAGGGAGTGGCGGGCATCTCGGCTTTCTTTGGTGGCGGCGCTAGACACCCCACGCATGTGGTGGGCGCCAAGACGGCCACCGGCTGGGACACCGTCGTCACCAAGGCCAGCACGCACAGCCCCCCTGACCAATCCTGGGGCGACTACCTGTCGTGCATCGCGCACAACACCAGCAGCCTGCAGTGGGTGGCTTCGGGCTACACGCTGCAGGGCGGTACTGCGCGCAAGGACATCGAGCCCCGGTTCGTTCGTTTCCGCAACTGAGGAGAAGACCACATGTATTCACTGCTGAACCGTGTGCCGGCGCGCCAGTTGCTGTTGCGCCACGCGCCCACCTTCCTGGGCGCCCTGGCCATAGCCGAAATGTTCTACAAGTGGCACAGCTTCCTGCTGGAAACCGGCGGCTTTCTGCTCACCTGGTACCTGCTGGACGCTGGCGTGAGCCTGGTGGAAAAACTGCTGGGCAGGGGCGAAACAACAGCACCACCACGATGAAGCGCACCGCCCGCGGCTAGCCGGCTGCGGGCTGAAGCGCTGGCTCAAGCCACGTCGGTACGAAGCGTTTGATCGGTTGTGAAAAAAGCGTTCAGGTCACCACCCGCCGCAGCGCCGTCGAAGCCATCAAAGCTGCCCTGTTCAGCCAGCTGCCGGGCCGCGCGCAAGAAGCCTCCCCAGGCCGCCCGGGCCAGCGCGCCACCCACGCTGATGCGCCGCACCCCCAGGTCGGCGGCTTGCTGCACCGTCATCACGCCCGGCCGGCCCAGCAACAAGTTGACGGGCTTTGGCGCCACCGCGGCCACCACGGCCGCAACCTGCGCCGGCGTGCTGATGCCCGGGGCGTACAGGCAGTCAGCGCCCGCTTGGGCATAGGCCTGCAGGCGGGCCACCGTTTCGGCGATGTCAGGCCGGCCGACCAGGAAACACTCAGCGCGTCCCACCAACATCACGTCGACCCCGGCGCGGTCGATTGCGCGCCGTGCAGCGCGCAGCCGCTCGCAAGCTTCGTCGATGCCAAAAAGCGGCCGTGCTGCGTCACCGGTGGAGTCTTCTATCGACAGACCGGCCACGCCGGTGTCCACCGCGCGCTGCACGCTGTCTTCCACGGCCTGGGCCGTGGCGCCAAAGCCGTTCTCGAAGTCGGCGTTCACCGGCACGTCGGTGGCCGCCACCAATTCACGCAGGTGCGCCAGCACGCGGTCGCGCACGACGGCGTTGTCGGGTTGACCCTGCGACCACGCGAAGCCGGAGCTGGTGCTGGCCAGGGCCTTGAAGCCCAGGCCTTGCAGCATGCGGGCGCTGCCCAGGTCCCAGGGGTTGGGTATGACGAAGCAGCCGCTGTCGTGCAGCTGCCGGAAGCGTTGCCGTTTGTCTTTCAGGGTGTCGGCCACGCTGTGTTTCGGGTCTGCCATGGCTGTGCTCGGGTGTTGCAGGGCCGCCATATTGGCACGGCCCTGGCGCCCCCATTTCAACGCGCGGGCCGTCAGTGCCGCGATGTAAATTCAGTCTTCACCCCAAGCCACCGGTTCGCCACCGCTCCCGCCATGACCTTGTCGATCACCCGATTCGCTTTTCCCACGCCCATCCACTTCGGCGCCGGCGCGCGCAAGCTGGTGGCCGCGCACCTGCAGCAGCAGGGCATTCGCCGCCCGCTCATCGTCACCGACCGCGCATTGGCCGCGTTGCCCGTGATGGCCGAATTCCGGTCGCACTTGACGGGCCTGCAGGTGGGCGTGTTTGACGGCGTGTTTGGCAACCCCACCTGCGCGCAGGTGATGGCCGGCGCAGCGGCCTTCAAGGCCCACGGCGCCGACGCCGTGATCGGCTTTGGCGGCGGCGCTGCGCTGGACGTGGCGAAGGTCGTGGGCCTGATGGCGGTGCACGAAGGCGACGTGCTGGAATACGTGTGGGACCACCCGCAAGTGCGGCCCATCACGCAGCCGCTGCCGTACTTCGTGGCGCTGCCCACCACGTCAGGCACGGGCAGCGAAGTCGGCCGCAGTGCCGTGGTGTCCGAGAACGACACCCACGTCAAGCGCACCGTCTTCAGCGCGCACATCCTGGCGCGCGCCGTCTTTGCCGACCCCGAGCTGACGCTGGCCCTGCCCGCACCCATCACCGCGGCCACGGGCATGGACGCCCTGACGCACAACATCGAAAGCTACCTGTCGCCGGCCTACCACCCCTTGTGCGACGGCATCGCGCTGGAAGGTTTGCGCATCGGCGCGCGTGCGCTCGCGCTGGCTGTGGCCGAACCCGGCAACCTGCAGGCGCGCAGCGACATGATGATGAGCAGCATGATGGGCGCCATCGCATTCCAGAAAGACCTGGGCGGTGTGCACGCGTGCGCACACGCGCTGGGCACCGTGGCCGACCTGCACCACGGGCTGGCCAACGCGTTGATGATCGACACCGTGCTGGCCTGGAACTTCGAGGCGGTGCCGCAGAAGTTCGACGAACTGGCCCATGCAGCCGGCGTGGCCGGCGGCGGTGCGGCTTTTGTGCCGTGGCTGCAGCGGCTGAAGCAACAGATCGGCATCACCGGGGGCCTGGCGGAGCGCGGCGTGAAGTCCGAGCACCTGCCGCGGCTGCGCCGCCTGGCCAACATCGACTTCACCAGCCAGACCAACCCCCGCCCGGCCACCGAAGCCGACTACGAGCGCCTGTTCGTGCAGGCGATGTGAGACACGCCATGAGCACCCCCACCCTGGACATTCACAACCCGGCCACCGGCGCGCTGATCACCACGCTGGCGGCCGACACTGCCGCCAGCGTGGCAGACAAGGCCGACGCCGCACGCACCGCACAGCCCGCCTGGGCAGCCACCGCCATGGAACAGCGGCGCCAGGCCATCACGCGCTTCCGCGCCGGTCTGGTGGCCGAGGTCGACCCGCTGGCCGCCACCCTGACGCAGGAGGTGGGGAAACCGCTGGCACAGAGCAAGAACGAGATCAACGGCCTGCTGGGCCGCATCGACTTCTTCCTGGAGCAGGCCGAATGCGCCGTGGCCGACAAGCACGTGTTCAGCGACGGCGGCATGCACGAACAGATCAGCCATGTGCCGCTGGGCGTGGTGGCCAACATCTCGGCCTGGAACTACCCGTTCTTCGTGGGCTGCAACGTCATCGTGCCCGCGCTGCTGACCGGCAATGCCGTGCTCTACAAGCCCAGCGAGCACGCCACGCTGACGGGCCTGAACATCACCCGCTTGCTGCACGCTGCGGGCGTGCCCGCCGACGTGATGCAGTGCCTGGTGGGCGGTGGCGCCGTGGGCGCGGCGCTGTTGGACCAGCGCATCGACGGCCTGTTCTTCACCGGCAGCCACGCCACGGGACAGCGCATCGCGGTGGCGCTGGCGCCGCGTCTGGTGAAGCTGCAACTGGAACTGGGCGGCAAGGACCCGACCTACGTGCGCGCCGATGCCGACCCCAAAACCGCAGCCGAAAGCCTGGCCGACGGCGCCATGTACAACACCGGGCAGAGCTGCTGTTCGGTGGAACGCATCTACGTGCACAAGAGCATCCACGACGCCTTCGTGCAGCACTTCCTGGCCACGGTGGCCGGCTTCAAGCTGGGCGACCCGAGGGCGGCCGACACGTACATCGGCGCCATCACCCGCGCACCGCAGCTGGCCAAGTTGCAAGCCCAGGTGGCCGACGCCGTGGCCCGTGGCGCCACGCTGCTGTGCGGCGGCAAGGCACTGCCCGGCCCCGGCAACTGGTTCGAACCCACGGTGCTGACGAACGTGAACCACCAGATGGAACTGATGCGCGAAGAAAGCTTCGGCCCAGTCATCGGCATTCAGAAGGTTGGCGGTGACGATGAAGCCGTGGCGCTGATGAACGACACGCGCTACGGCCTGACCGCCGGCGTGTACACACGCGACGAAGCCGTGGCCCGCGAGCTGCTGGCGCGCGTGAACGCCGGCAGCGTGTACTGGAACTGCTGCGACCGCGTGAGCCCACGCCTGCCGTGGTCAGGCCATGGCGATTCAGGCCTGGGCCTGACGCTGTCCACCCAGGGCATACAGACCTTCACGCGGCCCAAGGCCTGGCACTTGCGCCAGCCCTGACGGCGAACCGCCATGGTCAGGAATCTGGTCCTGTTCGACCTGGACCACACGCTGCTGGAAGGCGACAGCGACGTGCTGTGGTGCAACCACCTGATGGACCTGGGCCTGCTGGACCGCAGCAGTTTCGCGCCGCGCAACGCCGAGATGGAACGCAGCTACAAGGCAGGCACCGTCAGCGTCGATGCCTTTGCGGGCTTCTATGTGTCAACGCTGGGCGGCCGCACCCCCGCGCAGTGGCAGCCGCTGGTGGAAACCTTTGTGCAGCAGGTGGTGTGGCCGCGCATCGGCCCGCGCGCCAGGGCGCTGGTGCAGGAACAACAAGCCAGCGGCGCGCTAGTGGTGCTGACCACCGCCACCAACCGCTTCATCACCGCACCCACCGCGCAGCGCCTGGGCATCGAACACCTGTTGGGCACCGAATGCGAACTGGGCGCCGACGGCCGTTTCACCGGCCGCATTGCAGGCATGCCCAACATGCGCGAAGGCAAGGTCACAAGGCTTCAAGCCTGGCTGGCGGAACGCGGGCAGGCGCTGCGGGACTTTGAGTCGTGGTGCTACAGCGATTCAGCCAACGACCTGCCGCTGCTGCGCGCGGTGCAGCACCCGGTGGCCGTTCACCCCGACGCACGGCTGGCGGCTGAAGCGGCGCGGCTGGGGTGGCCGGTGATGCGCTTGCATGGTGTGGGTTGAGTTGGTGGGCCGCGGCTGAGCGGTGAGCTGTTGATCCAGTAGGCTGGCGGCGACAGGCGTGCGAACTCTTGCGCGGTCGCGAGCAGGCGGGGTGTGCTGCTCCGCCCATGTCATCCTTCGTCAGCCTTCGGCTGCCGAATTCCTTCTTTACTTCGCTGCATCGGTCACCCCAGACCCCATGCGAGGCAGCAAGGTTGGCGGTCGAAGAGGAGCGTTTGCCCCGTGCCCGCAGGGCCCACGCACGGGGCACGCCACCTTCAGTAGTGGGCTCAGGCGGCTGGGGTGTGCTGCGTTGCGAAGTAAAGAAGGAATTTGACAGCCGTCAGGCTGGCAAAGGATGACATGAGCGCAGCAGCACACCCCAGGCGCCTGAGCCTCGCCAAAGGGCCCAACACGCCGCGAACCACAACACGCCGAAGGCCGCAATCAAGACAACAAGCAAAGTAACCAGAGAAACCAAGCACCCGCCGCTGGCACACATCCTGCATAAGAAGACCCATCGCAGGCCACAAAGGGGTCGCCTGCGGTAGTTAGGGGTTTTGGGCAAGGGCGCCCGACTCGCCATTCCGGGCCGTGTGGCTCGGGGCGGTGGTCGGCGCCCTCTTTTTTTGTCTATTCAGGGGTCAACCATGTCCGTTCACGAGGGTCTCATGAGCGAAGAGCGCAGGCAGTTCATCAAGGGCACAGCCGCGCTCGCCGCAGGCGGTGCAGCTTCCGCAGGGGCATGGGCTGCAGGCTCTGACGCGCCTGAGAAGAAGGAAGTGCGCATCGGTTTCATTCCCCTCACCGACTGCGCCTCGGTGGTCATGGCATCGGTGTTGAAATTTGACGAGAAGTACGGCATCAAGATCATTCCCACCAAGGAAGCTTCGTGGGCCGGCGTGCGTGACAAGCTGGTCAATGGCGAACTGGACATGGCGCACGTGTTGTACGGTCTGGTCTACGGCGTGCACCTGGGCATCGGCGGCCCCAAGAAGGACATGGCCGTGCTGATGACACTGAACCACAACGGCCAGGCCATCACGCTGAGCAAGAAGCTGGCGGACAAAGGCGCGGTTGATGTCGCCAGCCTGGCCAAGGTGATGGCGGCCGACAAGCGCGACTACACCTTCGCGCAGACCTTCCCCACCGGCACGCACGCCATGTGGCTGTACTACTGGCTGGCGTCGGCGGGTGTGAACCCGATGAAGGACACCAAGGTCATCACCGTGCCGCCGCCGCAGATGGTGGCCAACATGCGCGTGGGCAACATGGACGGCTATTGCGTGGGTGAGCCCTGGAACCACCGCGCCATCATCGACGGCATCGGCATCACCGCCGCCACCACGCAAGACGTGTGGAAAGACCACCCCGAAAAGGTGCTGGGCACCACCGGCGAATTCGTCAAGAAGAACCCCAACACGGCCCGCGCCGTGGTGATGGCCGTGCTGGAAGCCGGCCGCTGGATCGACTCCGGCCTGCAGAACAAGAACAAGATGGCCGAGACGATCGCCGACAAGAGCTACGTCAACACCAGTGTGGACGCCATCAACCAGCGCATTCTGGGCCGCTACCAGAACGGCCTGGGCAAGACCTGGGACGACCCCAACCACATGAAGTTCTTCAACGACGGGCTGGTGAACTACCCGTACCTGAGCGACGGCATGTGGTTCCTGACGCAGCACAAGCGCTGGGGCTTGCTGAAAGACCACCCGAACTACCTGCAGGTGGCCAAGGAAATCAACCAGATCGAGCTCTACAAACAGGCCGCGGCGCAGGTGAAGGTGAGCGTTCCCAAGAGCGACGTGCGCAGCAGCAGGTTCATCGACGGCGTGGTGTGGGACGGCAGCAATCCGGCCAAGTACGCAGACGGCTTCAAGGTCAACGCCAACGCCGCCTAGGCACCACCGCCCAGGCACCCTCGCCGCCACCGCCTTCGCACCATCAGGAGCTCTGCATGACATCCATCATCTTTCACACGGGCGGCCCCGAGCCCGCACTGGCAACTGCAGCAGAAGGTGGCGCGCGGCCTTCTGCTCCAGCGCAGAAGGTGGCGGCCGCGGTTGAAGCAACCCCGGCCCGCAAAGCACCGGCGGCGATCAAGCCCCCCCGTGACCCTATCGACTGGGGAGGCGTCGCACGCACGGTGCTGACGCCTTTGATCGGCATGGCGCTGCTGGTGGGCATCTGGGCGCTGCTCACACAAAAAGGCGGTTCATTCCCCACGCCGGCCGCCACCTTGGAAGCGGCAGTGAAGCTGTTCTCCAACCCCTTCTATCAAAAGGGCCCGAACGACCAGGGCATCGGCTGGAACATCCTGTTTTCGCTGGAACGCGTGGCATTGGGCTTCGGCCTGGCTGCGGTGGTGGGCATACCGCTGGGCTTTTTGATCGGACGCTTTGCCACGCTGAACAGCATGGTGTCGCCCATCATCAGCCTGCTCAAGCCCGTGTCGCCGCTGGCCTGGCTGCCGATCGGCCTGCTGGTCTTCAAGGCCGCCAACCCGGCCGCCATCTGGACCATCTTCATCTGCAGCATCTGGCCCATGGTCATCAACACCGCGGTGGGGGTGCAGCGCGTGCCCGAGGACTACCTGAACGTGGCGCGCGTGCTCAAGCTCAGCGAATGGAAGATCGCCACACGCATCCTGCTGCCTTCTGTCATGCCCTACATGCTGACCGGCGTGCGCCTCTCGGTAGGCACGGCCTGGCTGGTCATCGTGGCCGCCGAGATGCTGACGGGCGGCGTGGGCATCGGTTTCTGGGTCTGGGACGAGTGGAACAACCTCAACGTGGCCCACATCATCATCGCCATCTTCGTCATCGGCATCGTCGGGCTGCTGCTCGAATGGACGCTGATGGCGGTGGCCAAACGCTTTGACTACAGCTGAAGGGGCAGGCCATGAACATGAACGGCAAGCCGATGCTGCAGATCAACGACGTGGGCATGACCTTCGCCACAAAGCGCGGGCCCTTCGTGGCACTGCGCGACATCTCGCTGAATGTGGAACGCGGCGAATTTGTCACCCTCATCGGCCACTCAGGCTGCGGCAAATCCACGCTGCTGAACCTGGTGTCGGGCCTGACCACACCCTCCAGCGGCGTGCTGCTGCTGGACGACCGCGAACTCAAGGGCCCCGGGCCCGACCGCGGCGTGGTGTTCCAGAACCATTCGCTGCTGCCCTGGCTGAGCTGCCTGGACAACGTGTACCTGGCCGTTGAACGCGTGTTCGGCGACACCGAAAGAAAGCAGCAGCTTCGCGAGCGCTCGGCCGCGGCACTGGAACTGGTGGGCATGAGCCACGCCAGTGCCAAGCGCCCGCACGAGATTTCCGGCGGCATGAAACAGCGCGTGGGCATTGCGCGTGCGCTGGCCATGGAACCGAAGATGCTGCTGATGGACGAGCCTTTCGGCGCGCTGGACGCGCTGACCCGCGCCCGTCTGCAAGACGAGCTGTTGAAGATCGTCTCGGCCACTGGCGCGACCGTGATGATGGTGACGCACGACGTGGACGAAGCCGTGCTGCTGAGCGACCGCATCGTGATGCTGACCAACGGCCCCGCCGCCACCATCGGCGACGTGCTTCGCGTGGAACTGCCGCGTCCGCGCGACCGCCTGGAACTGGTGGAGAACCCCGCCTACATGCACTACCGCAAGAATGTGATCGACTTCCTGTACACGCGCCACAGCCACGTCGAAAGCGCTGCCTGAAGGCCGCTGCTGCGCAGCGCACCCGGCCTATGCCGGCCACCCCTTGATGAGACACAACCCATGCAGCGCGAAGACGTCCCCCTGAAGAAGATGAAGCTGGTGATGGTGGGCAACGGCATGGCCGGCGTGCGCACTCTGGAAGAGCTGCTGAAGATAGCGCCCGATCTGTACGACATCACGGTGTTCGGCGCCGAGCCGCACCCCAACTACAACCGCATCCTGCTCTCACCCGTGTTGGCCGGCGAGCAGACGCTGGACGAAATCGTGCTGAACCCCTTGGCCTGGTATGCCGAGCACGGCATCAGGCTGCACACGGGCAAGACGGTCACTGAAGTCGACCGCGTCAAGCGCGTGGTGCGCGCCATGAATCCCGATGGAAGCGGCACCGAGGCGCCCTACGACCGGCTGCTGCTGGCCACCGGCTCACACCCCTTCATCCTGCCGGTGCCGGGCAAGGACCTGCCGGGTGTCATCGCCTACCGCGACATCGCCGACACGCAGGTCATGATCGACGCGGCCACCAAATACAAACATGCGGTCGTCATCGGCGGCGGCCTGCTGGGCCTGGAAGCGGCCAACGGCCTGATGCTGCGCGGCATGAAGGTGACGGTGGTACACATCATGCCCTGGCTGATGGAGCGGCAGCTGGACGACGTGGCGGCCGGGCTGCTGCGCAAGTCGCTGGAAGACCGCGGCCTCGCGTTCCTGATGGGCGCGCAGACGCAGGCGCTGCTGCCCGGCCCGAACGGTGAAAACGGCGGCCGTGTGGCTGCGGTGCAGTTCAAGGACGGCTCGCAGATCCCCGCCGAGCTGGTGGTGATGGCCGCTGGCATACGCCCCAACACCGACCTGGCGCAGGCCTGCGGCCTGCACTGCAACCGTGGGCTGGTGGTGAACGACACCATGCAGACCATCACCGACCCGCGTGTCTACTCGGTGGGTGAATGTGCCGCCCACCGGGGCATCGCCTACGGCCTGGTGGCGCCGCTGTTTGAGCAGGGCAAGGTGTGCGCCACGCACCTGGCGCAGTTCGGCATCGGCCGCTACACCGGCAGCCAGACCAGCACCAAGCTGAAGGTGACGGGCATCGACCTCTTCAGCGCCGGCCACTTCATGGGGGCGGCCACGGGCAAGCCCGAAGACGCCGACTGCGAAGAAATCGTCATGAGCGACCCCTACGGCGGTGTCTACAAGAAGCTGGTCATCAAGGACAACAAGCTCATCGGCGCGGTGATGTACGGCGACACGGTTGACGGCAGCTGGTACTTCAAGCTGCTGCGTGAAGGCCGCACGGTCGGCGACATCCGCGACAAGCTGATGTTCGGCGAAAGCAACATTGGCGATGTGGGCCACCAGGGCCACAGCCGCGCAGCTTCGATGCAGGACAGCGACGAGGTCTGCGGCTGCAACGGCATCACCAAGGGCGCCATCTGCAAGGCCATCAAGGACAAGGGCCTGTTCACGCTGGACGAGGTGCGCAAGCAGACCAAGGCCAGCGCGTCCTGCGGTTCCTGCACCGGTCTGGTGGAGCAGATCCTGATGTTCACCGCCGGCGGCGACTACAGCGCCACACCCAAACTCAAAGCCATGTGCGGCTGCACCGACCACGGCCACCAGGCCGTGCGCGACGCCATTACCGCGCAGCACTGGCTGAGCATCGACCAGGTCTACAAGGGCCTGGACTGGCGCACCCCCAACGGCTGCGCCAGCTGCCGCCCGGCCGTCAACTACTACCTGCTCAGCAGCTGGCCCAAGGAAGCGCAGGACGACCCGCAGA
>JAYSXE010000214.1:0-6506 GCA_043717565.1 Burkholderiales bacterium | reverse complement strand
CCGTGTGGGCGCGCTGGTCGACGGACAGGTGGTCGATATCGATGACCAGGTGGCTTTGCTGGCCGTGCCGGCCGACGTGGTCACCGCTCTGGCGCGTCACGGGCTGGCGCCGGCAGCACGCGGCATGCTGCGCTTGCTGCAGGCCGGGCCGGCTGCGCTGCAGCAACTGCAGCTGCAGGGCAGCCGCCGGCCACTGGCAGCGGTCAAGCTGCTGGCCCCGGTGCCACGCCCCGGCAAGATCGTCGGCGTGGGTCGGAACTATGCCGACCACGCTGCGGAAACCGGCGTTGCGCCGTTCGAGAAACCGCGCATCATCTTCAAGCTGCCCAGCAGTGTGTGCGGCCCGGGCAGCGCCGTGCCGCGCCCGGCCGACGTGCACAAGCTCGACTTCGAGGTGGAGCTGGCGGTGGTCATCGGCAGCACCGCGCACCGCGTGATCCGGGCCGACGCGCTGCGCCACGTGGCCGGCTACACGGTGCTGAACGACGTCAGCGCGCGCGAATTCCAGTTCGACGTCAGCCCGCCGCAGACCACCTTCGCCAAGAGCATGGACGGCTTCTGCCCCATGGGCCCGTGGCTGGTGACGGCCGACGAGGTGCCCGACCCGCAGGCGCTGACGGTGTGCCTGCAGGTCAATGGCGAAGAACTGCAGCGCGGCCACACCGGCGACATGCTGTTCCCGGTGGCGCGGCTGGTGGAATACGTCAGCGGCTTCATGACGCTGGAGCCGGGTGACATCATCGCCACGGGCACGCCGGCCGGCATTGGCGCCTTCCGCAAACCGCCGCGCTGGCTGCAGCCGGGCGACCGGTTGCGGCTGGAAGTGACGGGCGTCGGCGTGCTGGAACACAGCATCGCCGGGCCGCAGACTTGACTGAACAGCACGCCAGCCACCCCGCAATGGCAAGGTCGGCCACAACCACTTTCTGGAGACACCTGATGAACTTGAACCGCCGCTGCTTTGTGCACACCGCTGCACGCCTGGCCGCCCCCATTGCCGCACTGGCCCTTGCATGGGCAGCGCCATTCAGCCCAGCGTGGGCGCAAGACTTTCCCAACAAGCCCATCAAGTTTGTCGTCGGCTACGCGCCCGGCGGCCCCACCGACGTGATTGCGCGCCTGGTGGCGCAAGACGTGCAGACCGCGCTGGGCCAGACCGTGGTGGTTGAAAACAAGGCTGGCGCCAACGGCAACATCGCCACTGAAGACGTGGCGCGCGCGCCGGCTGATGGCTACACGATCATCGTCAACACGCTGTCGCACAACGTCAACGCCATCCTGGGCGCTGGCAAGGTGAAGTACGACCCCGCCAGGGACTTCGCGCCAGTGAGCCTGGCGGTGGTGCTGCCGCAGGTGGTGGTGGTGGCGGCTGAATCGAAGTACGCCACGCTGGCCGACCTGCTGAAGGCCGCGAAGGCGCAGCCGGGCGTCATCACCTATGGTTCGGCCGGCAACGGCGGCTCGGCGCACCTGTCGGCGGCGCTGCTGGAACAGCGCGGTGCGGTGAAGATGAACCACATCCCCTTCAAGGGCAACGGCCCGGCGCTGACCGAGGTGATGGCCGGCCGCGTGGACTTCATGTTCTACCCGATGATCGGTGTGGCCGACCGCGTGGCGGGCAAGCAGCTGCGGGTGCTGGGCGTCACCACCAAGCAGCGCCACCCCGACTTCACCAGCGTGCCCACCATGGCCGAAGCCGGCTTCCCGGGCTTTGAGGACTACATCGGCCCGGTGGGCTTTCTGGCGCCGGCCAACACGCCCGCGCCGGTGCTCAACAAGCTGTCCGGCGCCATCCGCACGACACTGGCCAAGCCGGCGGTGCAGGACAGGCTGCGCGGGCTGGGCGCCGTGGTGGTGGGCATCACGCCAGAGGAGTACCGCGACTGGCTGAAGAAGGACCACGACCGCTGGGCGCAGCTGATCAAGGACGCTGCGGTGAAGGCCGAGTAGGCTCATCCACGTTGCGCGGTTCGCGTCAAGCCGGCGCGGCGCCGCTTCAAGGCCGCCGCAGCCGGCTGCTGGCCAACGCCACGGCCACCGTGATGGCCGTGCCCAGCGGCACATACCAGGGGAAGGCCAGCCGGCCGGCCGGTGCCAGCCAGGCCAGGCCCGCGCCCAGCGCCGCCAGGCGGGCGGCAAACACGACGACCAGCATCACCACCACCGCCACCGCGGCGCCGGTGATGACGTCGCGCCCCTGCACACGCGGGCCGCAGCCAGCCAGCACATAAGCGCCCAGCAGCGCGCCGTAGGTGACCGACGCGATGGACAGTGCCAGCACCACCACCGGCGTGTCCTTGCCGCTGGCCGCCACGTGAAAGGCCAGCGCGCAGCCGGTGAGCAACAGCCCCCACAGCAGTGAAAACCAGCGCCCCACTCGCAGCAGGTGGGCTTCGTCACCCGGCCCGCCGCGGCCGCTGAAACTGGCGTACAGGTCGTTGGTGACCGAAGATGCCAGCGCGCTGATCGACGAACTGATGGTGCTCATCGCCGCGGCCAGGATGCCGGCCATCACCAGCCCGGCCAGGCCCACCGGCAGGTGCTGCACGATGAAGCGCGGAAAAATCTGGTCGCCGGCCAGCGACGCCGGCGCCTGGCCCGCGGCCCACAGCGCCGTGCCCAGCAGCAGGAACAGCGCGAACTGCAGGATCACCAGCACGCCTGAGCCCACCAGCGCCCATTGCGCCGCGCGCAGGCTGCGCGTGGCCAGCAGCCGCTGCACGATGATCTGGTCGGTGCCGTGGCTGGCCGCTGAAATCAGCGCGCCGCCCACCAACCCGCCCAGCAGCGTGAACGGCGCGCTGAACGACGGGCTGAAGTCCAGCAGCTGCAGCTTGCCGGCTTCGGCGGCCCGCTGCAGCACGTCGCCCAGGCTGCCGCCAGCGCCGGTGTGCAGCGCCATTTGCGTGGCCACCACCAGCGCAGCCACGCCCGCGGCCACGTACACCACCAGCTGCACCGCGTCGGCCCACACCACCGCCTTCAGGCCGCCGGCAAAGGTGTAGGCCAGCGTCACGCCGCCCATCACCACGATGGACCAGCCCACGTCCCAGCCGGTCAGCAGCGCCAGGGGTATGGCGCCGGCAAAGATGCGCACTCCGTCGGCCAGGAAGCGCGTGACCACGAAGGTGGCCGACAACGCCTGCCGCGTGCGCACGCCAAAGCGCGCCTGCAGCCGTTCATAGGCCGTCTGCTGCCGGCCGGCAAAGTAGCCCGGCAGCAGCCACCACGCCACCGCGATGCGCCCCAGCAGGTAGCCGAATGAAAGTTGCAGAAAGGTCAGGTCGCTGCGCGCCGCAATGCCGGGTACCGAGATGACCGTCAGCGCCGAGGTCTCGGTGGCCACGATGGACAGCATCACCGCCCAGGCCGGCAGGTCGCGTGCGCCCAGGAAGTAGTCGTCGGCGTTGCGGTTGTGCTGCCCGCGCGCAAACCACAGGCCCACCCCCAGCGTCAGCAGCAGGTAGGCCGCGATGACGGCCAGGTCGATGGGGTGCATCCGGGGGCAGCAGCGACGGTCAGCGCGTCAGCGGCTCGTCAAAGGCGCGCACACCGCTTCATCAAGGCGCCATGAACAGCGCCGGGTCGACCATGGTGCGGTTCAGCAGCACACCCCAGTGCAGGTGCGGCCCGGTGACGCGCCCGGTGGCACCCACGGCCGCCACACGCTGGCCGGTGGCCACCGTGTCGCCCACCGACACGTCAATGGCGCTGAGGTGGCAGAACAGGCTCAGCAGCCCGCTGCCATGGTCCAGCCACACTGTCTTGCCGTTGAAGAAGTAGTCGCCGGTGTCGATCACCGTGCCCGGCAGCGGCGCCACCACCGGCGTGCCCACCGGGGCTGCGATGTCCATGCCGTTGTGCGGGTTGCGCGCCTGCCCGTTGAACACGCGCCGCAGCCCGAACGAGCTGGAACGCGGCCCTTCCACCGGCTGCACCATGCGCAGCGTGCTGGGCACGGCGCGGCTGAAGGTGGCCATCACGGGCCGCTGTTGTTCGCGTTCGCGCTCGTGGCGGGCCAGGTCTTCCGGCGACAGGTCCACGTGGCGCGGCGGCACCGTCAGGCGCTGTTCGGCGTAGCGCTTGTCCTTCACGGCAATGGGCAGGCTGCGGCTGGCTTGGCCGCCAGCGCCCTGCACCTGCAGCGCCAGTGGGCCGGGTTTGGTGGCCAGCGGCAGGCCCACCACCGCCACCCAACCGGCGGCGGCGCTGCCCATCACCAGCACCGGCGTGCCGTTCAGGCTGGCCTGCGGGGCGGTGGGCGCGGCGCCCAGCGGCACCGACACCACGCCGCCCGGCACGGCGGCGTCGAAGTGCGGCAAGGTCTTGCTGTCGGCGCGTGCAGCGCCCAGGGCCGACAGGCTGAGCAGTGCCGCAAACTGGCGGCGTGTGATGGCATTCATGGGGCGATTGTCCGGCCTTCACGGCCTTCGAGATGGCGGCGGCCACACGCGGTGCTTCCAGCGCGATCTCGCGCAGGGCGCCGGTGCTCGGGTTGAGAAAGCCCACGAAGTACAGGCCCGGGATGGCGGTCTCTTCGCCAAAGCGGTGTGGCCGGCCGCGGCTGTCGGCGATGGCTTCAAAGCCTTCCATGAAGCGGTTCAGGCCGGTGCTGTAGCCGGTGGCCAGCACGATGCCTTCATACGGCTCTTCGCGTCCATCAGCGAAGCGCACGCTGTGGGCCAGCACCTGCTGCACCGCCGGCCGCACGCGGATGCGCCCGGCCTTCACCCGCTGCGCACCACCATCGCCACGTCCACGCCCTGTTCGGCCAGGCCCAGCGCAATCTCGGCACCGGAATTTCTGCAATCCACCATCAGCGTGCGCCAGCCCTTGAAGGGGCTGGCGTTGCGGTAGTCGCTGGAATGCAGGGCCAGCCCCTGGAAACTGCCGAGGCCCGGAAAGTCCGGTGCCTTGGGCGCGCCGTTTTAGCCTGTGGCCACCACCACGATGCGGGGCCGCAACGGGCCGGCGTTGGTCTGCACTGCAAAGCCGCCAGGTTCGCGCCGCACGCATTGCACTTCAATGCCCAACCGAGGCTGGATGCCGTGGCTGCTGGCATGGCAGTCCAGATAGTCCACCACCTGCTGGCGCGACGGGTAGCGCGGCGCGCTTGCCGGCCAGGGCATGCCGGGCAGCGCCGAATGGCGTTTGACGGTGTGCAGGTGCTGCCGCTCGCAGTGGCGCCGCCAGGCTGCTGCCACGCTGTCGCCGCGCGTGACCATCTGGTAGGCCCCACCGTGCCGGCGCAGGCAAGCTGCCACCGCCAGCCCGCTGGGGCCCGCACAGATGACCAGGGCATCAGAGGCGGGCATGGCAGGCAGCTCCGTTTGAAGGTAAGCATCTTGCGGCCCTGCATTCTGTACGCCTCCTGCAGAGGGCATGTATGCGCAGCTTCTACGACAGGTTCTCGGTAACTCAACTCCACCGATGGCAGGCTGCTATCGACCCTAAGCGGATCTAGACGGGACTGGATATGACGCCTGAAACCGGACGGCCAGTTTCCCCAAGCGGGTCGCCGTGAGCCTTCGGTGACATTCGTCCATGTGGGCCAGAGACGGTCAAGCGACGTCTGCCTCTTGCGCTTCTTGGGGAGGGGTAAGCCTGTCGCTGAAGAACATTACCTCCGCACCCGTATATCGGCGATGGGCTGTGTAATGCAATCCGTAGGCAAAAGAGCGCGCATATGCGTACATCTCTCGTATTTCATCCACGTTGTCGTACGAGACTATCCAGGGCCTTCGGAATCGGCCGCTGGCCAGCAAACGCGCGATTTTTTCGTGGTCCCGGTGTTGGTAGGAATTTCGATACAAGCCCGCACCCTTTACGTAATACGGCGGATCGAGGTAAACCAACGTCTTCGTAGGCAGAAAGTTGTGGCAGCGCACGAGCAGCTGTTGAGCGTCCTCCTCATAGACATGGATGGCGCTAGCGCGGTTCGCAATGCGCTCGATCCTCGCACAGAGTTCGTCACGCATAAACCGCTCGCTCAGCCGATAGGCGCCGGCTTGCGCCTTGCCACCGATCACACCGCCTTTAAGAATCCCCGAGCGATTGGTGCGATTCATGAACAGAGTCGCGAAGCCGCGTTCCAGGTCTGTGCCGGGGGTGTGCCCGAGCATTACGCTTCTCCAATGAGACCAAGCTTCCATAGTGACGGGCTCGTTTGCCACCATGGTTGCCAACTCCTTGCCGCGTTGCGTCGCTGCGCGCCAAAAGACCGCAATGGCGGGGTCTGCATCGTTGATGTGAACCTGCTCGACGATTCCGTCCAGGAGCAACACAAGGGCGACACCAGCACCCCCGGCGTACGGCTCCAAATAGTGTCCGCCGGCAAGTCCGTTGGCACGCATCACGTCCGCGATCATCGGGGCAAAGCGCGCCTTCCCACCGGGATAGCGAAGAGGGGTGTACAGCTTGTTTGAGTACATGGCGGGAGCACTGTAGCTAGGTTCTTAGCGCTTGGCCAGCCCTGCAAGTTTGACGCGCTCCGCTGTCTTCGCCAC
>JAYSXE010000213.1:0-6537 GCA_043717565.1 Burkholderiales bacterium | reverse complement strand
ATGCACATCATGGGCGCCAGCTCCATCATGGGCAGCATCAACATCATCGTCACCATCCTGAACATGCGCGCACCGGGCATGACGCTGATGAAGATGCCACTGTTCTGCTGGACCTGGCTGATCACCGCCTACCTGCTGATCGCCGTGATGCCCGTGCTGGCCGGCGCCATCACGATGACGCTGACCGACCGCCATTTCGGCACCAACTTCTTCAACCCGGCCGGTGGTGGTGACCCGGTGATGTACCAGCACATCTTCTGGTTCTTCGGGCACCCCGAGGTCTACATCATGATCCTGCCGGCGTTTGGCATCGTCAGCGCCATCATCCCAGCCTTCGCGCGCAAGCGGCTGTTCGGCTACACCTCCATGGTGTACGCCACGTCGTCCATCGCCATCCTGTCATTCATCGTGTGGGCGCACCACATGTACACCACCGGCATGCCGGTGACCGGGCAGTTGTTCTTCATGTACGCCACGATGCTGATCGCCGTGCCCACAGGGGTGAAGGTGTTCAACTGGATCGCCACCATGTGGCGCGGTTCGATGACCTTCGAGACGCCCATGCTGTGGGCCGTCGGATTCCTGTTCGTGTTCACGATGGGCGGCTTCACGGGCTTGATCCTGGCCATGGCGCCCATCGACATCCAGTTGCAGGACACCTACTACGTGGTGGCGCACTTCCACTATGTGCTGGTGGCCGGCTCGTTGTTCGCGCTGTTCGCTGGCGTTTACTACTGGGGCCCGAAGTGGACCGGCGTGATGTACAACGAAACGCGCGGCAAGATCCACTTCTGGCTGTCGTTGATCTTCTTCAACGTCACCTTCTTCCCGATGCACTTCCTGGGCTTGGCCGGCATGCCCCGCCGTTATGCCGACTACCCGATGCAGTTTGCCGACTTCAACATGCTTGCGTCGATCGGCGCCTTCGGTTTCGGCATCATGCAGGTGTACTTCTTCCTGTTCGTCGTGGTGCCGATGATGCGCGGCAAGGGCGAACCGGCGCCGCAGAAGCCCTGGGAAGGTGCCGAGGGCCTGGAATGGGAAGTGCCTTCGCCGGCGCCTTTCCACACCTTTGAACACCCGCCCAAGCTGGACATCACCGCCACGCGCGTGATCGGCTGACGGGGTGACGACGAGCGATCGCAAAATCATGGCATTGACCCCTGAGCAACGCAAAGCCAATCGGCGCCTGGCCTTGATCCTGGCGTCGGTGGCGGTGGTGTTCGCGCTGGGCTTTGTCAGCAAGATCGCCTGGCTGTCGAACTGAGTGCACCCACCGTTTCTTCCATGGAAAACCACTCTGCCACCGTGTCCGCCAAGCCTGTAACTGCCCGCACTTCCGCGGGCGTTGTGTCGCTGCTCGCCGACAACCGGCAGATGGTGCTGAAGCTGCTGGTGGTGGTGGCGTTGATGTTTGGTTTCGGCTACGCGCTGGTGCCGATGTACCGGGCCATCTGCAATGCGCTGGGCATCAACGTGCTCAGCCTGTCAGAGCAGAAGCTGGCCAGCGGCAGCTGGACCGGGCGCAAGGCTGCCGGCAACACGCAGGTCGACATGAGCCGAACGGTGACCGTGGAATTTGACGCCAACGCGCGCGGGCCCTGGGACTTCAAGCCCGCGCAGCGGTCGCTGCAGGTGCACCCGGGCGAGATGGCCACGGTGATGTACGAATTCAAGAACATCCAAAACCGCACGATGGCGGCGCAGGCCATTCCCAGCTACGCACCCAAGCAGGCCAGCCCGCATTTCAACAAGCTGGAATGTTTCTGCTTCAACGAATACACGTTGCAGGCCGGTGAAAGCAAACAGTGGCCGGTGGTGTTTGTCATCGACCCCAAGCTGCCCAAGGACGTGAGCACGATTACCTTGTCGTACACCTTCTTTGAAGTTGGCGGCAAGGTGCCCCCAGCTCCCGCAGGTGGCGTGGGTGTGAAGGCGGTGCCCACGTCCGCCACTGTGCCAGTGGCACCCGTGCTGCCGGCCGCACTGAAGGGGCAGGGCGCATGAGTGACGACCTGCCCGTCACGCGCCGCCCGCTGTCAGTGCTGCAGACCTTCAAGGCGGTGGCTTGGTCGTTTTTCGGAGTGCGCCGTGCAGCCGACTATGAACAGGACGTGCAGAAACTGAACCCGCTGCATGTGGCGGCCGCCGGCGTGTTGTCTGCGGCCTTCTTCGTGGGCGCAGTGATTCTTTTGGTGCGTTGGGTGGTCAGCAGCGGCGTTGCCGCCTGACGCAGTACGCCACGCACCGGCCAATTTTCAGTATTTCGGGAACCAGGAGAACAATCAAGATGTCAGCCAGCACACCCGCGGGGACCACGCCGTACTACTTCATTCCCGAGCCATCGCGCCACCCGGTGATGGCGGCGTTTGGCCTCTTCCTCGTCATCCTGGGCGCCGGACAGTGGATCAATGGCGCCGGTTGGGGTGCCTATGTGTTGCTGACGGGCATGGTGGTGTGGCTGAGCGTGCTGTACCAGTGGTTCAAGCAAGCCATCAGCGAAAGCGAAGGCGGCCTCTATTCAGACCGCATCGACGTCTCGTTCCGCTGGAGCATGAGCTGGTTCATCTTCAGCGAAGTGATGTTCTTCGCGGCCTTCTTTGGCGCGCTGTACTGGGCCCGCGTGCATGCGCTGCCTATGCTGGGCAACCTGGATCACCAGGTGCTGTGGCCCGACTTCAAGGCCATCTGGCCCAGCGCTGGCGGTGGCATCACGGCTTCACCGGCCGGCACGGTCGAGCCTTTCGCGGTCATGGGCCCCTGGCCGCTGCCCACCATCAACACCGCGCTGCTGTTGACCTCGGGCGTGACGCTGACCATTGCGCACCATGCGCTCATCGCCGGCCAACGCAGCAAGACCATCCTGTGGATGTGGATCACGGTCCTCCTGGGCGCCACCTTCGTGTGCGTGCAGGCTTACGAGTACATCCATGCTTACCGTGACCTGAACCTGAAGCTGACCTCGGGCATCTTCGGCTCCACGTTTTTCATGCTCACCGGCTTCCACGGTTTTCACGTGTTCGTGGGTATGCTGATGCTGACCTTCATCACGCTGCGGTTGATGAAGGGCCACTTCACACCAGAGCGCCACTTCGGTTTCGAAGGCGCAGCGTGGTACTGGCACTTCGTGGACGTGGTCTGGCTCGGCCTGTACTTCCTGGTCTACTGGTTGTAGGCGGCTGAACACAGCCTGCGCTGAAACAACTCGCACATCACGCCGCCTTGAGCGGCGTGATTGCTTTTTGGGGTGCCAGCGTCGTGGGCCGCGCGCTTGGCACGCATGCGCGTTGTGGTTGCCAACGGTCGCAAAAAGCCGTGGCCAACGGTGGCCTGTCCAGCGCCCGTTACTGCGCGATGGGAATGCCGCTGGGTTTCACCCAACCCATGTTCCAGGCGAGCAGAATAAAGAGGAACAATGCCAAAGACAACGCCACGCGCAGTGCCAACGCCCGAGCCATGTGCTTGCTGCGGTCCTTCGGATCCTGCTCAGACATACCCTTGCCCTTGCGCAGCATGAATACACCCGCGCTGGCCAGGGCGCCCAGCACGGCCAACATCAAAAGCACCATCACGGTTTTCATCGGCATGGATTATCGGCTCGTGACCTTGTTTGACGCAGGGTCGGGCTTGCAATGACCATGAAGCTCAGGCAGTGGATCGTGTTTGTCGCCGCGCTGGCCCTGTGCGCCTTGACCGCCCGGCTGGGCGTGTGGCAGCTGGACCGTGCGGCGCAAAAGACAGCGGCGCAGCAAGCGCTGGACGGACAGCGCCAGAAGCCCACGCTGTCGCAGGCCGAACTTGGCCAGACCGCTGAACAGCTGGCACAGCAGGTGCACCGCAGCGTGGCTCTGCAGGGCCGGTGGTTGGCAGAGCACACCGTGTATCTGGACAACCGTCCGATGAGCGGCCGTACCGGGTTCTTCGCACTGACGCCGCTGCTGCTGAACGACGGCAGTGCGGTGCTGGTGCAGCGCGGTTGGTTCCCACGGGACCTGCTGGACCGTACGCGCATCGCCGCTCGCGCTGTGCCGGCCGGTGAACAACAGGTGGTCGGGCGAATTGCCCTCTCGCCGTCCCGTCTGTTTGAATTCGACAAGGCCGCAACCGGCACCATCCGTCAAAATCTGAACGTATCGCAATTTAAAGAAGAGACCCGTTTGCCCTTGCGTCCGTTGACCGTGGTGCAGGAAGCAGTACCCGGATCTTCGATCGATGACGGATTGCTGCGCCAGTGGGCTCAACCCGCTTTGGGTGTCGACAAGCACCACGGTTATGCCGCGCAGTGGTTTGCGTTGAGCGCGCTGACGGCGGGGCTGTGGTTGTGGTTCCAGGTGCTCAAGCCCCGCCGCCGCTCCCAGCTTCCCGTTGGCACCGCCCGTGTTCCTGCAGAAAAGAACCATGACAACGCCTGAACCCGTTTCATTCACCGTGCACGGTGTCAATGCGCCTGACCTGGCCGATGCGCAACGCGCCAGCGAGCGCCGCACCCGCATGGGCCGCATCAAGATGCTGCTGGTGTTGCTGGTGTGCGCATCGCCGGTGGTGGCTTCTTACCTGACCTACTTCGTGATCAGGCCTGAGGGCCGCAGCAACTACGGTGAACTGATCCTGCCCACGCGCAGCGTGCCGGCGCTGCAGCTGAAAACCCTGCAAGGCCAGACCGTGCCGGCAACCAGCCTGCGCGGCCAGTGGTTGATGGTGGTGGTGGGGCCGTCCAGCTGCGACGCCGCTTGCGAAAAGCGGTTGTTTATGCAGCGGCAGTTGCGCGAGATGCTGGGCCGCGAACGCGAGCGCATCGACAAGGTGTGGCTGGTGACGGATGCGGCACCGCTGGCACCTGCCCTCGCCGCTGCCGTGCAAGCCGCGCCGGCCACCACCGTGCTGCGCGCCGACGCAGCCGAACTGGCGCGCTGGCTGGCGCCAGCCAGTGGCCGGCAATTGAACGACCACCTGTACATCGTCGACCCCATGGGCGAGTGGATGATGCGGCTGCCGCTCGACGCCGAACCCGCGCGCGCGAAGCGGGACCTGGACCGCCTGCTGCGCGCAGCGTCTTCATGGGACACCGCGGGCCGCAAATGAAAGCCCGCCGTTCGACAGCCGAGTTCCTCGACACACCGGTCATGCGTGTAGCGTCATGACTGAACAAGCCCTGGTGGACTTGGCGCCGTTGGCGCGGCTCCTGCTGCTGGCCCTGGTGATGGCGTTGTTTCCGCTGGCCTGGGTCTGGCTGCGACGGCAGGCGGCCATCAGCAGTGCAGGGCCAACGGGTGATGGCTCGATGTTGCCGGCACGGCTGGCGGCGCTGACGGCATTGACGCTGTTCCTGACTTTCGACCTCATCGTCTTTGGCGCCTTCACGCGCTTGTCGGACTCGGGCCTGGGCTGCCCCGACTGGCCGGGCTGCTACGGCGAAGTCAGCCCCTGGGGCGCCCAGGCCGACATCCAGGCCGCGCAGACCGCCGCGCCTGGCGGGCCCGTGACCTGGAGCAAGGCCTGGATCGAGATGATCCACCGCTACCTGGCCATGACGGTGGGCGTGCTGATCCTGGTCATGGCGGCCGCGGCCTGGAGAGCCCGGCGCGCATTGCCTTTTTCGCCCTGGTGGCCCACGGCGACGCTGGTCTGGGTGCTGGTGCAGGGGATGTTTGGCAAGTACACCGTGACTTTGAAGCTGTACCCGCTGGTCGTCAGTCTGCATCTGCTGGGCGGCCTGACGCTGCTGGTGCTGCTGGCCACCCAGCATGCGGCCTTCAAGCACGCGGCGCCGGTGCGGCCGCTGGCACTGGGCCGCAGCGTGCGCCGTCTGGCCTGGATGGCTGCCTTCGTGCTGGCCATGCAGATCATGCTGGGTGCCTGGGTCAGCACCAACTATGCGGTGCTGGCCTGCACGGGCTTCCCGGCCTGCAACGGCCAGTGGTGGCCCGAGATGGACTTTGCGCACGGCTTCACGCTGCTGCGGGGCCTGGGCGAAGGGGCGGGCGGGCGCGGCCTGACGGTGCAGGCCCTGGTGGCCATCCACATGGCCCATCGCCTGTTTGCGCTGGTGGCGGTGGCAGCTCTGGCGCTGCTGGCCTGGAAGCTGTGGCGTGGCGAAGGTGTACAGCGCCGCTTCGGTGCGGTGCTGTTTGCTTTGCTGGTGCTGCAGGTGGCCAGCGGCTTGTCCAATGTGGTGCTGGGGTGGCCGCTGGTGGCGGCTCTGGGGCATTCGGCCGGTGCGGCTGGCTTGGTGCTGCTGATGGCCTTGTTGCTGGCCCGCAGCTGGCGCGAAACGGTCCCCGGGGGGCTCAGCCAGCGGTCGGGCGGTTCACGGGTAGCGCTGGCCTCCTAGAATCAGCAGCTTGTCTATGGCCCAGACCCTTGCTGCCACCCGCCCGCCCGGCACCCGTTGGGCCCAGTTCTATGCGCTGACCAAGCCGCGCGTGGTGCAGTTGATCGTCTTTTGCGCGCTTATCGGCATGCTGCTGGCCGAGCCTGGCTGGCCTGACTTGCGCCTGGTGCTGCCGGCCAGCGCCGGCATCTGGCTGGTGGCCGCGG
>JAYSXE010000212.1:0-48357 GCA_043717565.1 Burkholderiales bacterium | reverse complement strand
CTGGGCGCGATGGAAACCGGCTACCAGCGCAGCAAGATCCAGGAAGAGAGCATGCACTACGAGATGCTCAAGCACACCGGCGAGTACCCCATCATCGGCGTCAACACCTTCCGATCACCCTCGGGCGACGGCGCACCGCAGACCATTGAACTGGCGCGCAGCACCGAAGCGGAAAAGCAAAGCCAGCTGCAGCGCTTGCTCGACTTCCACACCCGCCATGCGGCCCAGTCGCCGGCCATGCTGCAGCGGCTGCAGCAGGCCGTCATCGACAACGGCAACGTGTTTGAAGTGCTGATGGACGCCGTGCGCTGCTGCAGCCTGGGGCAGATCACGAATGCGCTGTTTGAGGTGGGTGGGCAGTACCGGCGCAGCATGTAGAAACCTGTTGCAGCGCCAGCCGCAACAGGCACAGCGCTTCATCCACTTCGGCTTCTGTGATGTTCAGCGCCGGCATGAAGCGCAACAGGTGGGGCCGCGGCGCATTCAGCAACAGGCCCGCCGGTTGCAGCTGCCGCGCGGCGGCGACCACCTGCTCTGCATAGGGACCGGGCAGCACCAGCGCCCGCAACAGGCCCAGCCCACGTTCGCCGGCCAAGCCATGGTCGCGGGCCACTTGGTTCAAGCCTGCTGACAGCTGCTGCGCCCTGTCGCGAACGAGCTGCAGAAACGCCGGCTGGCACACCGTGTTCACCACGGCCAGGCCCACGGCGGCCATCAACGGGTTGCCGGCGTAGGTGCCGCCCTGGTCGCCAGGCTGGAAGCAGTTCAGCGCGTCGGGGCACAGCAGCGCAGCCAGCGGAACGCCGCCACCCAGGCCCTTGGCCAGCGTCAGCACGTCGGGCTGCACGCCGAAATGCTGCCAGGCGAAGGCAGTGCCGCACCGGCCCACGCCTGTCTGCACCTCGTCAAAGATCAACAGCACGCGGTGCTGCTGCGTCAGTGCCCGCAACTCGCGCAGGAAGCCTGCGTCGGCCACGTTGACACCGGCCTCGCCCTGCACCGGTTCCAGCATCACGGCCACGGTTTGCGCGGTGATGGCATCTTCGACCGAGCGCAGGTCGTTCCAGCGCGCTTTCACGAACCCCGCTGGCATGGGCGCGTAGATGCGGTCCCAGCCAGGCTTGCCCGAAGCGGCCATCATCGCCAGCGTGCGGCCATGAAAGCTGTCTTCGAAGGTGATGACCTCGAAGGCACCGCCCTTGTGCTGCTGGCCCCAGCGGCGCGCCAGCTTCACCGCGCCTTCATTGACCTCGGCGCCCGAGCTGGCCAGGAAAACGCGGTCAAAGCCGCTGGCCTGCGACAAACGCTGCGCCAGGTTCAACGCCGCACGGTTGTGGAAGGCGGGGCTGGTGGACAGCAGCTGGCCGGCCTGCCGGGTGACGGTTTCCACCAGAGCCGGATGCGCATGCCCCAGGCTGTTGACGGCCCAGCCCTGCACCAGGTCGAGATAGCGTTTGCCGGTTTCGTCCACCAGCCAGGAACCGCGGCCCTCGGCAAACACCATGTCGGGCCGCGTGTTGGTGGTGATCAGGTGCCGCCCCAGGTCGGTCTGTGTTTGCGGCGCGTGGAGGGTGTCGGTGAGGGTCATGGGCTTGGACTCCAGTCAAATTCCATCTGCCGCGCGGTGGCCAGGGCCAGTTCCCGGCTGTGCAGCCGGCGCACCAGGTGCAGGCTCATGTCCAGGCCGGCGGAGATGCCGGCCGAGGTGACCACGCGGCCCTGGTCCACCCAGCGCACGCCCTCGCGCACGCGCCGCTTGGGGAAGCGGGCGCGCAGCGCCGCGGCGTCTTCCCAGTGGGTGGTGGCCTCCAGCCCGTCCAGGCAGCCGGCTTGCGCCAGCAGGAAAGCACCCGTGCACACGGAAGCCAGCAGGCGCACCTGCTTGGCCTGGCCCCCAATCCAGGCCACCACCTCGGGGCGCAGCAGTTCCGCGTCGACCACACCGCCGGGCACCACCAGCACATCCAGCGGCGGGTGGTTGGCCATGGCGAAGTCGGGCTCGAAGCGCAGGCCGGCGCGCGCGCGCACGGAGCCGGCCGTGCGACCGATGGTGCAGACGGTGAACAGGGCCGGTGCCCCCGCCGGCCGGGCCCGGCCGTGCATGCGGGCAGCCGTTGTCAGCACTTCATAAGGGCCGGCGAAGTCGAGCACCTCGACCTCGTCAAAGACATGGATGCCGATGTTCATGGTGGCGGTTGCGGGTGTTGCCCAGACTGCGCATGGTGGCGAGCGGGCGCTGTGGCTGCAATGACAAACATCCCACCTTTTCTGCCATCACTTGCATTCCGGCTCTGTCACACTGGTGCCATGACCTGCCGCATCGTGTTCGTGCTGTTCCCGGGCTTCCAGCAGCTGGACCTGGCCGGGCCGATGGCGGCCTTTGAAGTGGCCGAGCTGGCGCGCCCGGGCAGCTACCGCTGGCGCCTGGCGGCCAGTGAAGGCGGCACGGTGCGCAGTTCGGCCGGTGTGCAGTGGCCGGTGCAGGCGCTGCCGCGGCAGATGGGCGGCATCGACCTGGTGATGGTGATTGGCGGCGACGGTGTGGACGCTGCCTGCGCCGACCCGCGGCTGCTGCGCTGGCTGCAGCGCGCCGGCACGGCCGGTTTGCGCGTCACCAGCATCTGCAGCGGCAGCCTGGTGCTGGCCGCAGCGGGCTTGTTGCACCAGCGCACGGCCACCACCCATTGGTCACGCAGCCGGCAGTTCAAAGCCGACCACCCCACGGTGCAGCTGCAGCCCGACCGCATCTACGTGCGCGAACCTGCCGTGCGCAGCCGTTCGCACCCCTTGCCCGAGATCTGGACCAGCGCCGGCATGACCGCCGGCATCGACCTGTGCCTGGCACTGATCGGGCACGACCACGGCGAAGAACTGGCACGCGAAGTGGCGCGCCAGCTGGTGGTGGAAAGGCGGCGGCCCGGCGGCCAGTCTCAGTTTTCCACGCTGCTGGACCTGCAGCGCGCCGAGGGCCGCTTTGGCACGCTGCTGGACCATGTGCGTGGCCACCTGCACGAAGACCACAGCGTGGAAGCGCTGGCCGGGCGGGCCTGCATGAGCCCGCGCCACTTTGCGCGCGCCTTCCGCGCAGAAACCGGCACCACGCCGGCGCATGCGGTGGAACGGCTGCGCGTGGAAGCGGCGCGGGCGCTGCTGGACAGCGGGGGTATCGCCTTGCCACGCATCGTGCAACAGTGCGGCTTTGGCAACGCGGAACGCATGCGGCGGTCGTTTCTGCGCCTGTTGGGTCGGCCCCCGGCGGCGCTGCGCAAGCGACCGGCGCCATCCGCACTGCAGGGCCGCGGGCGGCGCGCAGGCAGCCCTCAAGGCAGCGGCTGAGGCGGGCCGTCAGGCGTGTGCAGCGCCAGCGGCCCGGGGTCGTGATGCTGGTACTGTGGGCGGGCCTGCTGATCCACCCCAGACCGCCCGGCGCACTTCAAGCCGCCGTGAAGTTGCCATGAAACCCCAGCGGCAGCAGGTACGGCAGCACCGCCTGCGCCACCGGGCCGTCCTCCACATGGGCGGCGTCCAGCAGGTTCAGCACCGTGCTTTGCCGGCGCGCGTCGAAGGTGGTGCCCAGCAGCCAGGCGTCCAGCTCGCCAGTCTTGCCTGGCTTGGGGATGACAACGTGCTCTTCGGCCACCAGGTGTTCACCGTAGTCAAAACGGCGCTGGCGGCCGGTGTGCAGGTCCACCATCTGCACACCATGCAGCAGGCCCGCCTGATGCCCCGGATAGGCCTTCCACGCCGTACCGGCCACCAGCCAGCGCGCCGGCAAGCCCACGCGCCGGGGGTCCATGCGCGGAAACTCCACCTCGCCGGGCAAGGCTTCCTGTTTTGCGCGGCCGCTGCGCATGTCCAGCTGCACGGTGCGCAGTTGCACCAGGCCGGGCTGCATGGGCCGGGCCGCCATCAGCGCCACCGCCGCCTGGTCCAGAAACCACGCGTCGGGGGCGCCCACGTAGCTGAGCATGATCTGGCCGTCGGATGTTTCATGCGCATTGCCGACGTGGAACAGCATCTCCGGCGGCAGCTCGAAAACGCGCTGGCGCGTGATGTCGTCCTTTTCCATCACCAGCACGCGCAGCGGTTCGCCCGGTTTCAGCGCGAAGCGGCGTGGGCCATTGGCAACCGCAGTGCCGAAGTTCAGCGACACCGGTGGCAGCGGCAGCACCAGATAATGCGGCGTGATGGCCATGTCGTGCACCATGCCGCCGGGGAAAGGTGACTTGCCCAGCTGCACCTTGGCCAATCCACCTCTCGGGTTGATGTGCCAGGCCACGATGGCTTCGCCCGTGGCGCCAAAGTTCCACAGGTTGCCGTCGGCGTCCACTTTCGGGTGCGCTGAAAACGGCACCTGCTGCAGATCCTTGCCCCAGGTGACGGGGCCCTGCGTGGCCAGTGTGCTGCTGTCCAGCGCATAGGCCGAACCCCCTTCCCACAACGCCAGCACGCGCCCGGCATGTTCCAGCGCGTTGGTGTTGGCCACATTGAAGGCATCGGGCCCGCCCGCGGGCGGCCCACCTTCGATGACGGTGCCCAGTGCCGACATCAAAAAACGCCCCGCCTGCTGCTCGGCCTTCAGCTTGGCGGTGCGCACCAACCGCCCGCGGTGGCTGACGCGGCCGGGCGCGATGCTGAACTGCTGCACCATGCCGTCGCCGTCGAACCAGTGGTGGTAGCGCTCGCCACCGCGTTCAAACAGCGCCGGGCCATTGCGGTAGAAGCGGCCCCGCAGTTCGGCGGGCCAACGGCCGCGCAGCAAGGCGGTGCCGTCCACGTCGCCGCTGCTGTCGTTCACGCCCTTGAAGGGCTGCAGCAGTGGCCGGTGCGCCACCGCGGCGGCGAAGTCCTCGGCACGCGCCGGCTGCGCCCGCGCGGGCAGGGCCACGCCGGCCAGGGTGCTGGCCGCTGCTGACTGCAAGAGATGTCGTCGTTGCATGGCGTGCGCCCTTCAGCTGGACATCTTGACGACGATGGGCTTGCCGTCCAGCAGCACCTGGCTGTTGTCCCAGGTCGGGCCCATCATGCCGGGCGTGCCCGAACTTCCCCAGGGTTCGCTGGGTATGCCCAGCACGTTGCGGCCCATCTTGCCGTCGCTGTCCAGGTCCTGGAACAGGTTCAGCGACACGGTGCTGCCGCTCAGGCCGCACAGCGCGAAGCGCATCACCGTGTCACCGGCGGCCATGCGCAGCTGGGTCAGCGGCTTTTTCTGAAAGGTCTGGGCGTCGCCATAGGCCACCAGCATCAGGTGGCCCTGCTGCGGGCGCACGTTGTGCACCTCCACGCTGGCGCAGCCAGCAGGGGCCGGCGCTTGCGTGTGCGTGTGCGTGTGCGTGTGCGTCTGCGTCTGCGTCTGCGCTTGCGCCTGCGTCTGGGTTTGCGCGTGGGCAGCGCAGGCCAGGGCCAGGGCGGCAGCAGCGGCGGTCAGGGCTGTTTTCATGCGGGCTCCTCAACAGGTGGTGGTGGGGCCATTCTTGGCAACCGCAGCGCCAGCACCAGCAACTTGCGACGAAACGGCAGCCGCGGTCGCGACCTGCGGCCCAAGACGCGGCAGGCGCGGCAGGCGCCGCAGCCACCCGGTATTTGCCCAGGGCCGGGGCCGCCCCAGAAGCGATAACCTCGTCTGCAAACCCCTGCTTCTTCCAACCCGACCTGGAGCACTTTCCTTGAACGACCTTTTCTCACTGGCCGGCCGCACCGCACTCATCACCGGCGGCTCGCGCGGCATCGGCCGCATGATCGCCGCGGGCTACCTGAAGGCCGGCGCCACGGTCTACATCTCGTCGCGCAAGGCGGCTGCCTGCGACGCCACGGCGGCGGAGCTTTCAACGCTGGGGCGCTGCATCTCGCTGCCAGCCGACGTGTCCACCGAAGCCGGCATGCGCGGCCTGGTGGCGGCCTATGGGGCGCGCGAGAAGCACCTGGACATCCTGGTCAACAACGCCGGCGCTGCGTGGGGCGCACCGTTTGACGAATTCCCGGAATCGGGCTGGGACAAGGTGGTGGACCTGAACCTGAAGAGCCCGTTCTTCCTGACGCAGGCGCTGCACGCCGCGCTGCTGGCCGGCGCTGCGCGCGGGCACTGCGCGAAGGTGATCAACATCGCTTCCATCGACGGCGTGTCGGTCAACCCGCAGGAAACGTACAGCTACGCCGCCAGCAAGGCCGGCCTGATCCACATGACGCGGCGCATGGCACTGCGCCTGGCGCCAGAAAACATCGTGGTCAGCGCCATCGCCCCCGGTGCCTTTGCGTCGGACATGAACAAGGTGGCGCGTGACCACGGCGACGAGGTTGCATTGCGCATCCCGGCGCGGCGCATCGGCACCGACGAGGACATGGCCGGCGCTGCCATCTACCTGGCTTCGCGCGCCGGTGACTACGTGGTGGGCTCCACGCTGGTGGTGGACGGCGGCGTCACACACGCCCGGGGTTGACCGTTTCGGGCGCCGCTGCGGGGCCCCGACGGTTCTGACACACTCCCACCGTGCCACCCTGCAGGAGCCCAACATGAGCGCCGTGTCCTTTGCCGAATTTGAAGCCGATGCCTTGGCCCAGGGCTTTCACGAAGTGCTGCAACGGGTGTGGGAACCCGGCCACCAGGTGCCCGAGCACACCCACCCCTTTGAGGTGAAAGCGCTGGTGGTGAAGGGCGACCTGTGGCTGCGCTGCGGCAGTGAAACACGCCACCTGGCCGCCGGCGACCGCTTCGAGCTGGGCATGGACCAGCCCCACGAAGAACGCTACGGCGCCGAGGGCGCTACCTTCTGGGTGGCGCGCAAACACCCCAGCGCCTGAAGGTTGCGCTGAGCGGCAGCGCTCGCTGTCGCCGCGTCAAGGGCGATGGACCCCGTTGGGTTCCGCCGCTCCGGTTTCAGCTGCCGCCGGCGCTGCGCAGCCGCAGCAGCGCCCGCACAAAACCGTGGTCGCTGCGAAAGCGTTCGCGGCTTTCGTGCAAATGGTCGTTGAACACTTCCACACGCCGCACGTCGCCCAGCGCACGCTGCGAAGAGGCGACGAATTCCTCGCTCACCCAGATCTGGTCCAGCAGTTCGGGCCAGCCCTGGTGCACGTGCGAATAGGCCATGTCGCGCTTCAGTGCCGGCTCGGTCTGCACGTCCCAGGCGTGGAACAGCGCGGTGTCGCGCGTGCCCTTGTCGTAGCCCACGGCCTGGTTGGCGGCCATCATCTGGCTGGTCACCGAATGCGGGCTGTCGTTCATGTCGCCCAGCAGCAGCAGCGGTTCGCGCGTGCGGTGGGTGATGTCCACCACCAGGCGGCGCAGCGCGCAGGCTTCGGCGCCGCGCATCAACAGTGAGCGCAGCGTGGCCCGGGCCACCACCGCGGGGTCGTCGCGGTCTTCGATGGGGTTGCCGGCAGCGTCTTGCAGGAACTTCGGGCGCTTGCTTTTCAGGTGCGCCACCAGCACCTGCAGCGTCTGGCCGTGCTTGCTTTGCAACCGGGCCCGCAGCACCGGGCGTTCAAAGCGGGTCTGCAGGCCCAGTTCGGGCACGGCCACATGGTCGGCCGGCGCAAAGTGCGCGTGCGACTCCAGTTCCAGCAGCGGCAAGCGTGCCACCAGGCCCACCCGCGGCGTGCCCAGCGGCCCGAAGCGGTTGCCGTTTTCAGCGCCCGGCGCCACCACCGTGGTGTAGCGCAGGCCGCTGGCATGGGCTGCCGCGCGCAGGGAAGCTTCGTCCCACACCTCCTGCACGCCCACCATGTCGGCGTTCAATCGCGCCAGCTGCGCGCCCAGCCAGGCCGTCTTGCGGTCGGCCTCCACCGCGTCATAGGGGTCCTGGTTGGGGTAGTAGATGTGGCCGGGGGCGGCCAGGTTCAGCAGGTTGCAAGTGGCCACCTGCAGCGTCAACCACTGCACCGGTGCATGGACCGGCCCGCGCGGCGGCATGGGGGACGGCGCCGAAACTGGCGCCGGAACGGGCACCAAAACTGGCGCCGCAACTGGCGCCGCAACTGGCGCTTGAAGGGGCGATTGAACGGGCGATTGAACGGGCGATTGAACGCGCGCTTGAACCGGCGCCCCGAGCTGCCCGGTGTTGAAAGGGCCCGGTGGCGGGGGAACGTCGGGTGGCAGGCTCATGCAACCAGTATGACAAGCCCGGGTGCCGACGAACCCGCCAGCAAGTCCCATCAGGGTTTGCGGGCATCGCGGCACCGTCATCTGCACGCAGCGCGGTTCGTCTTCATCTTGAGCGCCCACTATCCTGTGGTCGCCGGTTCAAACCACCTTGCTGAAAGGACCCTTGCCATGAACCCGTACATGCTGCTGCTGCACCACAACCCGGCCGATGAAGTGCAGATCAGCCCGGCACAGATGAAGGAATTCGTCGCCGCTTACCAGAGCTGGTCGCGCGGTCTGGCGCAGCGCGGCCTGCTGGCCGGCGGCGACAAGCTCACCGACGACGGCGGCCGCCACCTGCGGCTGCAAGGCGGCAAGCCGCTGGCCAGCGACGGGCCTTATGCCGAGACGCACGACGTGGTGGGCGGCTACTTCATCATCAAGGCCAACGACGATGCCGCGGCGCAGGCGCTGGCGCAGACCTGCCCGCACCTGGCCGGCACGCAGTGGATCGAGATCCGCCGCATCGAATCGATGGGCCCGGGCTGACCGACCTCGCTGGCATGAAGGCCCTGGCGCACCAGCAACTGCAGGCGGTGCTGCACCAGCAACGCCGCCGCGTGGTGGCGCACCTGGCGCGGTCGCTGGGCCTTTCACACCTGGCACTGGCCGAAGACGCCGTGCAGACCGCGTCACTGCGCGCGAAGCCGCCCTGGCACGGGCTGGCTGCACAGGCGCGTGCACACGAACGGCCGGGCCAATGGCGCGAAGCCTTGCGGCTGCTGGACGCCGCTGCCGCCGCGGCACCACACGCCGCCGAAGCACGCGCCTTGCGGCTGCGCGCGCAGACCCTGCAGCAGGCGGTGACGACGCAACCGACCGGCGGTGGTGCAGTGCCTGCACCGGCGCCTGTCGGCCCTGACTGAACGGCGGCACCCGCAGGCGCCACCACTGCCGCCGCAGTCTCAAACAGCTTCGGGCAGCTTCAGCAGTTCGTCCAGTTCACACAACAGCCGCGCAGCGTCAAAAGGCTTGTGCCAGATGCGGTCGATGCCGTGTGCCCGGGCACGCCGGGCCGTCGCCGCGGTGGCGTCTGCGGTCAGCAGCACCAGGGGCACCTGCGCCGCAGGGTGGTGCTGGCGCAGCGCATCGGCCAGGTCCAGGCCGTTCTGGTCGGGCAGGTTCAGGTCCAGCACCACCAGGTCCACGGCTTCGCGCGCCACCAGGGCCAGGGCCTCGGCGCCCGTGCGCGCCACGTGCAGCTTCACGTTGGGCCTTCGGGCCAGGCAGGCTTCGAAGACCACCACGTTGACTTCGTTGTCTTCAACATAGAGCACCGTGCCATGCAGGCCGGGCGCTTCATCCAGCGCGCTGTAGGCCGACCGCACGGGTTCCCGCGGCAGCGGCGGCGCTTCCACCGCCGGCAGCCAGACCAGGAATTCGGTGCCCACGCCGGGCTGGCTGCGCACGTCCAGCCGGCCCTTCATCAGGCCCACCAAGCCGTGCGCAATGCTCAGCCCGATGCCGGTTCCGGGCACACCGCTGTGTTCGGCGCCCAGGCGGTTGAAGGGTTGGAACAACTGGGCCTGCTGCTGCAGCGTCATGCCCACGCCGGTGTCTTGCACCACCAGTTGCACGTCGGTACCGCGGCGCACCACGCGCACCGCCACACCCCCGCCGCGGCGGTTGTACTTGATGGCGTTGCTCAACAGGTTCAGCAGCACCTGGCGCAGCCGCACCGGGTCGGCCTGCACCCACAGGCCACGCGCGCTGGGCGGTCGCGCCAGGCTCACGCCTTGCTCGGCCGCCAGCGCCGCCATGCTGCCCAGCACCACATGCACCAAGTCGCCCAGGTTCACCGGGCGGCAGTCCACCCGCATGTCGCCGGCGTCGATGCGCGACAGGTCCAGCGTCTCGTCCACCAGCGCCAGCAGGTCCTTGCCCGCGTCGGCAATGGCTTCCAGGTGCAGGCGCTGCTGCCCGCTGTCCACCGGCGCAGCCTGCACGCGCAGCATCTGCGCCAGGCCCAGCACCGCGTTCAGCGGTGTGCGCAGTTCGTGGCTGATGCTGGACATGACCCGGCTCTTGGCCTGGTTGGCTCGCTCGGCGTCGGCCTTGGCGCGCGACAGCGCCGCCTCGGCGCGCTTGCGCTCGCCGATGTCGACACCGATCTGGTACGAAGCCGTTCCGCCGGGTGCACCGGCGGCCACCACGAACTGCGTCATCAGCAGTTCATGCGTGCTGCCGTGGGGGTGCGACACCACGAACTCGAAGCTCGCTGGCAGGCCGCTGGCCTGAATCTGCAGGTTGCGCGAACAGGTCTTCAGGTAGCCGTCTTCGCCCAGCAGCGTGCGCGCATGGCGGCCTTCCAGGTCGGCGGCGCTCAGGCCCAGCAGCGCGGCTGCGCGTTCGTTGCAGTAGCTCATGGTGCCGCTGTTTTCGATGCGCAAGACCACGCCCGGGAAAGCGTCCAGCATGGTGCGCAACTCGGCCTCGCGCTGCGACGCCAACTGGTGCGCCTGCTCGGCCTGCCGCAGCAAACGCCGCAGCCCGGCTTCGCGGAGCGAAACAAACTGCTCGATGCTCTGCACCGGTTCCTGCGCGCCCTGCACACCCAATTCGGCCAGGCGCCCGACGCTGGCCAGCCGCAGCACCTGGATGGCCAGACCGTACAGCACGGCGCACAGCACGGCATGGGCCAGCAGCACCTGCAGGGCCAGCATGCGCAGCGCCGGGTCGACAGGCGCGGCGGAAAGCCAGGGAAAGGCCGCCGCCAGGCCGGCCAGGCCCATCGTGGCCGCGGCAGCCCAGTGGCGGGGCATGCAGACGAACATCCACACGCCCAGCAGCAGCAACCACACCGAAGTTGAAGCCACGGCCAGAACGTCGCCCGGGGTGCCTGCGATGCCCGACCACACCTGGTGCAGGCTGCTGAGCAGAAAGACCGACAGCGCGGCCACGCCCAGGCGTTGCGCCGCTATGACGCCCAGGCGTCCGGCCCGCACGGCGAACGCCAGCATGGCAAACACCAGGCCGGCCAGCACACAGCCCCAGGCGTCCACGCTGAGCGCAAAGCCGCCATGGGCGTCCAGCGCCGCCAGTGAGGCCAACAACAGGCTGGTGGCGCTGAGCAAGCCAAACAGGCCTTGCGCCGCGGTGACGCTGATCAGGGTCAGCTTCATGGAACGGGGGGAATGCACAGTCATATCAACGACCATGATGGCCGCGCAGCCCAGGCTTGAAAGCACACGAAAGCGGCGCGATTTCGGCCATCTCCCCGCCCGGTGCCCGCGCTGCGGCGCGAAACCATCCTTGGGTTCAGGTCGGCACCAACCGGGGCCGCAAGGGGGGGGTGGCGTCAGGCCCGGCCGGGCCGGCCCGCCGTGAAAACCGGCGCGCTCCTAGAATCGGTTCCCCCTTGCCACTGCCCACAGCGACCATGGACACCCGCACCTCGCCCTACCGCCTGCGCATCAGCCAGTTGCGCGAAACGCTGGCGCGTGAAGACGTGCATGCCGTGCTGGTGCCTTCGGCCGACCCGCACCTCAGCGAGTACCTGCCTGGACGCTGGCAGGGCCGGCAGTGGTTGTCGGGCTTCACCGGTTCGATGGCCACGCTGGTGGTGTCGCTGGACCGCGCGGTGCTGTTTGCCGACAGCCGCTACTGGGTGCAGGCCGAAATCGAACTGGCCGGCAGCGGCATCGAACTGGAAAAGATCGCTACCGGCGCCTCGCAGGCGCACATCGAATGGCTGGCGCGCCACACGCCCCGCGGCGCCACCGTGGCGGTGGACGGCGACGTGCTGGGCCTGGCCCAGGCGCAGGCCCTTGGCGCGGCGCTGCAGGCCGCCGGTGTGGCGTTGCGCCCGCAGGGCGACCTGCTGCAGGCGGTGTGGCCCGACCGCCCCGCCCTGCCCCGGCAGCCGGTGTACGAACATCTGCCGCCCTACGCCACGCAAAGTCGCGCCGAACGCCTGGCTGCCGTGCGCCAGGCCATGGCAGCGCAGGGCGCCACGCACCACCTGGTCAGCAGCGTGGACGACATCGCCTGGCTGACCAACCTGCGCGGCAGCGACGTCACCTACAACCCCGTGTTCCTGGCCCACCTGCTGCTCGACCTGAGCGGCGCCACGCTGTTTGTGGGCGCCGGCAAGGTGGACGCGGCACTGGCAGCGCGGCTGTCCGCTGACGGCGTGAAACTGGCCGACTACGCGCAGGCCGGTGCGGCGCTGGCCGCGCTGGGCGCGGGCCAGGTGCTGCTGGTCGACCCCAAGCGCGTGACCTTCGGCGTGCGCGGATGCGCTGGTGCGGCGTGCAAGGTGGTGGAAGCCATCAACCCCAGCACGCTGCTGAAAAGCCGCAAGGGCGATGCCGAAGCGGCCCATGTGCGCAACGCCATGGCCGAAGACGGCGCAGCGATGTGTGAGTTCTACGCCTGGTTCGAAGCCGCGCTGGCCGCGCGCGAGACCATCACCGAGTTGACGGTCGACGAAAAACTCAGCGCCGCCCGCGCGCGGCGCCCAGGCTTCGTGGGCCTGAGCTTTTCCACCATCGCCGGCTTCAACGGCAACGGCGCGCAGCCCCACTACCGCGCCACGCCCGAGTCGTTTGCCGTCATCCAGGGCCCGGGCGCTGCGGCCAGTGACGGCCTGCTGCTCATCGACAGCGGCGGCCAGTACCTGGGCGGCACCACCGACATCACCCGCGTCTGGCCCATCGGCGCCGTCAGCGCCGCGATGAAACGCGACTACACGCTGGTGCTGAAGGGCACGATGAACCTGTCGCGCGCACGCTTTCCGCGCGGTACCGCCAGCCCCATGCTGGACGCGCTGGCGCGCGCCCCGTTGTGGGCTGAGGGCATCGAATTCGGCCACGGGACGGGCCATGGCGTGGGTTACTTCCTGGCCGTGCACGAAGGCCCACAGAGCATCAGCAAGGCCGTGCCCGACGCCCACATGGCCATGCAGCCGGGCATGATCACCAGCATCGAACCCGGCGTGTACCGCCCGGGCCTTTGGGGCGTGCGCATCGAGAACCTGGTGCTCAACGTGGCGGCCAGCACCCCTGAAGGCGGCACCTTCGCCGAATTCCTGGAATTCGAGACACTGACTCTGTGCCCCATCGACACGCGCTGCATCGACCGCAGCCTGCTGCGCGCCGACGAGGTGGACTGGCTCAACCGCTACCACGCCACCGTGCGCACGCGGCTGCAGCCGCTGGTGACGGGCAGCGCGCTGGCCTGGCTGCTGGAACGCACCAAGGCGCTGTGACCAGCCCGGCCGCTGGCAACCCCCACCCCGGCCGAAGCCCACCTTGAACGCAAGCTCCCTGCCCGCACTGGGCATTGACCTGGGTGGCACCAAGATCGAGGCGCGGCTGCTGGCCATGAACGGCAGCGAACTGTGGCGCCGCCGCGTGCGCACGCCGCGGGGCGACTACGCGTCCACGCTGCAGGCCGCCACCGCGCTGGTGCAGGCCGCGCGTGAAGTGGCCGGCAACCAGGCCTTCACCGTGGGCGTGGGCACACCGGGCACCGAAACCGCTTCGGGCCTGATGAAGAACTGCAATTCCAGCTGCCTGAACGGCAAGCCCCTGCGTTTTGACCTGCAGGCCGCCATTGGCCAGCCCATACGCCTGGCCAACGACGCCAACTGCCTGGCGCTGTCTGAAGCCACAGACGGCGCGGCCGCCGGCGCCAACGTGGTGTTCGCCGCCATCCTGGGCACGGGCACCGGCGCCGGCATTGCCGTGCACGGCCGTGTGCTGCAGGGGCCAAACGGCCTGGCCGGTGAATGGGGCCACAACCCGGTGCCCTTCGGCCGCCACGGCGAAGACCCCGACTTCGAGTGCTACTGCGGCCAGCGCGGTTGCATCGAAACCCTGCTCAGCGGGCCAGGCATCGCCAACGACCATGAATGGGTGTACCAGCAGCAGCTGACGGGTGAGCAGATCGCCGCCCGCGCCAGCGCCGGCGACGCCGACTGCATGGCCACGATGGAGCGCCACGCGCAGCGTCTGGCACGGTCGCTGGCCAGCGTCATCAACCTGCTGGACCCCGACGTCATCGTGCTCGGCGGCGGCCTGTCGCTGCTGCCGCACCTGTACCACCGCGTACCAGCACTGTGGGGCCAGTGGGTGTTCAGCGGCGGCGTGAAGGAGCCCGTGCGCACCAAGTTGGAACCGGCCAAGCACGGTGACGCGTCAGGCGCCCGCGGGGCAGCCTGGCTGTGGTGGCAGGGCTAGCGCCCCACAGCAGCAGGGCCGCGACAGCACTTTCCACAGGCTCTTCACTCGCTGCTGGCGGCCACCCGCCGGCACGGTTCTTGCGGCAGAATTGGTAACCCAGTTACAGCCGCGGAACCACCATGCCCAGCACCCAGAAGCCGCCCAAGCCTGCTGCAGCGCGCACAAGGAACAGCAAACTCCCTGCTGATACCGACGCGGCTCAGAAAAACAAGCCGCTGATTGAAGATATCCGGTTACTGGGTCGGCTGCTGGGTGACGTCATCCGCGAACAGGAAGGCGTCGAAGCCTTCGAGCTGATCGAAAGGGTGCGGCAGTTGTCAGTGGCCTACCGGCTGAAGGCCGACGCCAGCGCCGGCCGCGTACTGGACCGTCTGCTGAAAAACCTGTCAGCCGACCAGACGGTCACCGTCATCCGCGCCTTCAGCTACTTCAGCCACCTGGCCAACATCGCCGAAGACCGCCACCACGTGCGCCGCCGTGCCGTGCATGAACGCGCGGGCCACCAGCAGGAAGGCTCGCTGGCGCTGGCGCTGGAACGCCTGCACCGCGCCGACCACCGTGCCGCCGACATTGCGGCGATGCTGAAGGAAGCCTACATCTCGCCGGTGCTGACGGCCCACCCCACCGAGGTGCAGCGCAAGAGCATCCTGGACGCCGAGCGCGCCGTGGCCACACTGGTGGAAGCGCGTGACGACCTGGCGCTGCACGGCAGCGAACACCAGCGCGCCGACAACGAAGTGCACCTGCGCGCCCGCATCACGCAGCTGTGGCAAACGCGCATGCTGCGCACGGCCAAGCTCACGGTGGCCGACGAGATCGAGAACGCGCTGTCGTACTACGCCAGCACCTTTCTGCACGAAATTCCGCGCCTGTACGGCGAGCTGGAACGCGCGCTGCCCGGCCATGAAGTGGCGCCATTCCTGCGCATGGGCCACTGGATCGGCGGCGACCGCGACGGCAACCCCAACGTGACCGCCACCACGCTGCAGCATGCACTGGCGCGCCAGAGTGAAGTGGCACTGCGCCACTACCTGACGGAAGTGCATGCGCTGGGTGCCGAGCTGTCCATCAGCGGCACGCTGGCGCCGGTGCCGGCCGAGATGCTGGCGCTGGCCGACCGTTCGCCCGACCAGCACGTTCACCGGTTGGATGAGCCCTACCGCCGCGCATTGATCGGCATGTACGCCCGGCTGGCGGCCACGCTGCATCTGCTGACCGGCACCGAAGCGCTGCGCCACGCGGTGGCGCCGCAAGACCCCTATGCAAAGGCCGAAGACTTCCTGCTGGACCTGCGCGTCATCCAGCGTTCACTGGCCTCGCACCACGCTCAGGCGCTGGTGCGCCCGCGCCTGACGCCGCTGATACGCGCTGTGCAGGTGTTCGGCTTCCACCTGGCCACGCTGGACCTGCGGCAAAGCAGCGACCAACACGAAGCCGTGGTGGCCGAGCTGCTGCGCGTGGCACATGCGCACGCCGACTACAGCGCGCTGCCCGAGGCCGAACGCCGCACGGTGCTGCTGGCGCAACTGAACGACGCGCGGCCGCTGCGCGTGCATGGCGCCCACTATTCGGCGCTGGCGCAGGGCGAGCTGGCGATTTTCGAAACCGCGCGCAAGGCGTTGGCGGCCTACGGGCGCGAAGCGCTGCGCCACTGCATCATCAGCCACACCGAAGAGGTGAGCGACCTGCTGGAAGTGCTGCTGCTGCAGAAGGAAACCGGCCTGCTCACCGGCACCTTGAATGCCGGCGGCGCCGCCGGCAGCGCCGACCCGGCCGCGTTGGCGGCGCTGATCACCGTGCCGCTGTTCGAGACCATCGGCGACCTGCGGCGCAGCGAGCCCATCATGCGCGAGTTCTACGCCCTGCCCGGCGTGCTGGCACTGGTGCAACGCAGCAGCGGCGAGCAAGACGTGATGCTGGGCTACAGCGACAGCAACAAGGACGGTGGCTTCTTCACCAGCAACTGGGAGCTGTACCGCGCCGAAACCGCGCTGGTGGCGCTGTTTGCCGAAGTGGGCCGGCGCTGCGAAGGCGCGGGCCATGTGCCCATCAAGCTGCGCCTGTTCCACGGCCGTGGCGGCACCGTAGGCCGTGGCGGCGGGCCCAGCTACCAGGCCATCCTCGCGCAACCGCCGGGCACGGTGAACGGGCAGATTCGCCTGACCGAACAGGGCGAGGTGATTGCCAGCAAGTACGCGCACCCGGAAATCGGCCGGCGCAACCTGGAAACGCTGGTGGCAGCCACGCTGGAAGCGTCGATGCTGCACCCCACGAAAACGGCGCCGCGCGCGTTTCTGGACGCTGCCGCGACGCTCAGCGAAAACAGCTACCAGGCCTACCGCAAGCTGGTCTACGGCACGCCGGGCTTCACCGACTATTTTTTCGCTGCCACGCCCATCCGCGAGATCGCCGAGCTGAACATCGGCAGCCGCCCGGCCAGCCGCAAGGCCACGCGCGCCATCGAAGACCTGCGCGCCATTCCCTGGGGCTTTTCATGGGGCCAGTGCCGCATGGCGCTGCCGGGCTGGTGCGGGTTCGGTTCGGCGGTGCAGCAGTTTGTTCAGGGCGAAGGCCACGACGAGCGCGTGGCGCTGCTGCGCCGCATGCACCAGCAGTGGCCGTTTTTCCGCACGCTGCTGAGCAACCTGGACATGGTGCTGGCCAAGAGCGACCTGCGCATCGCCGCACGCTATGTGGAACTGGTGGAAGACAAGCCCGCGGCGAAGCGCATCTTCAACGCGCTGAAGGCCGAATGGCAGCGTGCCAACGACGCGCTGACGCTGATCACGGACGAGCCCGAGCGGCTGCACACCAACCCGGCATTGGCGCGCAGCATCGCCCACCGCTTTCCCTACCTGGACCCGCTGAACCACCTGCAGGTGGAGCTGCTGCGCCGCTACCGCGGCCGGGCCGGTGCGGCCACGCCAGGGGTTGCAGCCACTGCCGGCAAGGCCACGGCGCCCGACGTGGAACGCCTGCAGCGTGGCATTCACCTGTCGATCAACGGCATTGCGGCGGGCTTGCGAAATACCGGGTGATGGGCCTCCCGGGTCTGCCCGGCCAAGCGTCCTGACAGGCCTACCCGGCGACGGGACTTCACGGTCCTACCTGGTGACGGAGCCTCATGGGCCCGCCGGGCCCTCGTCCCTGACGGGCCCGTCAGCCCGGCCCGCCGGCCAGCGCGGCCTTCACCGCCGCCACCTGGCGGCGCGACACCGACAGCCATTCGTCCAGCGGTGCCACGCGCACGGCCCAGCCGTCGCTGCCGTCAGGCCGCAACGCCGAAAACTCGGCGCGCAACTCCAGTTCACGCATAGCCTGAAAGGCCACCAGCGCGTTGCGGTGCACGCGTATGAAACGGCCGCCCAACCGGGCCAGCCGGTCTTCCAGTTCGGCCAGGCTGTCGTCAATCAGATAGCTGCTGCCGGTGGTGCGCACCTGCACCTGTTTCTGGTCGGCACGGCAATACAGCACATCGGCCACGGGCAAGCGCAGCAGACGGCCGCGTTCGGTGATCACCAGCACACCAGCCATTGGTTCCGCGTCCACGGCCGTGGTCTCGGCGGATGCAGGGGCGGCCAAGGGGCGCTGCACCCGTTCCGCCAGCCGCTGCAAGGCCTGTTCCAGGCGCTCACGCCGCACCGGCTTGGTCAGGTAGTCCACCGCGTCCAGTTCAAAAGCGCGCAGTGCGTGTTCGGCATGCGCAGTGACGAACACCACCAGCGGCGGCTGCGGCCCTTCGCGCAGCGCGCACGCCATTTCCAGGCCGTCGCGGCCCGGCATGTGGATGTCCAGCAGCACGGCGTCCACGATCTGGTCGCGCATCAACTGCAGGGCCTGGCCGGCGCTGCCGGCTTCGCCTGCCACGTGCCAGACAGGCGTGTGGCCGGCAGCGGTGGCTTGTGCCTGCAGGTCTTGCAGCAGCGTGCGCAGCCGCAGGCGGGCCAGCGGCTCGTCGTCCACGATCAGCAGTTGCAGCGCCATGGTGTTGTCAGCGCAACGCTGTCAAGGCGCAGGCAGGGTGATGCGCGCGTGGAACAGCCCGCCGCCGTCATAACCCTTGGGCGGCGGCTCGTGCCAGACGTCGCACTGCGCGCCCACGTCGTGCAGCAGGCGCAGGCGTTCGCGCAGGTTGTGCAGCGCCATGCCGTGGCCGGGGCTGCCCGGGTCTTCGCCCAGGGTGTTGGTGACCAGCACCACCACCTGACCGCGCTGCAGCTGTGCACTGATGCTGACGTGGCCGCCTTCAGCCGCCGGCTCGATGCCGTGGCGCACGGCGTTTTCCACCAGCGGCTGCAGCACCAGCGGCGGCACGCGCGCTTCGTGGACGCGGGGGTCGACCTGCCACTGCACCACCAGGCGGTCGCCAAAACGCACTTCTTCGATGGCCAGGTAGCGGCGCGCCAGGTCGATTTCTTCCTGCAGTGTCACCGAAGCCCCGGCGTCAGCCAGCGCCACGCGGAACAACTGCGCCAGGTCTTCCAGCACGGCCTCGGCGCGCGTGGGTTCCACCCGCACCAGGGCCAGCGCCGAGTTCAGAGCGTTGAACAGGAAGTGCGGCCGTATGCGCGACTGCAGTTCGGCCAGCCGCGCGCTGGCATGCGCTGGGTGCCAGATGCGCGAACGCACATCCAGCCAGCCCCACAACAGCGCGGCCAGCCCGGTGCCGGCGCCCCACACCGCGGCCATGGCGAAGCCGTCACTGGCCGCCATGCCCGCCCAGGCCAGCGGCAGCCAACCGGCGCCCGCCGCCACGCCGCCCAGCGCCAGCACCCAGGCGGCGCGGACTTGCGGCTGCAGGGCCCCCAACCGCTGGCGCAGGGCGCACACCACCACCAGCCACAGCACCGTGGCGGCCAGGCCGCCAAAGGCCAGCGCGGCCTGCCGCATGCCCCACTGCGCCCAGCTGCCGGCACCGGCCAGGGCCGGCACCACCAGCACGGCCTGCACCAACAGCACGGCGCGCAAACCCAGTGCCGGGTGGCAGACGTCAAACGCCGCCGCCGCCTGCTGCTGCAGGCGCGTGCGCTCTTCGGACAGCGGGTCGAAACGTGAAATCGCGTGCGCCGAACTGTCCAGTGCAGGCTGCTGCGTGGAATCGGGCCACAGGCTTTCAGCACGGCAGGTGCTGCTGGCCGCAAACGCATCGGCTCCCGGCGTTGCACTCGGGCCGCGGCGCTTGGGTTTTCTCATGACGGGGTGTAGCGCATCACCACCGGATAATACGGAATGGACTGCGGTCCACCCCATCCCTTTTGCCGTTCCAAGGCCCTTTCATCATGCCCACTTCGCCACCGCCCACCCCGCAACCGCTGGGCCAACCGTCGGGCGACCCGCTGGCCAACAAGCAGCATGCCTGGTCGGCGCTGTTCACCGAACCGATGAGCGAACTGGTGCAGCGCTACACCGCCAGCGTGGGCTTCGACAAGCGGCTGTGGCAGGCCGACATTGCCGGCAGCCTGGCCCACGCCGAGATGCTGGCCGCGCAGGGCGTGATCGCGGCGCAGGACTTGGCCGACATCCAGCGTGGCATGGAGCAGATCCGGCAGGACATCGAGGCTGGCCAGTTCGTGTGGAAGCTGGAACTGGAGGACGTGCACCTGAACATCGAGGCGCGGCTGACGGCGCTGGTGGGCGACGCCGGCAAGCGCCTGCACACCGGCCGCAGCCGCAACGACCAGGTGGCCACCGACATCCGGCTGTGGCTGCGCGGTGAAATCGACAAGCTGGCCGTGCTGCTGCAAGACATGCAGCGCGCGCTGGTGGAACTGGCAGCCGGCCACACCGACACCGTGATGCCCGGCTACACGCACATGCAGGTGGCGCAACCGGTGAGCTTTGCACACCACCTGCTGGCCTATGTGGAGATGTTTGCGCGCGACGCCGAGCGCCTGGTCGACGCGCGCAAGCGCGTGAACCGCCTGCCGCTGGGTGCTGCCGCGCTGGCCGGCACCAGCTACCCGCTGGACCGCGAACGCGTGGCGCGCACGCTGGGCTTCGACGCCGTGTGCCAGAACAGCCTGGACGCCGTGAGCGACCGCGACTTCGCCATCGAGTTCACATCGTTCGCTGCGTTGACGATGGTGCATGTGTCGCGTCTGGCCGAGGAAATCGTGCTGTGGATGAGCCAGAACTTCGGCTTCATCGACCTGGCCGACCGGTATTGCACGGGCAGCAGCATCATGCCGCAGAAGCGCAACCCCGACGTGGCGGAACTGGCGCGCGGCAAGAGCGGCCGCGTGGTGGGCCACCTGATGGGCCTGATCACGCTGATGAAGGGCCAGCCGCTCACCTACAACAAGGACAATCAGGAAGACAAGGAGCCGCTGTTCGACACCGTGGACACGCTGGCCGACACGCTGCGCATCATGGCCGAAATGGTGGGCGGCATCACGGTGAAGAAGCCCGCGATGGAAGCCGCTGCGCTGAAGGGTTATGCCACCGCCACCGACCTGGCCGACTACCTGGTGAAAAAGGGCCTGCCCTTCCGCGATGCACACGAAACGGTGGCCCACGCCGTGAAGACCGCCATCGCGCGCGGCATCGACCTGTCGGCGCTGCCACTGGCCGAACTGCAGGCCCTGAACAGCAGCATCACAGCCGACGTGGCCGACGTGCTGACGCTGCGCGGTTCCCTCAACGCGCGCCAGGTGCTGGGCGGCACCGCGCCGGTGCGCGTGCGCGAGCAGGTGGAACGGCACCGCGCACGACTGGCCGCGGAACCGGCGCCTGGCGCGTAGAAGCAGCGCCGCTGGCGCTAAGCGCCCCAGCTGTCTTTCAGCGTGGTGATGCGGTTGAACACCGGCACATCGGCGCGGTGCCGTACACGGTCGGTGATGAAGTAGCCGTGGCGTTCGAACTGGAAGCGGTGTTCGGGCACCGGTTCATGCGGCAGCGCAGCCAGCGCCGGTTCGACAAAAGCCTTCGCTTCCACACGGCTCTTCGGGTTCAGCACGTCGCGGAAGTCGCGTCCGCCAGCGTCGGGCTGCGCTTCGGTGAACAGGCGGTCGTACAGCACGACGGTGGCCGGCACGGCATCGTGCTGGCTCAGCCAGGTGATGGTGCCCTTGACCTTCACGCTGTCGGCACCGGGCGTGCCGCTCTTGGTGCCGGGCAGCACCTGCGCCAGCACCTTGGTCACGCGGCCTTGAGAGTCGGCTTCAAAGCCGGTGCATTCAACCACCATGCCGTACTTCAAGCGCACCTTGCTGCCGGGCGTGGTGCTGCCGTCGGCCTGCACGGCCGGCGGGAAGAAGCGGAAGAAGCCCTTGGGCGGATCGACCGCAAAGTCGTCTTTCTCGATCCACAGCTGCGGGCTCAGGCCGAAGTGGCGTTCGCCCAGTTCAGGCCGCTGCGGGTGCGCGGGGGCATGGCAGGGCTCGTGGTGGGTGGCGCTGCCAAAGACCTCGGCCCAGTTCGTCAGTTCCAGCGCCAGCGGGTCCAGCACCGCCATGGCGCGCGGCGCCTGGCCTTCCAGGTCGTTGCGCAGGCAGCCTTCCAGCACCGCATAGTCCAGCCAGATGTTGGTCTTGCTGGCGCCAGTGCCGTCGGCCATGGCGCGGATAGAGGCCGGCGTGTAGCCGCGCCGGCGCATGCCAAACAGCGTGGGCATGCGCGGGTCGTCCCAGCCGTCCACGATGCCCTCATTCACCAGTTCACGCAGCTTGCGCTTGCTGGTGACCACGTAGCTCAGGTTCAGGCGGCCAAATTCGTATTGCCGCGGCAAGGGGCGCGCCAGCAGGCCCAGGTGCGCCAGGTGTTCCAGCAGCCAGTCGTAAAAGGGCCGCTGGTCTTCGAATTCCAGCGTGCAGATGCTGTGCGTGATGCATTCCAGCGCGTCCTCGATGGGGTGCGCGTAGGTGTACATCGGGTAGATGCACCAGCGGTCGCCAGTGCTGTGGTGCGTGGCGCGCTTGATGCGGTACAGCGTGGGGTCGCGCAGGTTGATGTTGGGGCTGGCCATGTCAATCTTGGCGCGCAAGACCATCGCACCGTCTGCATGCTGGCCGTCGCGCATCTCGCGCAGGCGCGTCAGGTTGTCGGCGGGTGTGCGGTCGCGCCAGGGGCTGTTGGTGCCGGGCGCGTTGAAGTCGCCGCGGTTGGTGCGCATCTGCTCGGGCGTCTGCTCGTCCACGTAGGCCAGGCCGGCCGTCACCAGCGCTTCGGCAGCGCGGTACATGAAGTCGAAATAGTTGCTGGCGTTGTAGAGGTGGCTGACGCCGTTCACGTGCCAGTCGAAGCCCAGCCATTGCACGGCTTCGATGATGGCGTCGACAAACTCCTGCTCTTCCTTTTCCGGGTTGGTGTCGTCAAAACGCAGGTGGCAGACACCGCCGTAGTCACGCGCCAGGCCGAAGTTCAGACAGATGCTTTTGGCGTGGCCCACATGCAGGTAACCGTTGGGTTCGGGCGGGAAGCGGGTGCGGATGCGCGCCACGTCCAGCGTGCCCGCGGCGTGGTGTGCCGCGTCGCCGGGGCTGCCGCCGAAGCGACGCTGGTCCCAGCCGGGGCTTTGCAGGTCGCGCTCGATGATGGCGCGCAGGAAGTTTGCAGCCGGCGCAGCGGGCACCTTGGGTTCGGGTTTGCCGGCAGCCTTGGCCGCTGCCTTGGGTTCGTTCGCGGTGTTGCCGGGTGGGGTATCGGTGGTTTTGGCCATGCAAGGTCCGCTGGTGCAGCCGGGGCTGTGAACAACCTTCGATTCTATCGGCCGGCCCTGTGGTGCAAGGGGGGCGGTTGCGGAAACCAGCGCATTGAAGCCCATCCAAACACGGCGCCCAGCGCGGCCCCCGCCACGGCGTCCAGCACCACATGCTGCTTGATGGCCAGCGTGGAATACACGATGAGCAGCACCCACACCACGTTGACCACGCGTACCCAGCGGGGCACTGCCAACATGACGCACAAGCGCTGCACCCACAGCGCGTTGAACAAGGCGGTGGCCACATGCAGCGAAGGGCACGCGTTGCCGGCCGCGTCCACCCCCTGCAACAGCACAAAACCCGGGTGTTGGGCCACGTCAACCGGCAGCTGGGGCCGAGGCACGGCACTCGGCCACAGGTAGAAGATGGCCAGCCCACTCAGGCACAGCGCTGCCGCCCACAGCCCGAACACCGCCAGTTCACGCAGACCCCGGAGCAAGCCCGGCGCTATGCCCACGTAAAGCCACAAGGACACGTAGGCACCCAACATCAACGGTTGCACACCAATGGCGTGGTCCAGTGCCGTCAGCGGCATTTCCTGCACCGGTCTGGCGGGGTTGCGCAGGGTGTAGAAATAGGCCACGAAGAACACCCACATGAAGGCCGAGATGCCCAGCAGCTTCAGCCAGAACAAGTGCTGCATACGCTGCCACAGAGCCCGCTGCCACGTCCCAGCGGCCCGGTCGTGTTCATCAGCCCGGCTGTGGATGGGAAAACGATTGGCGGTCATCTGTGGCGCAGGCGGGGGAACAACCGGCCGGAGCAAAACCATAAATGGCGAGGTCGGCAGCTGTGCGCGTCGGTGGGCCCATCGAAGGGCCAGACCTGCAAGTGACGGGCGCTGCACGTTACCACCGGCGGCCGGCGCCACGCGCCGGCCAGCCCGCCACAGCCCCGATCGACGCTGGCGGAGCCTGGCCATAATTCGATAACAACCCCAGCCTGCCGCCATGCACCCCAACGACCACGCCCACCCTGCCAACCAGTCCGCCCGCGATTGCGACGTGCTGGTCGTGGGCGGTGGCCCGGCGGGCAGCACCGTGTCGGGATTGCTGACAAAGGAATGCCTGCGCGTGGTGATGACCGAAAAGGCCCGCCACCCGCGCTTTCACATCGGTGAATCGCTGCTGCCGGCCCATGCGGCGCTGCTGGACGCGCTGGGCAAGCGCGAGGCGGTGGACCGCATCGATATGCGCAGGTGGGGCGAAACACGCTGCTGGCCAACCAGATCAGGTCCGAGCGCAAGAACCCCTTGCACATCAGGGCCGCAGTGTTAGGCCATTTCCGCGGTGCGCAGCGGCTGTCCGGCGACAAGCTGGAAGGCAGCATCAGCATCTTCTGGCTCAAGCACACCGGCGTGCTGGCGGGCGACGTGTACGGCCGATCTCCGCTGGGCTGGTCTCTTCGTGTGTTCAAGGTCGTTTATGCGCTGGGCTCGTTGGCACGTTGGCGGGTGGCTCTGCAAGCCCGGCGACAACGCAGCGTCAACATCTAGGAAGGGGTCGGGCTGCGTAACATGCCCATGTCTGCCGACAGCCACCGACAGCCACCGACAGCCACCGACCGCCGCTGGCCACCACAACAGGCACCCTCCTCCCCACATCAGACCACCACCACGGCGCCTTCGACGGCCTGCACTCCCGGACCGCCCGCAACCTCACACCAACCCGGCCCCGCGCACGGGGCGCACGATGAACCCACCGACCTGCTCTACATGGCGCGCGCTGACCGGTACGCTGCTGCTCTGCGCGGCCACCCTGGCCAGCGCGCCCGCCCAGGCCGACCAGCCGCTGTGGGAAGTGGGCCTGGGCGCCGGCTGGCTGCAGCTGCCCCACTACCGCGGCAGCGACCAGTATCACCAGTGGCTGCTGCCCGTGCCCTATGTGGTGTACCGCGGAAAGATCTTCCGCGCCAATCGCGACGGCGCGCGTGCGGTGCTGCTGGACAGCGATCGCATCGACATCGACATCAGCGCCGCGCTCAGCGCCCCCTCGCGCAGCACAGGCAACCGGGCCCGCGCAGGCATGCCCGACCTGGCGCCGACGCTGGAACTGGGGCCCAACCTGAACATCAACCTGGCGCGCGGCAGTTTCGACGGCACGGCCTGGAAGGTGGACCTGCGGCTGCCCGTGCATGCCGTGGCCACACTGGAACGCGGAGCGCAAGGCATCGGCCTCACGGCCAACACCGTCATCAACCTGGATGTGCGCTGGCAGGGCTGGAACATCGGCACGCAGGCCGCAGCGCTGTACGGCAGTCGCCGCTACCACCGGTACTTCTACGATGTGTCCTCGCCCTGGGCCACCACCACCAGACCGGCGTACAGCGCCGAAGGCGGCTTCGGCGGCATGCGCTACACGCTCGGGGCCTCAAAACGACTTGGCTCCACCTGGCTGGGCGCCTTTGTGCGTGCCGACAGCCTGTCTGGCGCTGCTTTTGTCGGCAGCCCGCTGGTGCGTCAACGCCACACCGTCTCGGCTGGTCTGGCCTTGAGCTGGGTGCTGGCCACTGCTGCCGAACGCGTCAACGTTGAGGACTGAACCGTCCCCGCGCCCGGTAGCGCCCGCGACCGGCCGAACGCAGAGTCGGCTGCTGTGGCCCGTGGCGTGGCTGGGCTTGCAGCTGAACCTGCTGATATTGGGGGCCATGTCGCTGGTGTGGAACGTGGCGGCGCTGCTGCTGTACCCGCTGCTGCCGCGCGCGGCAGGTACGCGCCTGGGCCGGCTGATGATTTCGCGCGGCTATGGCTGGTTCTGGCGCATCGCACGCGCCAGCGGCATGCTGCACCTGGACGCCGCCGCGCTGGACCCGCTGCGCGACGAACCGGGCTTGGTGGTGGTGGCCAACCACCCCAGCATGCTGGACGCGGTGATGCTGGTGGCGCGGCTGCCGCGCAGTTTCTGCATCATGAAGAACAGCCTGATGCACAACCCGCTGCTGGGCCCGGGTGCGCGCCTGGCCCGCTATGTGCGCAACGACTCTGCACACGGCATGATCGTGCGCGCGGTACAGGAATTACGGGATGGTGGGCAGCTGGTGCTGTTCCCTGAAGGCACCCGGACGACGCAGAAGCCAGTGAACCCGCTGCATGCCAGTTTTGCGCTGATTGCCAAACGGGCCCGGGCCCCGGTGCAGGTGGTGTTCATCGACACCGATTCGCCCTATCTGGGCAAGGGGTGGCCGTTGTGGCGGCTGCCGCCACTGCCGATCCGCTTTTCCGTGCGTCTGGGCCCGCGCCTGGCCCCCAGCGACGACGTGAATGCGTTGACCGACACCTTGGCCGCCTGTTTTGGCCAGGTCCTGGCCGCCACAGTTCCACCAACGCCCCATGCCTGAAGCCGCCACCCACCTGGTTTTGATACCCAGCTACAACACCGGCGCCACGGTCTACGCCACCGTCTCTGCAGCGCGTGCCCAATGGCCCGTGGTTTGGGTGGTCGTGGACGGTTCCACCGACGGCACTGCACAGGGTCTGCAGGCCCTGGCCGTGCACGACCCAGGGCTGCGCGTGTGGGTGCTGCCGCAGAACAGCGGCAAGGGTGCCGCCGTGCTGCACGGGCTGCAGGCGGCGTTGGCCGCGGGTTTCACGCACGTGCTGACCATGGACGCCGACGGCCAGCACCCGGCGGCGCTGATTCCGACCTTTATGCAGGCTTCACAACGCCACCCGCAGGTTATGGTGCTGGGCCGCCCGGTGTTCGACGCCAGCGCACCGCTGCTGCGCGTGCGCGGCCGCAAGGTGTCGAACTGGTGGGCCAACCTGGAAACGCTGGGTGCCGGCGTGGGCGACTCGCTGTACGGCTTCCGCGTCTACCCAGCGGCCATTCTGGCAACGGTGATGCAGGGCCAGCGCTGGATGCGCCGCTTCGATTTTGACCCCGAAGCCGTGGTGCGCCTGGCCTGGCGCGGTGTGAAGCCGCTGAACCTGGACGCGCCGGTGCGGTACCTGACAGCCGAAGAGGGTGGCGTGTCGCACTTCAATTACCTGCGCGACAACCTGCTGCTGAGCTGGATGCACACGCGGCTGATGCTTGGGTTTGGGCTGCGCCTGCCGCTGCTGCTGTGGCGCAAGTCGACGGGGCAGCCGCCCTTCCAGCCTCTGGACTAGGTGACCCTGCAGCCCGCCATTTCAGGCCACAGCGGCCGCCACGCGCTGACCCTGCAACTGCTGCTGCAGAGCGCTTGGCGATGGAAACAACATCGGCTGTGCGCCCTGTAATTCACCACCGGTGTCTTGCAGCGCCTGGTGCAGCGCGCTGCCGTCCAGGGCCGGATGGTCGGCACCGCCCCGATGCAAGATCTGGGTGGCCAATTCGCGCAACAGCCGAGTCGACTGGCGCATGCGCTGCACGAAGGCTTCGGCGTCCAGCGTGTCCAGCAGGCTGCCGTTCAGTTCCACCAACCAGGGCATGGCGGCCTGGTCCAGCATCACGGGCAGGTTGCGCCGGTGGCTGTGGGTGCCCCACAGGCGCAGGTAGCCCTGCACCGCCAGGTTCAGTTTCTGACAGGTGTCCAGTTCGCTCCGCAGGTGCGACAGCGCCCTCAGGTCGGTGGCCCGGCCATGGAAGAAAAATTGGGCCAGCAGGCTCCAGTACAGCGTGTAGTCCCAGATGATCTTCACTGGCAGCACCTCGGGGTCGCCAAACAGCGGGTACTGGTCGACGTACAGCACCAGCGTGCTGTCATAGAACGAACGGAAGATCTGCTCGTACAGCTGTGTGTGTGCGGCCAGCGGCTGGCCAGCCATGTCGCGCACCACCAGCTCGGTGATGTAGGTGTTGCCCAGCGCGATGAAGTCGCTGCCCGGCGAATAAAAAGGGTCCAGAAAACGGCCGGCTTCACCCGTCAGCGCCCAGCGCTGGGTGGAAAACACCTGCTTGCAGTCGTAGGAAAAGCGCTTGAAGAAGGCAAAGTCCTGCAGCTGGTCGCGCAGGCCGTCCAGCGCCTGAAACAGCCGCGGCTGGAATTCCTGCAGCCACTGCATCGCACGCTCGAAGGTGTTCATGCGTTCCAGCGGGTGGATGCGCGGGTCCGCCACGATGCCCACCGAATGCGACCCCGATGACAGCGGAATCAGCCACACCCAGTAACCGTCGCCCACCAGGTGGTTGGTGGACAGCCAGCGCTTGGGCGCCACGCAGCGGGCGGCCCACGCGGGGTCGGTGGACCATTCGTCCACCTTCACATGCTGGCCGATGCGAAACCACACGGCGTGGGCCTGGTGGGCGTTGTCCTGCGCCAGGCCCAGCTTCTTCTTCAGCAGGCCGGCGCGGCCGCTGGCGTCCACCACCCAGCGTGCGGTGGCCTCGTGCAGCGTGCCGTCTGCGGCGTGCCAGCCCACTCGGTGCAGGGGGGCCGTGCCTGGCTTGCCTTGGGTGGCATCGGCCGCGGCCAGTTCGACGCTGCGCAGCATGCTGCCGTCCACGAAACGCATGCCGCGGCGCTGCACTTCCTGGCCCAGGAAGTTCTCGAAGATGCCGCGGTCGATCTGCCAGCTGCCCGCCGGCAACGTGGTGCTGGCACCCAACTCGGTCACCCGGGTGATGTCGGTCTGCCCTTCGCTGAAGAAAAAGCGAAAACCGAATTTTTTCAACTGGCTGCCCATCAGGTGCGGCTGCAGGCCCAGCTGGTGTTCAAAGTAATGGGCGCCGATCTCCACGGTGGACTCGCCCACCTTGTGGCAGGCCTCGGGCACCGGGTGACTGCGCCGCTCGATGACCAGCACGTCCAGCGCGGGCATGCGCTGGCGCAGCTGCAGCGCCAGCGTCAGGCCGGCAAGCCCACCGCCCATGATGACGACGTCGTGGTTGCTGCTGACGGGTGTGGTGGTGGAAGGCGGCGCGGACATGGGTCTCGAAATGGACGACGGCAACAGGTTGGGCAGGCTTCAGCCGGGCTGGCCGGCCGTGCCCGGCACGGTGGGCAACAGGTTGATCTCCAGCCCGGTGCTGGCCGACAAGGGCAGGGCCAGCTGGCCGAGACCGTTGGCTGCCAGGGTCTCGAAGAGGGGCAAGGCAGCCGACATCGCATTGTCCCTCAGGGCCTGGGCTGCGGCACTGGCAGCGCGCGGAGCCTCCACCGTGCCACAGCCCGCCCGGTACTGCACTTGCCAGCGCGTGCGCGGGCCGGCAACGGGTGCCAGCAGGAGCGCCACGCCCAGCAGGCCGCGGCTGGCGTTCACGCTGGCCAGGCCGCCACAAGCGGATGTGTCATAAGCCACCAGCAGCACGGGCCGCTGCTCGGCCCTGCACTGGCTCAGGGCTTCCAGCAGGCCGACGGCAAAGCTGGTCCCGTGCGCCGACAGCGCCGTGCTGGGGCCGCGGCTGCCGCTGCCGATGGCCCAGTAGCCCGATGCCGCGTTGTGAACCGAATGGTGAAAGCGCGTCGGCGACAGCAGCAGCGGGTTGGCCGCCAGCGTGCTGCACAGCGCGTCGGTGATGGGCAGGTCGCCATGGCTGGAGACAAACACGCTGGCCAGGTCGGCCGTGTCAGCACCCACGGCCAGGCCGGCATCAGCCACGGCTTGGCTGGCCACTTCAAGCGCCACCAGCACGCTGTCGGGTGCTCGCCGCCGCTCATTGGCGGCCAGCAGCGTGGGGGCCGGCCGGGCAGGCGCGGCGCCGGTTGGCGTTGCAAAGGCCGTCATCGCCGCATTGCCCGTGGCCGCCGCGCGCAGCGCCGGTGCCGCGTGCGCCCAGCCCTGCAGCGCGGAGCACCACAGGGCCAGGCCGTCGATGAAACACGCGTCGGATTTCACTTCACGGCCCCCGGCCGAAAATCAGCACTGCATTGTTGCCGCCGAAGCCAAAGGCATGCACGGCGGCGGTGTGCGCCAGCCGATGCTGCGCCTGCAGACGCAACTGTTGCCTGAAGGGGGCCGGCAAGCTGTCGTCAACCTGCTGGGTGCCCGGGCTGCCGGGCTGCAGACTTTCGTGCAGCGCCAGGCCTGCCGCCAGCGCGCCCAGCATGCCGGCAGCGCCCATGGTGTGGCCGGTGCAGCCTTTGGTGGCGCTGGCGTGCACCTGCGGGGCATAGTGCGCGGCCACCAGGGCCGCTTCAACGCTGTCGTTCAGCGCAGTGGCCGTGCCATGCAGGCTGACGTGGTCGATGGCGTGCGCCGCCACACCCGCACGCGACAGGGCGGCCTGCAAAGCCAACTGTGCGCCCAGCCCTTGCGGATGCGGGCTGGACATGTGGTGTGCGTCGTTGGCTTCGCCATAGCCCAGCAGCTGCAGCGGGCCGGGACCGCGCTGCAGCAGCACAAAACCCGCAGCTTCGCCCACGCTGATGCCGCTGCGCTGCGCGCCAAAGGGCTGGCAGGGCTGCGGCGACACCAATTGCAGCGCCTGAAAGCCGAACAGCACGCTGTCGCACAGGGCATCCACACCACCAACGACCACGGCGTCCACCAGTTCCAGCAGCAGCCAGCGCGCGGCCTGCGCAAAGGCCTTGGCACTGGAAGAGCAGGCTGTCGACACCGTCACCGCCGGCCCCTGCAGGCCCAGCGCTTCCTGCACGAAGGCGGTGACGGCATGGATGGTGTTCAGCGATTCGGTGCGCACCGGCAGCGGAAACCGGCCCTGCCCGTCCAGCGCGCGGTAAGCCTGTTCAGACACCCCGATGGTGGAAGACGAAGTGCCCAGCACCAGCCCGACCCGTGCCGCACCGTATTGCCGGCAGGCCGCGTGCGCCGCACCCACCATGTCGTCGGCCTGCAAGCCCAGCCAGGCCAGTCGCGTGGCGCGGCAGTCCCAATGCTTCAGGGCCGTTGGCAGCACGCCGCTGGCCAGCAGGTCGGGCACTTCGCCCACCCACGTGTTCAGTGGCGTGCTTGTGAAGCCGTTCGGGCGCAGCGCCGACCGGTTGTCGCGCAGGTGTGCCGCCCAGCTTTGCAGGCCCACGCCCGCGGCGCAGACCAGCGACCGCGCCACCACAGCCACCGGCTGCATGGGAAGCACCGGCGGGTTCATGCAGGGCAGCGGCCCGGCAGCAGGCCGCTGCCCAGCCATTGCTGCCACATCGTGCGCCAGGGCGGCCAGTCGTGCCCGCCCGGGGCCGTGCTGACGTGTGCGGGCGGCAGCGTCTGCGCCATCAGCGCGTGGCCGGCTGCGAAGCGGTCCTGCAAGCCGTAGCCCAGGTACAGGGCTGGGGCTTCCAGCGGGCTTTGCGGGCGCTCGATCAACCAGCGCCACAACGCATGGTCGAGGTCGGCGCCGTTGCGCGGCGCTGATCCCTGCAGCCACTGTTGAAGGGTGCGGCCCTGGGCGAGCGAAGCCTGGATCTCTCGCTGCAAGGGCTGGCGGCCCAGGTAGGGTGCGATGGCGAAGATGCCCTCTACCAAACCCGGGTGGCGCATGGCGTACCCCATGGCCGCGTAACCGCCCAGCGAGATGCCGGCCAGCCAGATGCGCTGCCAGCCCTGCGCGCGGGCGGGTGCAATCACGTCATCGTGCAAGCGCTGGAACAGGCTGCCGTCGTACACGTAGCCCAAGTGGCTGTCGACCAGCATCATGTCAACGGCCAAGCCGCGCTGGCGCACCGCTGTCACGAAACCCTCGCGTTGCAGTTCGTCAGGCGACATGTGCGCACCGGGCAACAGCACCAGCAGAACGTCAGCACGCGTGCTGCAGGCGTCCAGGTGGTTCAGCACATTCATCTTCACGGGGCTGGGCCGCCAGAGGGTGCCGCACCCACCCGTGGCCGCAAGCACCGGTGCCCAGCAAGCCGCAAGGGTGGCGAAGCGGCGCTGCAAGGCGGGGGCTTGCCGATCAACGCGTGGCTTCAGCGCACGCCGGTTTCGGCCGCGCTGTGGATGATCCAGATCAGGTGGGTGTTGGCGTCCCAGCCAAACCCCGCACCGCTGGCAAACAGCAGCCGACCCTGCCCCTTGTAGACCACTTCATACCGGTAGCGGTCAGAGCCGAAGTAAAACGGTATGAAGGCCTTGCCGGTGACATGAGAGCCCTGGTCATTGGGCTCACCCATGATGGACCGCACCTCGGCCGCCGACATGCCGATCTTCAGCTGCGCCATCTTGCTGCCGGCCACCGGCTTGCCAGTGATTTCGCCTTGCCAGTCGTTCAGGCCCTTGACCTTCTCGCCGGAGCCGGCTTCCACCTTGCGGGGGTCGGTGACCTCGCCGCGTTCGTTCATGCCAGCGCCGATCTTGGGCTTGGCGGGTGCGGCCGCCGTGGTAGCCGGGGCTGCGGCCGGCGTGCTGGCGGTGTCGCTCTTTGTACCGCCCATGCTGATGCAGCCCGAGAGCAGGGCGCATGCCAGCAGAGTGGCAGAAACGGTTGTGCAATTGTCCAAAAATTTCATTGGAAAGCCCTCCTGGCCAGGTATGGAAGCCAGAAATGGTAGCGGCCACCTGCGGGCGCATTGGGCCACGAACTTGGGGGGTATGCGTCAGGCAACGTCAGCACAGGCCACCGTTGACGGAAATGACCTGGCCGGTGATGTAGGCCGCCTCGGGGCTGGCCAGGAAGCCGGCCAGCGCGGCCACTTCTTCGGGTGTGCCGGCGCGCTGCACCGGTACCAGGCGCTTGATCATGTCAGCGTCGAAAGCGGCGTCGCCGCCCGTGGCCATGGGCGAAGCAATGACGCCGGGCGCGATGGCATTCACGGTGATACCACGGCTGGCCACTTCCAGCGCCAGCGCCTTGGTGGCACTGTTCAAGCCGCCCTTGGCCGCGGCATAGTTGACTTGGCCGCGGTTACCCAGCAGCGCCGCCACCGACGACACGTTGATGACGCGCCCCCAGCGCGTGCGGATCATCGGCAGCATCAAGGGCTGCGTGACGCGGAAGAAGCCGTGCAGCGAGATGTCGATCACCTCGTGCCATTGCGCCGCCTTCATGCCCGGGAACACGGCGTCGTCGTGTGTGCCGGCGTTGTTGACGATGATCTGCACCGGGCCGCCTTGCAGCAGCGCGGCCACCGCCTGGGCGGTGTCGGCGTCGCTGGAAATGTCGAACACACAGGTCTGGGCCTGGCCGCCGGCAGCCTGTATCTCAGCGGCCAACGCGTGCAGGGCGTCCGGCCGCGAATGGCCATGCAGCAGCACGTGTGCACCCTGGGCTGCCAGCCGCCGCGCAATGGCCGAACCCAATGCGCCGCTGGCGCCGGTGACCAGGGCTCGCTTGCCTTGCAGGCTGTTGTTCATGGGCTGGGCTTCAGGTTCTTTGCGGTTCATTCGGGGTTCATTCGGCTTCAGGGCAGGTCAAGGCAACGCGTCCAGAATCACCGAAGCGCGGCCGCTGGCCAGCAGCGCGCCAGCGGCGCTGTGCAGTTCAAAGCGGTAGCTGGCCTGGCGCGCGTCGCCAGCCTGCCGGTAGGCGGCCACCTGCAGCGCGCCCGGCACGGTATCCAGCCGCGACACCTGCAGCTGCACCCCGCGCACACTGGCCAGGAAGCCGGCCCGCGGTGCGCTGCCATCGCTGGCGCTGAGCACGCCATGCAGCGCCATCGCCTGCGATGCATATTCGATGGCGCAGGCCGCCCACAGCACGCCACCCGTGCGCAACGGGTTGGCCGGGTCAAGGTGGCTGGTGGCGGTGCAGACCACGCTGTCGGCCGACCACCGTTGCAGGCCCTGCAGCAGGGACATGCGGCCCTGATGGGGAATGCACGCGGCAATGCCGTTGTGGTCCAGCGTTTCGGGAGCGCTTGTCATGGCAGGCTTGGGCGGCGTCACTGGCCGTGCAACTGGAGCGTCAGGCCGTGCCCAGGGGCACCCTGCAGCACCACCGTTGCCGCAGAACCACCGGCCAGCGCCAGCAACAGCGGGAGCGAGCGCGCCGCGGGGATGCCCTGGCGCAGCGCTTCCAGGCCCGCATCAGCGCAAGGTGTTGCGGCGGCCTCAGCGCTGGCGTGCAGTTCCAGCATCGGGCCTGGGCCAGCGGGTCGGGGCGGCGCCAGCACCAGCGCGACGGCAAAAACATCACCCACCGGCCGCAGGCTGTGCAGCGGTTCGGGGTAGGGCACGTCGCAGGCCACCAGCAGCACGGGCGCCTGGGCCGTCAGGCACTGCACGGCTGCTTCCAGCAGGCCGGCACAGAAACTGGCATCAAAGGCCGCCAGGCTGGTGGACGGCGCGCGTGACTGCAGCGCAATGTGCCAGTAGCCGGCGGCAGCGTTGTGCACCGAATTCGTGAAGCGAGTGGGCGACACCAGCCTCTCGGGCTGCGCCAGCGCTTCACACAGCAGGTGGCAGTTGGTGGGATCGCCCGTGGAACTGGTGAAGACCGTTTGCAGTTGCGCGGCCACCAGCGCCGCAGCGGCGACCGCCTGGTCGGCTGCCACGATGGAAGCCTTGACGACCGTGCCCGCGCGGCGGCGCTCCGTGGCCGGCAAACGCTGCGGCGCGGGCACCACCGCGGGTGCTGGCGTCCAGTCCTGCAGAAGCAGTGGTGCGCCCTGGTCCCAGTCGGCCAAACCCGGGCCCAGCAGGCCCACGCCCAGAACCTGCACCTTCATGCGACACCCCGTGCGGCCGGTTGGCCGGCGTGGCCCAGCACCAGGCAGGCGTTGCTGCCCCCGAAGCCAAAGGAATTGCTGGCCACCACACGCAGCGGTGCCTGGCGCGGCTGGCGCAGGTAGTGGCTGCGCAGCGCCGGGTCGGGCTGTTGCACGTGCAGCCCGGCCGGCATGAAACCGTACTGCAGCGCCAGCAGCGCGATGGCGGCTTCCACCCCGCCAGCAGCACCCAGGGTGTGGCCGGTGTAGCCCTTGGTGCTGCTGCAGGGTGTGGCGGTGCCGAACACGGCGCACACGGCACGGTCTTCGGCAGCGTCGTTGCCCGGCGTGCCGGTGCCGTGCAGGTTGATGTAGTCCACATCGGCGGGCTGCAGGCCAGCCTGCGCCAGCGCCCCCTGCATGGCCGCAGCAGCGCCGGCGCCTTCCGGGTGCGGGCTGCTCATGTGGTGCCCATCGCTGGTTTCGCCAGCACCCAGCAGCCAGCCGGCGGCAGGGCCTTCACCGCGCCGCTGAAGCAACGCAAAAGCGGCGGCCTCGCCGATGGTCAGGCCTGCACGCTGCGCGTCCCACGGGCGGCAGACGTCGGGCGACAACAGCTCCAGCGACTTGAAGCCGTACAGCGTGGTCATGCACAGGCTGTCGACACCGCCCACCACGGCCGCATCCACCAGCCCGAGCGCCAGCATGCGCGCCGCAGCTGCAAACACCTTGGCACTGGACGAGCAGGCGGTAGAGACCACATGGGCCGGGCCCTGCAACCCCAGCCTGGCGCGCACGTAGCCGGCCACGGAATAGGTGTTGTGGGTGTGCGCATAGTGCAGGCTGGCCGGCAAGGCGCCGGTGTCGGCGTTTCGGTGGCGGTAGGCGACTTCCGTCTGCAGGATGCCCGAAGTGCTGGTGCCCAGGAAGACACCCACCCGATGGGCACCCCAGCGCTGCGCCGCGGCCTGCACCTGTGAGCCGAAGCCGTCGGCCCGCAGCGCCAGTTCGGCCAGCCGGTTGTTGCGGCAGTCGTGGCTGGCCAGGTCAGGGGCCAGTTGCACGTCGTCCACTCCCTGCACCACGCCCAGCCAGGTGCCCAGCGCCGCGGTCTCGAAGCCCTGCTGCGCCAAGCCCGTGCGCCCGGCCTGCAAGGCCGCACGGTGGGGCCCACGACCGTGGCCCACTGCGGTGACCAGCGTGTAGTCGCTGATGGCGACGGGTGGCATGGTCATGGGGCGCGCCTCAGCTGTGCCACCAGCAGCACGTTGGCAAACGGTGTGCCCTGGCTTTGCGGCACGGCCTCCACGGCAAAGCCCAGTTGTACCAGCAGCGCCTGCCAGTCCTGCAGGCTGCGGCCCCAGGTGGGCGGCACGCGGTGGCCGCGCATGCCCGTGACCACGCGGTCCACCCACTGGCTGATGGCAAAGCCGCGCGTGCTGGCGGCGTCACCCACGCGCAGCAGCAGGCGCCCGGCCGGCTGCAGGGCCTGCGCCACACGTTGCAGCAGGGCACGCTGGTCTTCATGGTTCACGTAGTGCAGCACGTCCAGGATCACCACCACGTCACAGGCCGGCAGCGCCGCCTGCCGCATGTCGGCACACACAAACCGGGGCGCCAGTGCCAAGCCGACCAGTGCGTTTTCCCCGCGAACCACGTCACGGGCCATCAGCTCGATGCCGGTGTAGCTGCTGGCCGAGGCCGGCACGGGCCAGGCGGCGGGCCAGGCGCCAGCCGCCTGCTGGTCGGCACAGGCCTGCAGCAAGCTGGCCAGCAGGCCCTGGCCACAGCCGATGTCCACCACCCGGGCCAGCGCCGGCAGCTCACCACGGCTGAGCATGCCGCGAAACACCGGGTCTCGCCCCAGCTTGCCGCGCGCCCAGTGCCATGCAAAACGGCCCGCCGACCGGTAGGGCGCGCAGGCCGCGGAGTGCAGGGCCTGCCACGCGGCGTCGGCCGATGGCGGCACGGTGGCATTGGGACGCTGGGCGGTGGTGGTGTCGTGCATGGGGTTCAGGGCAGGCCGCCCGCTGCATGACGGGCGGGCAGTGCGTCGTGCAGGGTCACGGTGTGCAGGCCGGCTTCGCGCAGCTGCTGCAGCAGGCCCGGCAGCACGTTCAGCAGCACCGGCTGGCCGTTGCCGCTGCGCCGGGCGTGGCCGTCGTGCAGCAGCAGGATGTCACCGCCTGCCATGTCCCGTTGCAGCCGCGCCGCCACGCGGCCGGCATCGGCCTGACGCGTGTCGAAGCCGCGCCGGGTCCAGCTCACCAGGTGCAGGCCCAGGCGGTGCAGCACCGGGTCGAGCAGGGGGTTGCGCAAGCCGGCGGGGGCGCGAAAGCAGTGTGGCAGGCGGCCGGTGATGTCGGCCAGCAGCGCTTGCGCGCCGCCGATCTCGGCCGCCAGCGCGGCCGGGCCGCGCAGCGAAAAGTCATGCCTGTGGTGCAGGCTGTGGTTCTGCACGCTGTGGCCGGTGGCCACGATGCGCCGCACCAGTGCCGGGTGCTGTCGCACACGCTGGCCGATGCAAAAGAAGGTGGCGCGGGCACCCTCACGCGCCAGCAGGTCCAACACCGCGGGCGTCACCTCAGGGTCGGGACCGTCGTCGATGGTGATGGCAACGGCCCCCTGCGCCGCCGCAGCAGCGGGCAGGCGCCTGACATTCGGGCCCAGCAGCGCACTGCGCGGCCACAGCCCCGCTGCCGTGAGCAGCGCATGGTTGGCCGCCACGGCCGCCAACGCCCAGCCCGCCACGCCCGGGGCCGCCAGTGCCACCAGGCCGGCAGCAGCGTGCACGCCAACGCTGGCCTGCAAAGCAGCCGGCCATGCCCAGCGGCCGGGCGCTGGAGGCAGCACGGCAGCCACCCCTGGCGCTGAAGCGGGGTCTGGCGGCGTCGGGACCGGGGGCACTGGAGCGAGGGGCATCCGATGGAGATCAACAGGAACGGCGTTGGGCAAGCGGGCGATTCTCGTGCAGCGACGGTCAGTCCGGAAGCCGCGGAGCCAAGGCATGCCGCCGGGCGGGGATGAAGGCAGCTGCCAGCACCAGCGTCAGCAGAGAACCCGGCGCCACCACCCGACCCACGGCCGACAGTGCAGGGATGCTGGACAAGGCAATCAGCCCGAAACCCAGCACCGTGGTCAGGTTGGCCAGCAGCAGCGATGCCAGCATGTCGTGGTCGGCACTGCCCTGCTGCTGCAGCATGTCGAAGAACAGCGCGTAGTTGGAACCCACGGCCACCACCAGCAACAGCCCAACCAGGTGCAGGATGCCCAGCGGCACCTGCAGCGCCACCAGCGCGCCCATGGTCAGCAACACCGCCCACAGCAGCGGCAGGCACACGGCCAGCAGGCGCGGCAGCGAGCGCAGCGTGACGGCCATCAGCACCACCACTGCCAGTGCGCCCAGCAGCGCCTGGTTGCGCGCCTCGCCCAAGTAGCGCGCATACAGCCGCCGAAGCTCGGCACCGATCTCGATCACCTGCGGGCCCGGCGCCGCAGCAGCACCGCCGGCCTGCAACAAGCGCCGTACGGCCACCAGGTCCAATTCCTGGCCTGCCGCCGCACCCAGCAGCGGCTGCAGCGGCAGCAGAGCCGTCCAGCTGCCGTCGGCGCGCTGCAGCAGCAGCGCTTCGGCCAGCGGCGCCAGCGCGGTGCCGCGCAGCGATTCCAGCGTGATGGGCGCTTGGCTGCGTGCGGCCTGCACCTCGGCGACAAAGGGCGCCAGGCGTTCTGCGTTGACCGGCAGGCCCTGCGTGGCCGTGGCCAGTGCGGACTGCAGGGTGGCAGTCTCGGGAAGACTTGAGAGGCGGCGCTGCTGCGCCTGCAGGCTGGGCACCCAGCGTGTCACCGTGTCATGGCCGCCGATGGCGCCCTGGTCGGTCAGGGTGTCGAGCTGGGCGCTGACCGCTTCGGCGGCCTGCAGCGTGGCCTGCAGGTCAGCGCCACGCACGACCACCAGCGCGCGTGCATCGCCAGCGCTCAGGTCGGCGCGCAGGCTGGCGTCAAGCGCCAGCGCTTCCTGCGACACGGGGCTCAATGAACTGAGTTCGGCTTCCCACAGCCGGTCGCGCTGCAGCCACAGCAGCACCACGGCCAGCAGCCCCAAGGCCAGCAGCGCTCCGCGCAGCCGCGGCAGCCAGGCCACCAGCGCGGCGCTGGCGCGCCCCAGCAGCGCGCGCAGGCCGCCATGTGCGGCACCGTGCGGCATCAGGCTGGGCATGACAAAACGCATGAAAAGCACCGCACTGACAAGACCGGCCACCGAAAAAACGCCCAGTTGCGCCAAGCCCGGGAAGCCTGAAAACACCAGTGCGGCAAAACCGCACACGCTGGTCAGCAGACCCAGCCGCACGGTGGGCCAGCCGCTGCGCAACCAGGCCTGCCAGCCGCCGGCGCGCGACTGCATCAGGTAGTAGATGGCGTAGTCCACGGCCTCGCCGATCAGCGTGGCGCCAAAACCCAGCGTGATGCCGTGCACGCCGCCAAACAGCAGGCTGACGGCCGTGATGCCGCCCACCACGCCCGTGGCCACCGGCAGCAGCGCCACGCCCAGCGCCTTGAATGAACCAAAGGCCAGCAGCAGCACGGCACTCATCAGCACCGTGCCCGCAATGGCCAGCAGGTGGGCTTCGCGCTCGATGCGCTCGCGGCTGTCTACTCCAAAGACCGGCGCGCCGCTGATGCGCAGCTGCAGGCCGGCTTCAGGGCCAGCGGCGGGCCGCGCTTTCAACAGGGCATCAAAGCTGGTGCGCACCTGGGCGATGGCGCGCATTTGCCCATCCAGGTCAGCGCCGGCAGCCTTCGAGCCAGCCACCAGCAAGGCACGCGGGGTTTCGGTGCCGCCCGCGCGCGACACCCACACGCCATGTTCACTGCGCGGCGCGCTGCCGGGTATCAAGGCTTCACCGATGCGCAGCGTCTCGCCCGTAGGGTCGCGCTCGAACAGCGGTTTCACCACCCGCCCCCCCGGTGTGCCCAGCAGCGACAGGGTTTCCTGAATGCCCTGGCGCAGCCCATCGGCGGTGAAGCGGCTGGCGTCCACCGCAGGGCTGAGCTGGTAGCGGTTTTCAAACAGCCAGGTGCCGACCTCGGCAAAGCCGTCGGTCTGGCCGTTCTGCACCTGCTCAAAAAGGCCGCTGGCACGCAGCGCGGCCGCCAGATCCTTCGACGCCTGCGCGCGCGCCAGGCTGTCGGCACCGTCGATGCCGATGAGCAGCGTGCGCGCGGCCACGCCACTTTGCAGCTGTTCAATAAGCACGCGCTGCTGCGCGTCGGGGTTGGCGGGCAGGAAGGCCGACAGGTCAGCGGTGAACGGCGTGCGCACGATCTGCAGCGCCGCGGCGGCCATCAGCAGCAGCCACAGCACCAACGGCAGCCAGCGGCGGCGCGGCGCGGCGGCCGGGACCTGCTGCGGTGTCGTCACGGCTTGTCGGCGGGCAGCGGCCTGGGCGGCTGCACGGCCATCATTGAACGGTCGCCGCCCGCCATCCACAGGCCCACGCTGCGCACGTCGGCGTTCTGCCCCGAGATCTGCAGTTCACGCACGTGTGTCACCAGCCGCGCGTCGCGCGGCACCAGGGTCAGCGTCCACAGCGCCGGCCCCCCTTCCACGCGCACGGTGAAATGGCGCTGCAGCGTGCCGGCATTGCCCGTCAGCGTGGCGCGCACGGCTTCGATCAAAGCCGTCAGTTCGGGCACGGCGTCCAGCGCCATCTGGCGGCTGCGCGTGCCGCGCTTCAGCGTGATGGTGTTGCCTTCCACCACCATCGACTCGACCACCGGTTCCAGCGTGTGGCGGGCAAAGCGGTCGGGGGCCTTGAAGGTGAGCGTGCCGCTGGCGCGCAGTGGGCTGTCGAAGCCACTGACGATGCGTTCTTCGGTGAAACGGGCTTCGCCGCTCTTGCGCTCGGCGAGCAAAGCGGCCAGCGCGGGCAGGTCAAAAGCGGCCCACGCGGGCGTGGCCCAGGCGGCCAGCCCGCACAGCACCAGCACGCCGGCCGCACGCAAGCCCGGGCCCCTGCGCACGGCGCGGCTCGGCAGCGCAGGCTCAGGCCGGCTGGTCATGGCCCGTGGCGGCGGTGCTGGCGGCATCTTCAGCCCAGAAGTCATAGAAGTTGAACCAGTTGTAGGGCGCCTCGCGGCAAAGGGCTTCCAGCCGGGAGACGTACCTGCGCAGGGCATCGTGCATCAATTGTTCACGGCTTGCAGCATCGGCCGGCGTGTCGCGAAAGTCGGCCAGGGTTTCAAAGCGCACGTCGTAGCGGCCACCGCCCAGGTACAGGCCGGCCATGAAGATCACGCGCTGGCGCAGCAGCAGGGCAAGGCGCAGCGGGCCGTCTGAAAACGGCGCCGGCACGCCCAGGAAGGGAATGCGCAATGTCTTGCCCCGTGCCGACTGCGCCGCGCCGCCGCCGCCAGGGGCCTGGCGGTCACCCAGCAGGCCCACCAAGCGGCCCTGCTGCAGGGCTTCGCGAATGGCCAGCGTGCTGCCCGGGTTGCCGATGCCGATGACGGCGAGCTTGAATTCGGGCGCCACGGCCTGCAGAACGCTGTGGATCTTGCTGGCGTTGTCGGGGTACATCACCATCGTCACCTGCATGCTTGGAAAGCTCTTGCCGGCGGCGTGCAGGGCTTCAAAACTGCCCAGGTGGGCGCCGATCAGAAAACCGCCTTTTTGCGCGGCGATGGTTTCGCTGCAGCCTTCGTCGCCCCGTACCTGCAGGTCCAGCGACTGGTGCTGCCCGCGCACCAGGTACACGCGGTCCAGCACAACTGAGGCGAAGCTGTGCACATGGCGGTACTGGTCGGCCCAGCGTGGCGGCCGGCCCAGCGCGCGGGCCAGGTAGCGGGCCGAGTGACGCCGCGCCGCCGGCACGGCCAACAGGTAATACAGGCTGATGGGCGCCAGCAGCAGGCGCGCCACCGGCCGGCCCAGAGTGACGGCCACAAAGGCCATGAAGCGCAGCGCCAGCAGGCTGCCACGCTCGCGCCTTTGCGCCCAGCCCGCGGGTGTGGCCTTTGCCAGCGGCGCGTTCACGGCGTTCCCGGCACAGCCGGAGACAACTGGCCCTTGGCAAACACCACCGCACCGGGCCCGTCTGCACTGGCCAGCACAAAGGCCACGCCGCTGCCCTGCGGGTGCAGGCTGAGGTGAAAGGGCCGGGCAGCCTGGGCTGGCGTCACCGGCGCCAGGAACTTCGCCTGCGTGATGCCGGGCGTAGGGCCCAACAGGCGCTGCAGTGCCGGTTGTCCCTGCAGGGCCTGCATCACCAGCGACAGCAGCACCACGCCGGGCAGCACTGGGTGGCCGGGGAAATGACCGGCAAATGCAGCGTGGTCGGCGCCCGCAGTCACCCAGGTGGTGACTGGCTGCTGTGCGCCTTCCTCCGCTCGGGGGGCGACAGCCGTGGCCCCTTTGGCGAGTGTCGGTACAGCGGGTGTCTGCAAAGCGAGTGTCTGCAAGGCAAAGGCCCGCAGGCTGGCCGCCGTGAGCTTGCCGGTCTCCACGCGGGGCAGTGCCGCCACGTGCACCACTCGGCGCGGCACGAACACTGGTTCCAGGTGCTGGCGCAGCGCCGCAATCACTTGTGCAGCTGTGAGGCTGGGCGCCACCACAAAGGCGACCGGCCGCACGATGCCCTCGGCCCTGTCGTCGGGCAACCAGAAAGCGCCGTCCTCGACCCCTCCGATGCGGTTGAGGTGGAAGTTCAGGTGCGCCAGCGAGCTGCGCTTGCCGCCCACGTGGATGAGGTCGTTGGCGCGGCCCAGCAGCCGGAAGCGCCGTTCGTCCAGCAGTTCCAGCACGTCCGCCAGCGGTGTGGGCTCGGCGACATGGCCGCCCTGCACGATGAAGCGGTCTTCTCCGTCGCCAGCCGGCTGGCGGTGGATGCGCAAGTCGCCCAGCGTGTGCCAGACCTCGCCCGCGGTGGTGCGGCGGGCCGCCACCTGGCCGGCTTCGGTGCAGCCGTAGATTTCAGCCAGCAGGCCGCCAAATGCCTGCTCGGCCTGGGCCGCCAGCTGCGGCGACAGCGGCGCCGTGGCCGACAGCACCAGGTCCACCGTCGGCAGCGCCACGCCCGACAGCAACAGCGTCTTCAGATGGAACGGCGTGGTCACCAGCGCGCGCGGGCGCGGCACGCTGGCCAAGGCCTGCGCGATGTCGGCCGGGTAGAAGGGCCGGCCGGCTTCGAAGGTGGCGCCACCCAGCAAGGCCAGCAGCACGGTGGACTCCAGCCCGTAACTGTGCTGCGCTGGCACCGTGGCCACGATGGTCAGCCCGGACAGGCTGGAACGGCCCAGCAGTTGCGCAAGACGCTCGGCCTCTGACGCGATGTTGGCCACCAGTGGGCCCCAAGCCTTGGCGTGGGGTTGCGGGGCCCCTGTGGAACCTGACGTCAGCAAGCAGACCGCCGGCATGTCTGCGGGCAAGCTGGCCAGGGCGGCCGACTGTGGCGCCGCTGCGGCCGCCGCAAGCGCATCAGCATTCACCCGCACGCACTGCAGGTCGGGCAGGTCGGGTGGCAACTCGTCCACCAGCGCGTACACCACGCCGGCACCCGCGGGCACTTGCTGCAACGTCTGCGGCAGGGCATTGGGCGGCAGCATGGACAGCTGCTCGCGCAGCAGGGCCGCCGCCAGGCCCAGCGCGAAATGCAGGCGGTCCTGGCACAGGTTGACGGGCCGCCCCGCTGGCAGTTGCAGCGCCAGATGCTGCGCCATCGCCAGGAACTGGTGCCCTGTCACCGCCACGCCGCCGCGGTAAGCCACGGGTGCGGTCAGGTCGCGCGGGGCCAGCAAGGGCAGGCGGGGTATTGGGGCTGCTATCACGGCGAGGGACGCGTTGGGGTGGCCGGCACCGGCGCTGGCGCTGCACCGGCGTCGCGATAGGCGCCGAAGGCTGCGCGCAGCGATACGCGCTCGAAGTCGGGGTGGCGCACATAACGCAGCAGGTGTTCACCCACGAACAGCGCCACTGCGAACAACGGCGTCAGCACGTTGCAGAACAGCGACCACCAAGGCCAAGGCGCCAGTGCGTACAGCGCCGCCGACACCACCACCATGCCCACGAAGTACAGCGCCCACAGGCCGGTGAGCCAGCGTGTGTAGGCGCGCATGGCCGGGGTGAACTGGCGGTGCAGGCGTTCGGCCAGCCCGGTGATCAGCGGCGTGCTGCCGGGTCTGAGCGTGACGCCAAAGGACCAGGCCAGTGCCAGGTGGATGCCGGCGTGCTGCAACACGTACATACGGTTGATGTCGGCCACACCGCCGCGCCACACCACAGCAGCCAGCAAGGCCACCAGCGCTGCGCACCCGGCCAACAACAGCCACTGACGGCGCAGCCAGCCACCAGCCGCCACCGCCAGCACCAGCGGGCCGAACAGCGCGGCCACCGCCCAGGGCTGCTGCGCAAAGTACACCATCAGCACGTGCGACAGCAAGGCGTACGCAGACAAGCCCAGTGCGGCAGCTACCAGCGGCCACAACGGCAAGCCCGGGGCAGTGAAGGGTTCAGGTGTCGAAGTCAAGGGCGAACGAGCAATGGATGCCCGCACAGCCGCCAGGCCCTGCCCGGGGTCCGCGGGCGCCCGCTGTCACTGGGTGCGGTGCTGCGCCACATGCACCGCCAGGCTGCGCAGGTTTTGGAAGATCTTCTGGTTGTCCTCGTCGTCAGAGCGCAACTGAAAGCCATAGCGTTGCGACACTTCAAGCGCCACTTCCAGGATGTCGATGCTGTCCAGGCCCAGGCCGTCGCCGCCAAACAGCGGCGCAGTCGCGTCAATGTCAGCAGGCGCCATTTCCAGATTCAATGACTGCACGAACAGTGCCGCCAGATCGCGCTCCAGCGCCTGCGGATCTTGCTGGGGTGCTGCAGCGGCAGAGGGCACAGAAAACTCAGACACGGAGGGCTCCGGGAAAAGAAGGAGGGGCGACGCCAGTCAGGGCCGGCGCGGGCGCCAAACCACACTGCTGATTGTAGGGGCGCCTTCCCGTGCAACCGCGGCGCGCCGCGCGGGCCTACATGCCTTTGAACAGATGGGCATACAGCCGGCTGGCCACCAGCTTGTCGGCCCTGCCCTTCAGCGTGAGCGTGGCCTTGCCCGAGTCTTCGCGCCGGGCGCTGGCCACCATGCGGGCCTGCACCAGGGTGCTGCGGTGCACCTGCCAGAACTGTTGCGGATCCAGTTGCGGCATCAGTTCGCGCAGCGACATGCGGATCAGGAATTCGCGGTCGGCCGTCACGACGCGCACGTACTTGTCGGCTGCTTCAAAGAAGAGCACGTCGTCCACCGGCACCATGTGCACGAGGTTCCCAACCTGGGCCTGGATAACAGTCAGGCGCGGCGGCGAAATGCCTGCGGCACCCACTCCGACCCCCACCCCGGCACCACCGCCCACCGCGGCCGATGCAGCGCCCAGCACGGCCTGCAGCTGGCTGAGCGTGTGGGCCAGTGTGTCGGGCAGTGCAGCGCCGGCCGGTGCCGCCAGCGCCTGCAACCGCGCCTGCAGGCGCTGCACACAGCGGGCCAGCCGCGCGCGCTGCACCGGCTTGACGATGTAGTCCACCGCCTGCGCGTCGAAGGCCTGCAGCGCGTAGTCGTCGTAGGCCGTCACGAAGACCAGCAGCGGGAAGGCCGGCGCCGCAGGTCCGTCGGGCCAGTCTTCCACCAGCGCCTGCGCGGCCTCCAGCCCTGTGCAGCCGGGCATGCGGATGTCGAAGAAGCACACCTGCGGCTGCAGCGCCAGCGCCTGCGTCACCGCCTGCTGTCCGTCGCCCACCACCGCGGCCACCTGCAACGCAGGCCACAGCGCGGCCAGGTCGGCCTGCAGGCCGGCGGCCAGCAGGGGTTCGTCTTCAGCAATCAGGCAGCGGATCAGGTTCATGGCGACTTGAGGTGGGTTGCAGCCGGGGCGGTGTCTGCGGCTTCTTGCGCGGCAGGTGCGGCAGGTGCGGCAGTCGTGGTGGGGGCGGTGGGCATCGGCATCACCAGCGTGGCCACCGCGCCAGGGGCAGCGTCACCATCAACGTCACCAGCATCACGCAGGCTCAAATGGGCAGCTGCGCCATACAGCGTGGCCAGCCGCTGGCGCACCTGGTCCAGGCCGAAGTGGCTGCCGCCAGCGCTGGCCTGGGCGGCCCGGTGCAGGCCTTGGCCGGTGTCGCGCACCACCAGGTGCAACGCGGCACCCTGCTGCAGCGCCTGCACCTGCACCAGCCCACCGGCCACCTGCGGTTCCAGGCCGTGCTTGACGGCGTTTTCAACCAGCGGCTGCAGCAGCAGGGGCGGCACCAGGCAGTGGCGCAGGGCCTCGGGCAGGTCCAGCTGCACCTGCAGGCGCGGCCCCATGCGGACGCTCATCAGCGCCAGGTAGTCGGCCACGCGGTCGAACTCGGTGGCCAGCGGGTGAAGCGGGCTGCGGCTGGCGTTGAGCGTGGCGCGCAGGTAGGCAATCAAATGGTCCAGCATGGCCTGCGCCTGCGCCGGCTGCAGGCCAATCAGCACACGCAGGTTGGCCAGCGTGTTGAACAGCATGTGCGGCTCCAGCTGCGACTGCAGCAGCCGCAGCTGCGATTCAGCCGCCAGGCGTTGTGCGGCCTCGGCCTGCGCACGCGCACTGTTCAGCCTTTCCAGCGCGGTGATGATGACCATGCTGATGACCGTGCCCAGCACGGCCAGAACCAGTGTCATGCGAATCATCGGCGACGACCAGTTCAACAGGTTCACGGGGGGGTGCCCGCTGATGGTCTGCGCCAGCGTCAAGCCCAATGCGGGGCCCAGGATCATCGCCAGCAAGGAACCGGGTATGGAAGCCCGCAGCATGTTCACATCGGCCTGCAGCGGCAGGCCCTGCGCGCGCCGCATACGGTCCGACACCCAGGCCATGGCCAACGCCGTGGTGTTCACGATCGCCAGGCAGACGAAGCCGATGCACAGCGAATACAGCAGATAGGCGCCAAAGTCTTTGCCGTCGATCGCTGTCAGCAGCGTCGCAATGCCCAGGCACAGGCTGCCCACCACCCCAAGTTGCCGGGCCAGACTGCTGCGCAAGCGCGCCCAGGTCTGGCGCAGCGCGCCCGCTGTCACTGCTGACGGTTCAGCCATGGGCACTCCGTGCAGAGCGAAACGCCGCGCCCCCTGCCAGCGTCAGCAAACCCAGCGTGCGGCCCATGAACAGCCCGCTCAGGGCACCAAAGGCCGCCGCCATGGGCAGCTGAACCGAGAGCGCTGCCCGCCATTCCGGGCGCAGAACGATCGCCACGCCGCTGGCATACCGAAGGCTGAAGATCAGCAGCATCACCACCAGGGGCATCCAGCTGCCGGGCAGCGCCAAGACCCGCCGGTCGGCCAACCACCGTGCCCCGCTGCTTGGCGCCAGCCGGCGCGCCCACCACAGCGCCAGCACCAGCGTCAGCAGCCAGGCCAGCACCAGCCCCGGCCGGGCCGCAAAGCCCGGTGCCATGGACCACAAGCCCAGGGCCAACAGCGCCAACGGCAATACCAGCAGGCGACCGGGGCTGACCTGGCGCGGGCGGCTTTGCCAGATGCCCAGCACCACCAACGCAGCCAGCACGGCCCACACCCACAGCGGCGTGCCCGAGAGTATGGCGATCAACATGCTGGCGGCTCCTGGTGCAAAGCGCCGTGCAGAACACCCTGCAGCGGCGCGGTACCGAACTGTCGCCGCCCGCGGCCATCGGCACCAGCGCCAAGCGACCAGGCGGCGGCCGGCTTCGCCAAACGGCGCCGCGGCTGTGCCAAGCGGGGGCCACAGCGCCAGCAGGCGGCCGAACGGTCAGCGCCAGCAAGCGGCCGAGGCGTCAGCGCGCGGCCACAGTGTCAGCGAGCGGCCAGTTGCGCGCGCAGGGCCTCGATGCGCGCGCGGTTGGCACCCAGGTCCTTGCGCCCCAGGCGCGATGCCGACCGCACCTGCACCACCTGGGCCACGGGGTCGAACCAGAACTCCACGTCGTCGGTGTACTTCATCAACCGGGTGTTGAAGATGGCGTACAGGTAGTCGGGCTCTGACTTCACCACCACCGCGCCCGGGTAGGCCGCCACCAGGTTCTTCAGGCGTGCCAGGGTGGCAGGCCCGCTGCCCACCAGCGGCAGCGGCGCGATGCGTGCGTAGTCCTGCTGCGCGTCGCCGGCCCACAGGTCGGCCTGGCTGCTGACGCAATTGGGTGTTTTGGACATGCGCTTCAGCTTGCCGTCGCGCACGCCCAGGTCGTTGGGCGGCGTGCCCCGCAGCAAGCCCAGCTGACCGGCCAGCACACCGGCCACGGCCAGCACCACGACGACGATGAGCAGCCACTTGAAGATGGAAAGCAACATTGGAAACAACCTTTTGATGGCACCCGCGAAGGCCCAATTGTGCGGCGCAGCCCTGCCCTGGTCGCGAACCCGCGCCGCGCGTGTCAGCGCCGGCGCCCGCCCAGCAGCGAACCCAGCACGCCGCGAATGATTTCGCGGCCCACCGCCGAACCGATGCTGCGCACCGCCGACGAAGCCGCCTTTTCCGCCAGCCCGGGGTGCCGCCCGCCGCGCGGGCCGGTGGTGCCCAGCATCAGGTCCTTCACCATGTCCATCATGCCGCCGCCGGCGGGTGCGGCGGGTGCGGCGGGTGCAGGTGCAGGCGCGCCGGCCGTCGGCGTGCCCGCCGTCGTGGAAGGGACCCGGGCCGCTGCCGCAGGCTCCACATCCACCGCCGCGCGGCCCTTCAGCTTTTCGTAGGCCGACTCGCGGTCCACGGTTTTTTCATAGTGGCCGTAGACCACCGAGCCCTTGATCACCGCGTCGCGCTCGGCCGGCGTCAGCGGGCCGATGCGCGATCCGGGCGGCACGATGTAGGCGCGCTCGACCACGCTGGGCCGGCCCTT
>JAYSXE010000211.1:0-6547 GCA_043717565.1 Burkholderiales bacterium | reverse complement strand
GAAGCAGAATGGCCGTCTGTACCTCTTCCACCCGGTGCGCATCATGACCACTCGGCCCCTGCCCGCTTCCATCCAACGCCGCGCCCTGTTGCTGGGCGCGACTGCCCTGGCCCTGGCCCCCTGGCCGTTGACGGCTGCCGCGGCCGCGGCGCGCGCTGCCGCCCCAGCCAGCGGCCGCAAGGGGCCGCCGGTGGCGCGCATCGAACCGGTGCGCGAAACCTTCTTCGGCCAGACCATCACCGACCCCTACCGGTGGATGGAAAACCCGAAGGACGCCGACTGGGAGCCCTTCATGCGCGGGCAGGACGCGCATGCGCGCAGCGTGCTGGGCGCCATCCCCGGGCGCGACCGGCTGCTGGCCCGCATCTCGTCGCTGTCGGGCGGCACCGCCGTCGCCAAGGGTGCGCAGAAAGCCGGTGCGCGTCTGTTCTACGAGGTGCGGCCGCAGGGCGCCAACAGCTTCATGCTGGCGGTGCGCGACGGTGACAACCGGCCCGAACGCATCCTGCTCGACCCCGGCACCATGAAGGGCGAAGGCGGCGCGCACGTGTCGCTGGACTGGTGGCTGCCTTCGCCTGACGGGCGCCACGTGGTCTATGGCCTGTCACCGGCAGGCAGCGAAAATTCGGTGCTGCATGTGATGGAGGTTGAAAGCCAGCGCGTGCTGCCCGAGCGCGTGGCCGGCACCCAATACGCCAACCCCTCGTGGCTGCCCGACAGCAGCGGCTTCTTCTACGGCCGCGTGGCCGACACCACGAAGGCCGGCACGGTGGACTACTACAAGAAGTCGCCCGCGCTGCTGCACCGGCTGGGCACCGATCCCAAGGACGACCTGCTGCTGGTGGCCCACGGCCGCGACCCCGCACTGCCGCTGACCGACACCGAATTCCCGTCCATCTTCTGCAGCCCGGGCAGCGACTGGGCCGTGCTGCTGCTGGCCGGCGGCGTGCGGCGCGAGAACCCGCTGTTCGTGGCCCGCTGGGCCGACCTTGCGGCGGGCCGCACCGCGTGGCGGCAGGTCTGCACGCTGCAAGACGAGGTGACCGGCTTTGCCTTCGACAGCAGCGACCTGTACCTGCTGACCACCCGCAGCGCCGAAAACGGCAAGGTGCTGCGCACGCCGCTGGCCGGCGGCAGCTATGCCAGCGCGGCCACTGCCGTGCCGGCGGGGCCGCTGGTGGTGGAAAACCTGTCCATGGCGCGCGACGGCCTGTACCTGCTGGACCTGGACGGCGGTTATCACAGCCTGCGCAAGCTGGCGCGCAACGGCACGCTGAGCACGGTGCCGTTGCCATTCGATGGCGCCATCACCGGTTGGTCCACCCTGGCCTCGGAAGACGGCTGTCACTTCGATGCCACCGGCTGGCTGCTGCCCTTCACCAGCTTCCGGCACGACCCGGCCAGCGGCCGCACCGAAGACGCCGGTATTGCGCCGCGTTCCAGCCTGGACCTGTCGGGCTTCGAAGCCATCCGCACGCATGCCACAGCGCGCGACGGCACCAAGGTGTCGTTGTCCATCGTCGCCCGCAAGGGCCTGAAGCGCGATGGCAGCAACCCCACGCTGGTCAATGCCTATGGCGCTTATCAAGTCTCGAGCAACCCCTACTTCAGCCCGCGCACGCTGGCGCTGCTGGAACGTGGTGGTGTGTTTGCAACCGCGCACGTGCGCGGTGGTGGCGAATACGGCAAACGCTGGTGGAAAGGGGGCCAGAAACTGAACAAGCCCAACACCTGGCGCGACCTGATCGCCTGCTGTGAAGCACTGGTCAAGCAGGGATGGGCCAGCCGGCGCACGCTGACCATCCAGGGCGGCTCGGCCGGCGGCATCGCGGTGGGCATGGCGCTGGCCGAGCGCCCCGACCTGTTCGCCGGCGTCATCTCCAACGTCGGCGTGTCCAACGCGCTGCGCGCCGAGTTTTCGCAGAACGGCCCGCCCAACATCGACGAATTCGGCACCGTGACCGACCGCGACGGCTTCCTGGGCCTGAAGGCCATGGACCCGATGCACCACGTCAAGGACGGCACGCGCTACCCCGCGGTGCTGCTGACCGTGGGCATGACCGACCCGCGAGTCGATGCCTGGAACGGCGGCAAGATGGCTGCGCGGCTGCAGAAGGCCAGCCGATCGCGCAACCCCGTGTTGCTGCGTGTCAGTTTTGACGCCGGCCACGGGCTGGGCAGCACGCGCAGCCAGATCGACGAAGAGAGGGCCGACGAGTTCGCCTTCGTCTTGTGGCGGGCGGGGCGCAAGAGCGTGGCTTGACGGCCCTGGTGGGTGCATGCGGGCAGCGCGCCGGCCGGCCGCGCTGCCCGTAACCCCGGGTTCGCACCGAGCCGGCACGGGCGTAGACTGTTTCCAAAGCCGCTGGCCCCGCGCGGCCCAGCACTGCCGGTGCCACAGGCCCCGGTGTCAACCGGAGACAGCCCTTGCAGCCCACCCCCGTAGGCGACCCGGCGTACTTCCACAAGGTCGTTGACTGCCAATGGGCCTGCCCGGCCCACACCCCCGTGCCGGAATACATCCGGCTCATCGCCCAGGGCCGCTACGACGACGCCTACATGGTGAACTGGGTCAGCAACGTGTTCCCGGGCGTGCTGGGCCGCACCTGCGACCGCCCCTGCGAACCGGCCTGTCGCCGTGGCCGCGTCGAAGAAGAAAACCTGCCCAAACCCGAACCGGTGGCCATCTGCCGCTTGAAGCGCGTGGCGGCCGACTTCAAGAGCGACGAGGTGCGCGCGCTGATGCCCAGCGCACCGCCGAAGGCTGCGCGCAACGGCAAGAAGGTGGCCTGTGTGGGCGCCGGCCCGGCTTCGCTGACGGTGGCGCGCGACCTGGTGTTGCAGGGCTATGCCGTCACCGTGTTCGAGGGCGACGCCAAGGGCGGCGGCTTCATGCGCACGCAGGTGCCGCGCTTCCGCCTGCCCGAAGCGGTGATCGATGAAGAGGTGGGCTGGGTGGTCGACCTGGGCGTGAACTTCCGCGGCAACCAGCGCGTGAGCTCGATGAAGGCGCTGCTGGCCGAAGACTGGGACGCCGTGTTCGTGGGCTGCGGTGCGCCGCGCGGGCGCGACCTGCGGCTGCCCGGGCGCAGCGAGGCGGCGGCGCACATCCACCTGGGCATCGACTGGCTGGCCTCGGTGTACTTCGAACACGTGACGGCGATGCCCCAGCGCGTCATCGTGCTGGGCGGCGGCAACACGGCCATGGACTGCTGCCGCAGCGCACGCCGCCTGGGCGCCACCGACGTCAAGGTGCTGGTGCGCAGCACCTACGAAGACATGAAGGCCTCGCCGTGGGAGAAGGAAGACGCCGAGCACGAAGGCATACCGCTGATGGCCTGCCACAGCCCGAAGGCCTTCCTGCATGAAAACGGCAAGCTTGTGGGCATGAGCTTCGAACTGGTGAAGTCGGTGTACGACGACCAGGGCCGCCGCAGCCTGGTGCCCACCGGTGAACCCGATGTCATCGTCCCCTGCGACCAGGTGCTGGTGGCCGTGGGCCAGGAAAACGCGTTCCCGTGGATCGAAAAGGACATCGGCATCAACTTCGACCAGTGGGGCCTGCCGGTGCTGGACGCCACCACGTTCCAGAGTTCGCTGCCGCGGGTGTTTTTCGGCGGTGACTCGGCCTTCGGCCCGAAGAACATCATCACCGCCGTGGCGCACGGCCACGAGGCGGCCGTGTCCATCGACCGCCTGCTGCACGGCGAAGACCCGCGCCAGCGCCCGCCGCCGCACGTCAACCTGATGTCGCAGAAGATGGGCATCCACGAGTGGAGCTACGACAACGCGCCCACCAACGACGCGCGCCACAAGGTGCCGTGGGCGGCGGCCGACAAGGCGCTGAAGAGCATCAAGGTGGAGGTGGAACTCGGCTTCAACCTGCCCACCGCGTTCAAGGAAGCCGAGCGTTGTCTGAACTGTGACGTGCAGACGGTGTTCAACGACAAGCTGTGTATCGAGTGCGATGCCTGCATGGACATCTGCCCCACCGACTGCATCAGCTTTGTCGACAACGGCGAAGAAGACGACCTTCGCACACGGTTGAAGGCGCCGGCCACCAACACCAGCCAGGACCTGTTTGTCAGCCCGGCGCTGAAGACCACCCGCGTGCTGGTGAAAGACGAAGACGTGTGCCTGCACTGCGGCCTGTGTGCAGAGCGCTGCCCCACCGGTGCGTGGGACATGCAGAAGTTCCTGTTCATCACCGCCAAGGCGGGCCCCAGTTGCCGCGACCGCAAATCGGCGCCGGTGCGGCAAGAGGCGCCAACAGTTGCCGCGGCGCACACCGCCCGGGGGGCCGCAGCATGAAGCGCCTGGAAGCCGTCAACGACTTTGTCATCAAGTTCGCCAACGTCAACGGTTCGGGATCGGCCAGCGCCAACGAACTGTTTGCCAAGGCCATTCTGCGCATGGGCGTGCCGGTCAGCCCGCGCAACATCTTCCCCAGCAACATCCAGGGCCTGCCCACCTGGTACGAGGTGCGCGTCAGCGAAGCCGGCTGGCTGGGCCGGCGCGGCGGCATCGACATGATGGTGGCGATGAACCCGCAGACCTGGGCGCAGGACGTGGCCGAGATCGAGACCGGCGGCTACCTGTTCTACGACAGCACCAAGGCGCTGCCGGCCGGTTCTTTCCGCGACGACATCACCGTGGTGGGCATGCCGGTCACGGCCATCTGCAACGCCACCTACGAAGACCCGCGCCAACGCACGCTGTTCAAGAACATCATGGTGCTGGGCGCGCTGTCGGTGCTGATGGACGTGGACGACAAGGTCATCGAAGGCTTGTTCAGCGAACAGTACAAGGGCAAGGAAAAGCTGCTGGAAAGCAACGTGCGCGCGCTGCACGCCGGCCGCAGTTTCGCCAGGGAACACCTGGCGCCGCCGCAGCACCTGGGCGTGGGCCTGAAGGTGCGGCGCGCCGACGCGGTGGGCCAGCGCATCTTCATGGAGGGCAACGCTGCCGCGGCGCTGGGCTGCGTGTATGGCGGCGCCACGGTGTGCGCCTGGTACCCCATCACGCCCAGCTCGTCGGTGGCCGAGGCCTTCATCAGCTACTGCAAGAAGCTGCGCCACGAAGCCGACACCGGTGCTGCGAAGTACGCCATCGTGCAGGCCGAGGACGAGATCGCCAGCATCGGCATGGTGGTGGGCGCGGGCTGGAACGGTGCGCGCGCCTTCACCTGCACCAGCGGCCCTGGTGTCAGCCTGATGACGGAATTCATCGGCCTGGCCTACTTCGCCGAGATACCGGTGACCATCATCGACGTGCAGCGCGGCGGCCCCAGCACCGGCATGCCCACGCGCACGCAACAGGCCGACCTGGTGAGCAGCGCCTACGCCAGCCACGGCGACACCAAACACGTGCTGCTGCTGCCGCAAGACCCCGGCGAATGTTTCGAGTTTGCCGCCACCGCGCTGGACCTGGCCGACCGCCTGCAGACGCCGGTGTTCGTGATGACCGACCTCGACATCGGCATGAACCAGCGTTTGTGCGAACCCTTGCAGTGGGACGACCAGCGCAGCTTCGACCGCGGCAAGGTGATGACGGCCGACGAACTGGAAGCGGGCAAGGATTTCGGCCGCTACAAGGACGTGGACGGCGACGGCATTCCCTGGCGCACGCTGCCCGGCACCCACGCCACCAAGGGCAGCTACTTCACGCGCGGCACCACGCGCAACGCTTACGCCCAGTACAGCGAGGCCGGGCCCGACTACCTGTACAACGTGCAGCGGCTGCTGAAGAAATTCGCCACCGCCGCGCGGCTGGTGCCGCAGCCGCAGGTGCGTGCCGCAGCGCAGAAAACGCGCCTGGGCGTCATCTATTTCGGCAGCACCGTGCCGGCCATGGACGAGGCGCTGGTGGCGCTGGCCCAGGCCGGCATCCACATCGACGCCATGCGGCTGAAGGCCTTCCCTTTTCCGTCCAGCGTCAACGACTTCATCGTGGCGCACGACCATGTGTTCGTGGTGGAACAGAACCGCGATGCGCAGATGCGCGGCATGCTGATCAACGAACTCGAGATCGACCCCGCCTGGCTGGTCAAGGTGCTGCATTTCGACGGCACACCCATCACCGCGCGCTTCATCACCGAAGCCATCACCACGCACGTGCATGCACTGGCCGTGGCGCCGCGGCGCGAAAGGATCCAGCAGTCATGACCTTCATCGCCAAACCCCGCCTGCACCACCCCACGCTGACGAAAAACAAGGTCGGCTACACACGGCGCGACTACGAAGGCAAGGTCAGCACGCTGTGTGCCGGCTGCGGCCACGACAGCATCAGTGCGGCCATCATCCAGGCGGCGTGGGAACTGGACATCGAACCGCACCGCGTGGCCAAGCTCTCGGGCATCGGCTGCAGCAGCAAGACGCCCGACTACTTCCTGGGTGCCAGCCACGGTTTCAACACCGTGCACGGCCGCATGCCCAGCGTGCTGACCGGTGCCGCGCTGGCCAACCGTGACCTGCTGTACCTGGGTGTCAGCGGCGACGGCGACAGCGCCAGCATCGGCCTGGGCCAGTTTGCGCACGCCATGCGCCGC
>JAYSXE010000022.1:0-4494 GCA_043717565.1 Burkholderiales bacterium | reverse complement strand
CGCCGCGCGCAGCACGGGCAACTGCAGCCGCGCCAGCAGCCGCGCCATTTGCGGGGGCACCTTGGGGTCGGACAGGATCTGGTCGAACAGGAAGCCGATGACGTCGATCACCATGTGATCGAGGGCCCCGCCGGCGGCCTGCCGCAACTCTTCACGGTGGGCGTGGATCAGGTTGCCCGGTGGTTCGTGCAGGGGCTGCGGACCGGTGGCGGGAAGGCCTGCAGGGCCTTCAGCGCCAGGGCGCTCAACCACCGCGCCCGCGTTGGTGGGCACAGCGCCGTAGGCCAGCCTGCGAATCAAGGACATCAGGCCGGGGTCGATGCTGCCCAGTTCGCTGTGGCCGCCGTGCTGTCGGGTGTGGCGCCCGTTACGGCCGCCCGAGGCCGCTGCGCCCGGGCCGGGGCCCGGCACGCCATCGGCACGGCCGCCAAACCCTGAAGTGCGGCCTGCCTGCAGCGCGTGCTCGGTGCCAGCCCTGGTGCTGAACGCCTGGTAACCAGAATCGCCGCTGTTTGCGGGTTCGGACAAGCTGCCTTGGCCCGTTTCTGCAGCCGGCTCGCCGGCCGCCTCGCGCTGCAGGCGGCGGCGCACCGACAGGCTGGCCGGCCGCAGCCCGCTTTGGCGCCAGTCGGCCACGATGGCGGCATAGCTGGTGCGCAGCAAGCCGGTCAGCGAGCGGCCGATTTCCGCCATCAGCAGCTTGCGCAGTTCGGCGCGCTCGGTCAGTGGCTGTATCGCCTTGACCAGCGCATGCCCCACCAGATCGGGGCGCAGCGGGTTCAGCAACGGGCCTGCCGCGCTTTCGGGCAGCACGCTGCCCAGGTAGGCCTCGATCTCGCGCAGTTCCCATTCGCAACCGTGTGCAATGCCCATCGCAAAGCGGTCGGCGACGATCTGTGCTTCCACCTCGCCGTCGTCCACCAGGCGCAGGCTGTCCCACATCGAGTCGGCATCGACGCCATCCGGCACTTGCAGCCGCACGCGCTGGCCCAGTTCGCGGATCAGGCGTTCGTCCAGCGCGTCGTTGAAGCCCAGACTGAAGCCGCTGAGCTTGCGGTTCAATTCGAACTGCGCGGCCAGCAGCTGTTCGCGCTGGTTCGCGCTGAGCGCCGACAGGGCCGCCAGGCCCAGGCTTTCCACGGTGCGCTGCGCCGCGTCGCGCGCGGCCAGCTTCAGCCGCTGGACGGCAGACTCCAGGGCGGCAGGCAGGGGTTGGGCGGGGTGCGGTTTCATGCAAGAAAAATGGCCACCCGAAGGTGGCCACCAAGTATGCGGCACGACAGCGCCCAAAGGTGCTGCGCGGCGGGTGCCGAAAGGCCCGAACAGAGCCGCCGATGCCCCGCTTCTTGCGGCTTTATTTCTTCAGCGAGTCGCGGATCTGGCGCAGCAGCAGCACATCCTCAGGCGTTGCTGCGGGCGGTGCCGGCGGCTCGGCGCGCTTCAGGCGGTTCATCTGCTTGACCATCAGGAAGATCACGAAGGCCAGGATGAGGAAGTTGATGACGACGGTGATGAAACTGCCGTAAGCCAGCACCGCGCCGGCCTTTTTGGCTTCGACCAGGGTCGTTGCTGTCTGCCCAGACAACGCCAGGAAGTAGTTGTTGAAGTCCAGGCCGCCAAAAATCTTGCCCACGATGGGCATGATCACGTCGCCCACCAGCGAATCAATGATTTTGCCAAAGGCGCCGCCGATGATGACGCCCACTGCCAAATCCATCACATTGCCCTTGACGGCAAATTCCTTGAATTCCGATGAAAAGCTCATGATTTCTCCACTCCTGTCATTTGGATGTTTGTCGCGCGACCCGTTCGGCCGGGTGACCGAACCAGGATTGACGCTCCCGCCCTCTGGGGCTCCGCAACCTTAGTCGGGTGCTATTTCACAGTCAACCCGCCTCGGGTTGGGTGCGGTCGCCCCCAGAAGTGCTAGGCGCGCGAGGCCCAATCAGATTCCGGGACGCTGCGCAACGACACGTGGAGCCGACCCAGCAGGCCGCAGGGGCGATGGCAGCTGTCGGGCCGCCGAGTAGGCACTAGAATCTCGGGTTGTCCCCAATCTTCCAAGCAACCAGAGGTTACCCATGAGCGACGCCGCTGTTCAAACAGGCATCGACAAGGGCCGGCGCACCTGGATCGCCATCAGCTGCGGCGCCGGTGCCGTGGGCGGTGCAGCGGTCGCCGTACCGTTCATCAGCAGTTTTGCCCCTTCCGAACGCGCCCGCGCTGCTGGCGCACCGGTTCGGGTCGACATCAGCGCCCTGCAACCGGGCGAAAAGCTCACGGTGGAGTGGCGCGGCAAGCCGGTGTGGATTCTGCGCCGCACGCCCGACCAGCTGAAGGCACTGGCCAAGCTGGACCCGCAGCTGGCCGACCCCGCCTCGGCGCGCACGCAGTACCCGACGCCGGCCTACGCGCGCAACGCGCACCGCTCGATCAAGCCCGAGTACTTCGTTGGCGTGGGCATCTGCACCCACCTGGGCTGCTCGCCCGGTGACAAGCTCACACCGGGGCCGCAGCCTTCGCTGCCCGACGACTGGACCGGTGGCTTCCTGTGCGCCTGCCACGGTTCCACCTTCGACATGGCCGGCCGCGTCTTCAAGAACAAACCTGCTCCCGACAACCTGGAAGTGCCACCGCATATGTATGTCTCCGACTCGGTCCTGGTGATCGGCGAAGACAAACAAGGCTGAACCGCACCAAGCTAAGGACAACCGCTACATGGCTGAATTCAAGCAAGCACCTGCCGGCGCCCCTTTGGGCACCCAGCTGATGACCTGGGTGGACAACCGTTTTCCGGCTTCCAAGCTCTACAAAGAGCACCTGTCCGAGTACTACGCGCCGAAGAACTTCAACTTCTGGTACTTCTTCGGCAGCTTGGCGCTGCTGGTGCTGGTGATCCAGATCGTTACCGGCATCTTCCTCGTCATGCACTACAAACCCGACGCGGCCAAGGCCTTCGAGTCGGTGGAATACATCATGCGCGACGTGCCCTGGGGCTGGCTGGTGCGCTACATGCACAGCACGGGCGCCAGTGCCTTCTTCGTCGTGGTGTACCTGCACATGTTCCGCGGCATGATCTACGGCAGCTACCGCAAGCCACGCGAACTGGTGTGGATCTTCGGCTGCGCCATCTTCCTGTGCCTGATGGCTGAAGCCTTCATGGGCTACCTGCTGCCCTGGGGCCAGATGTCGTACTGGGGTGCCCAGGTCATCATCAACCTGTTCGCCGCCATTCCCTTCGTGGGCCCCGACCTGTCGCTGCTGATCCGCGGTGACTACGTGGTGGGCGATGCGACGCTGAACCGCTTCTTCAGCTTCCACGTCATTGCGGTGCCGCTGGTGTTGCTCGGCTTGGTGGTGGCGCACATCATTGCGCTGCACGAAGTGGGTTCCAACAACCCCGACGGCGTGGAAATCAAGGCCAAGAAAGACCCGAAGACCGGCATTCCGCTCGACGGCATTCCGTTCCACCCCTACTACTCGGTGCACGACATCATGGGGGTCAGCGTCTTCCTGCTGCTGTTCTCTGCGGTGATCTTCCTGGCGCCTGAAATGGGCGGCTACTTCCTCGAGTACAACAACTTCATCCCGGCTGACCCGCTTACCACGCCGCTGCACATCGCACCGGTCTGGTACTTCACGCCGTACTACTCGATGCTGCGCGCCGTGACCGACCCGCTGGTCAACGTGTTCGTCGCGCTGGTGGCCCTGGGTGCCGTGCTGGCCGTGCTGAAGGGTGGTTTTGCCACCGCTGCAAAGATCGGTGTGATGGTGGCTGCACTCGCCGTGATCTTCATGCTGAAGACCTTCGATGCCAAGTTCTGGGGCGTGGTGATCATGGGCCTGGGCGTGCTGATCATGTTCCCACTGCCGTGGCTGGACCGCAGCCCGGTCCGGTCCATCCGCTACCGTCCGAGCTGGAACAAGTACATGTACGGTCTGTTCGTCATCAACTTCTTTGTGTTGGGCTATTTGGGCATCAAGCCGCCGTCGGACATTGGCACCCTCGTGTCCCAAGCCGGTACGCTGTTCTATTTCGGCTTTTTCCTGCTGATGCCGTGGTGGAGCCGGATCGGCGAATTCAAGGCCGTGCCCGACCGGGTCACCTTCCAGCCACACTGACCGTGCGGAGCGCTACAACTATGAAAAGACTGCTTCTCTCGCTTCTGGTGCCGCTGTTCAGCGGCCTGACGGTGCTGGCTCCGGCGCATGCCGCCGGCGGTGGCATCGAATGGGACAAGTTCCCCAGCGACCGCATCACTGACATGGCTGCGCTGCAAAACGGCGCCAAGTTGTTCGCCAACTACTGTCTGAACTGCCACCAGGCTTCGTATGTGCGCTTCAACCGGCTGCGCGACATCGGCCTGACCGAAGACCAGATCGCCAGCAACCTGATCTTCACGGGCGCCAAGGTCGGCGAAACGATGAAGACGTCGCTGGACTCGAAGGACGCGAAGGACTGGTTCGGCAAGGTCCCCCCAGACCTGTCACTGG
>JAYSXE010000210.1:0-16428 GCA_043717565.1 Burkholderiales bacterium | reverse complement strand
CGTTGCGCCACGGTGGCCCAGCCCGAGCCGTCCGGAATCCCGCTTCCGTCTTGCCACACCAGCACAAAACCGCCGTTGCTCAAGGCGGCAGCGCCCGGCGCACTCTGCGTGCTTTCGACGGTGCTGTTGGCGCGCACCTCGGGCCCGATGGGCGTGCCGTTGGCGGCAAAACGCTGGAAATAGACGCCGTAGGTGTTGGTTTCGTCCTGCGTGTACGAAGCCCAGGTGATGACGTAACTGCCGTCGCTGAGCACGGCAATGTCGGGCGTCTCTTGCGTGCTGGTGATGAAGGTGTTGACCGGCTCTTCACCGGCAGCCACCGGCACGCCGTCCAGTTCAGGCGTGACGTTGATGGTGATGGTGCTGGCTTCGCTGCTGCCGCCGTCGCCGTCGCTGATGCGCAGGCCCACGGTGCGCGCGGCGCCCGGGCTTTGTGACGTGCTGCCGTAGGTCAGGTTCTGCACCAGCGCTTCCACCGCGTCGGTGGTGGCAGCGGCATTGAAGGTGATGACGAGGTTGCTGCCGTTGGAGCCACCGCTGAGGGTTCCGATGGCCGTGCCACCAAAGCTGACGGTGGCGCCCGAGACCCCAATCTGGCCAAAGCCATTGCCTTCGTTGCGCACACCCAACTGGTCGGTGGCTTCACCGCGCTGCACGTAGAACAGGTCGAGCCGGCCGCCGTCAAAGCTGGCCGAACCCGTGTTGGTGACGCTGACGGCCGGGTCGATGAGCTGCGGCGTGGCATTGACCAGGTTTTCGCCAAAGGTGACCGAGCCGGTGAAGTCGCCCAGCACCGGCGTGCCCGCGCGCGCCACGTTGGCCGCACTGCCAAAGATCTGCTGCACGATGTCGTACGTGTTGACGCCGGCCGCCCCGCTGGTGCGGTAGTCGGAATACGCCACCACAAAGCTGCCGCTGCCCAGGTCGGCCAACGCCGGCTGCTGCTCGGTGCTGTTGGTGCTGGACACCAGCTTGCGCTCGCTGCCAATGGCTGCGCCCGCGGCGTCAAATTCCTGCACGAAAACATCGCTGCTGGTGCCCGTGTGTGAGCCGTCGCTGAACCAGGCCACGGTGAAGCCGCCTGTGCTCTGCCCGATGACCGCGGGTTGGTACTGGTTGCTGGAGGTGCTGGTGTTGACCAGGAATTCGCTGCCTACCTTGGTAGCTGCTGCGTTGAAGCGCTGGCCATACACGCCGGTACCGCTGCCGTCCTGGCTGTCAGAACGCCAGACGACGACGAAGCCACCGTCACTGAGCATGGCCACCCGGGCCTCTGACTGTGAATTGGTGATCGTCGTGTTGACCAGGAAGGTGGCAGCCAGCGTGTTGTTGGCAGCCACGGTGCGGGCGTAGACGCCACCCGCCGAGCCGTCATTGCCCGCTGTGTCCAGCCAGGTGACCACCAGGCTGCCGTCGGGCCGCGCGGCGATGTTGGGCAGGTACTGCGTGCCGCTCTGGCCCGTGGCGGTGTTGCCCACAGTGGAAATCAGCGTCTCGGCCAGCGTGACGGCGCCGCTGTTGTCGAAGCGCTTGAGGTGAACGTCGGAACTGTTGTCTGACCCCCACGCCACTGCAAACCCACCGGTGTAGCCCGCCACCACGCCGTGGTACTGATTGTTGCTGATGGTGGTGTTGACCGTGGTGTTGGCGCCCTGCGCCACGGCCTGGGCGTTGTAGCGCTGCGCCTGCACGCTGTAGCCCGAACCGTCGACCCCGCCGTTTTCCTGCCACACGATGACGAAGCCGCCGTCGCTGAGCGCGGCGATGTGGGGGTAGTCTTGTGAATTTTGCGTGGGCGTGTTCACCCGCCATTCGGGGCCGAAGGCGCGGCCATTGGACGCAAAGCGTTGGGCGTAGACGCCAGCGCCGCTGCCGTCCTGGTTGTCATGCGCCCAGGTAATGACATAACTGCCGTCGGTAAGCACCGCCACTTCGGGCGTGGTGGCGTTGCCGGGCAGGAAGGTGTTGACGCGTTCTTCAACAACCGCCAGCGGGGTGGCCAAAGGGCCTGCGGACTGGGGCTGCTCCGGCTGCAGCCCCGGGGCCACCAACGGTGCAGCAACAGCGCCGCTGGGTGCTTCGTCGGGCTGCGGGGCGTTGATGGCCGGCTGGGTTTCAAAGGCTTGCAGTTCAGGGGCCACCGGCAGCTGGGCCGTGGCATCGAAGCTCTGGGTCTGCTGGCTGCCATCGGCGCTGTTCAGGCTGATGGAAAAGCTGCCATCGGCACCCGCTGCCAGCGACAGGCTTTGCCCTTCGCCCAAGGTCAGTGCGGTGCGGGCCAGCGTGGCCGTGCCAACGCCGGCGTCCACCACGGCCGCCTGAACTTCCGTGCCGTGGGTCCACGCCACCACGGCGCCGCCGCCGTGCAGCGCCGCAGCCTGCACCTGCGCGATGTGGGCTTGTGCGCCGGCGGGCAAGACCACTGCAGCCGACAAGGCCACGCCGGCGGCGCTGACACGCTGCGCCTCCAGGGCCACGGCGGTGTCGTCGCTGCCCTGGTGCAGGGCCCAGACAGCCATCAGACTGCCGTCAGTCAGCGGTGCCGTGTCGGCCAGACGCTGGCGCAGGCCTTGGGTGTTGAAGGCGGAGCGGGTCAAGGCAAGGGTTTCAAAGGGCTTGTTCACGTCAACTCCGGGATGTGAATGGGGGTCGTGCGCAGACCCAGGACCAGGGCACTGGCAAACCGCCGAACAAGTCCGATACCCCCTGCAAGAGGGCTTGGCCGGTCACGCTTTCAACAAGCCGTGAGGGCCCCTGGGCCTGGGCAGTCCACCAGAAAGCGATAGTGCCTTGTGGATCGCCCGTGTCGTATGACACACCCCCAATACGAGGGGGGTTCCAAATACTTCAGGTTAGGGGGGGCTGAAGGCTGCAACCGCATTCAAGGCGGCGGCTGCCGTCAGCGGCCGCGCAGGAACAGGGCGTCCAGGTCTTTCAGCGACACCTGGCGCCAGGTGGGGCGGCCGTGGTTGCAAGTGTCGGCACGGTCGGTGCGTTCCATGTCGCGCAGCAGCGCGTTCATTTCTTCCACCGTCAGGCGGCGGTTGGCGCGCACGGCGCCGTGGCAGGCCATGGTGGCCAGCATGCTGTCACGGGCCCGCTGCACCACCCCCGTGGCACCGCCACTGTCGGGCGCCATCAGCTCTGCCAGCACCGAACGGGCCAGCTCGGCCAGATCGGCTTCGGGCAATGCGGCCGGGCGGCTGCGCACCACGAGGGTGCCTGCACTCAGGGCACTGACGTCCAGGCCCAGTTCGTCCAGGGTCTCGCGTTCGGTTTCGGCGCAGGCCATTTCCGCGGCCGTGGCCGCAAAGCTGACGGGTATCAGCAAAGGCTGTGTGGGAATGGCGCCGCCAGCCGAAGCTTCGCGTTTCAACCGCTCGTAGACGATGCGCTCGTGCGCGGCATGCATGTCCACCACCACCAGGCCGTGGCTGTTCTCGGCCAGGATGTAGGCGCCTGCTATCTGCGCAACGGCGCGACCCATCGGCCAGACCTGGGCTGCGGCGTCACCCGACGGCCCCGATCTTGACGCTGCGAGTGCTGCGGCGGGTGCCGCGGTAGGCGCAGCTGGCAAGATATCGGGCGCAGGCGGGCGCAGGGCCGCCCAGGCGGACAGGCCGCCGCTGCCCTGGGGTGTGCGCCAGGGGCCGGCAAGGGTGCCGTCGGCGCGCCAGGGTGGCGAAGGTTCGCGCGCCTCAGGGGGTGCTGACACCAGCGCCAGCGGGCTTTGCCAAGTGGGCATGGTGGCGGGCGGGGCCACCAGCGGGTTGGCGGGGGTCGGGGACAGCGGGTTTTCACCCGCTGCGGGCAGCAAGGCCCGGCTGCCGGCCAACGCGTTTTCAACCGCATGCCGAAGCGCCTGGTGTACGGCGCGGCCATCGCGGAAGCGCACTTCGATCTTGGCCGGGTGCACGTTCACGTCCACCGCCTCGGGCGCCAGCGTGATGAACAGCGCATAGGCCGGCTGGCGGCTGCCGTGCAGCTGGTCTTCAAAAGCGGCCCGCACGGCATGCGCCAGCAGGCGGTCGCGCACAAAGCGGCCATTAACGAACAGGTACTGCATGTCGGCACGGGCCCGGGCGGCCTCGGGCTGGCCCACGCGGCCCGCAATGGCCAACGGCCCACGCTGGTCGGCCACCGCCCGGCTGTGGGCGATGAAGTCGGCGCCCAGCACGTCGGCCCAACGCTGGGCGCTGGCCTTGCCGGCCTCGTCAGCACCCACGGCCGACGCAGCACGCCACTGCGCAACCAGGCGGCCTTCGTGCCACACGGCAAACGACACATCGGGCCGGGCCAGTGCATGCCGGCGCACGGCTTCCAACGCATGGGCCAGCTCGGTGGCGTCGCTTTTCAGAAACTTGCGCCGCGCGGGTGTGCTGAAGAAAAGTTCCTGAACCTCGACCGTGGTGCCCACGGCGCGCGCCGCAGCGCCCAGTTCACCGCTTCGCGCGTGCAGCTTGAGGGCATGGGGCTGGTCAGCCGTGCGCGAGGTGATGGCCATTTCCGACACCGACGCGATGGCCGCCAGCGCCTCGCCCCGAAAGCCCATGGTCTGCACCGACTCCAGATCGGACAGGTTGGCGATCTTGCTGGTGGCGTGACGCTTCAGTGCCAGCGGCAGTTCGGCCTCGGGTATGCCCGCGCCGTCGTCTTCAACCACGATGCTGCGCACACCACCGGCCAGCAGCCGTACGGTGACCTGGCGCGCCCCGGCGTCCAGCGCGTTGTCCACCAGTTCGCGCACGGCGGCAGCGGGGCGGTCGATGACTTCACCGGCCGCAATCTGGCTGACCAGTTCGTCAGGCAATTCCTGGATGCGCCGGCGCGAGGGCTGCGCTTGCAGCGGGGGCGGCTCAGCGGTATGCATCGGCCTGATTGTAGAAGTCACCCCCCCAGGTCTGACGGGGGCAAAAATGGAACAACTAGACTTCGGTTGCGGTCAGCTGCGCGCACACAGGAACACAATCCATTGGTACAGGGTGGGTGATATTTTCTTGGAGTGTGGATGTCGCGTTTTTTTGCCGATCTGGTCAGCAACACTGACGAGGACCGCAGGGCTTTTGAAACCCACCCGGTGGTCATGGCCGCGGTGGCCGAGGGCATGTCGGTAGAGCGCTACCGGGCCTTCCTGCTCGAGCTTTACCACGTGGTGTGGTACTTCAACCCGGTCAGTGCGGCGGCGGCCAGCCGCATGGGCCGGCCGCAAGACGATTCGCTGCAGGCCGTGCGCCACTTCTTGTATGAACACATGTTCGAGGAGAGGGGCCACGAAAGCTGGGTGCTGAACGACCTGCAGGCCATAGGGGTGGCGCCAGAACATGCACAGACGCACGAGCCCGGCCCGCACACGCTGGCGCTGGTGGGCTACAACCACTGGGCCACGGAACGCCGCCACCCGTGCGCGGCGCTGGGCATGCTGTATGCGCTGGAGGTCATCGCCTCGGTCTATGGCGGTCCGTTTGCCGCCGCTATCAGCGAGCGGCTGCTGCTGGACGGCCAGGCCGGCATTTCCTTCATCGATTCACACACTTCGCTGGACAGCCAGCACATGGCCGAATTGCGCGACATCCTCAACCTGGTGCACGATCCGGAAGCGCAGGCCGCCGTAACGCAGGCCGTTCGCGTTAACTTCCACCACTTCACACGAATCATCGAAGCCATCTGACATGGCACAAGCCACCTTGTCATCCACGGCCGTCACGGCAGCGCCCGCTTCCCCGGCGCGGGCCCAGGCCCCAGTGCTGTCAGGCGCGGTGCCGGCCATGGCGGCGCCCGTCGCACTGAAGGGCGTGCCGGCGCTGCTGGGCCGGCCCTACAAGACCTTGAGGCTGGAATGGAGTTCCGACCTGGGCCTGCTGCGCGTACGCACCTGCGTGCGGCCCATCCAGTGCTACAGCCTGGCCGCGATGGGCGAACTGGCGCAGGTTCTGGCCGACATCACCGCCAACGCGGGCCTGGTGCGGCACTTCGTACTCAGTTCAGACGTGCCCAAGGTGTTCAACTTCGGTGGCGATCTGGCGCTGTTTGTGCTGCTGGCGCGGGCGCGCGACCTGGAGTCGCTGCAGCTGTACGGCAAGCGCTGTGTCGACCTGGTGTGGTGGATGGAAAACGCGGCCAACCAGGGCATCCACACCACGGTGCTGTGCCAGGGCGACACCCTGGGCGGCGGCCTGGAGTCGGTGCTGCCCTTTCACAAGGTGATCTTCGAACGCGGTGCACAAGCCGGGTTTCCCGAGGTGCTGTTCAACCTGTTTCCCGGCATGGGCGCTTGGGACTTCACCATCCGCAAATGCGGCTTTGCAGTGGCCAACGAAATGATTCTGTCGGGCCGCCTGTACAGCGCCGAAGAGTTGCACTACCGGCGCCTGGTGGACCTGGTGGTGGACGACGGCCAGGGTGAAGCCGCCGTGGAACGCGTGCTGCAGGAAGTGGAACCACGGTTGCGCGGTACGCTGGCGGCCTTGCGCGCGCAACGGCTGGCGGCGCCGGTGCGCTATGAATCGCTGATGGCGATCGTCGAACAGTGGGCCCACAGCGCGCTGCAGCTGACCGACCGCGACCTGCGCCTGATGGAACGGCTGGCGCGCGCGCAGGTGCGCAAGGCCGGCGGCGCCGATGAAGGCGCGGTGGAAGAGATCAAGCGCATCGAACTCGAGAACGCCTGGAGCGAAAGGCGCACCGGGTACGAGCGGCGCAGCGAAGCTGCAGCCGACCGGCGCGGCAAGGCCTGAGGGCAGACCGCGCTGGCGCGCAGGCACCATCACAGCGCCGTGCGCAGCCGCCAGATTTCAGGGAACAGCACCACGTCGAGCATCTTGCGCAGGTAACCCACGCCGTTGGTGCCGCCCGTGCCGCGCTTGAAGCCGATGACCCGTTCCACCGTGGTCACGTGCCGGAATCGCCACAGACGGAAAGCGTCTTCCAGGTCGGTGAGCTCTTCGCCCAGCTGGTACAGGTCCCAGTGTCTTTCGGGGTCGCGGTAGGCCACCAGCCAGGCTGCCTCCACCTCGGCGCTTTGGCAGTAGGGCTGCGTCCAGTCGCGCTGCGTGTGGCTGGCCGGAACGGGCAGGCCGCGCCGCGCCAGCAGGCGCAGAGCCTCGTCATACAACGAAGGCGCTTCATAAGCGGCGCGCACCACCGCCATGCGTTGCGCGTGGTGCGCGTGCGGCTGCAGCATGGCGGCGTTCTTGTTGCCCAGGCCAAATTCGATGCAGCGGTACTGCCAGCTTTGAAAGCCGCTGCTGCGGGCCAGCGTGGGGCGGATGGCGCTGTATTCAGGCGGTGTCATGGTAGACAGCACGTCCCAGGCGTGCACCAGTTGTTCCATCACGCGTGACACCCGTGCCAACGCCTTGAACGCCGGCTGCAGCCGGTCTTGCGCCACAAAACCGGTGGCGCGCTGCAGCTCGTGCAGCAGCAGCTTCATCCACAGCTCGCTGGTCTGATGCTGCACGATGAACAGCAGCTCGTTGGGGTCTTCGGACAGCGGATGTTGCGCCCCCAACACCTGGTCCAGGTGCAGGTAGTCGCCGTAACTCATGTCGCTGCTGAAGTCGAGCTGGGCGCCATCGTCGCGGCCGGCCGCGCCGGTTTCAACCGCGGTTTCATTCGCGGTTTCATTCGCGGTTACAGCGGCAGCATCGGCGGGGTTGAAGGGGCATCCAGACATGGCAACACGTCCTCTTCGGGTGACTGCACGGCGTTGCGCCGAAGGCATCATACCGGCCCGTCTGAAATTAGTTGACTTTTGAAGTATCTGCTCGAAAAATGTTGCATGAGCCACGACGCCGCCCCGACCCTGAAGCCCGTCGTGCACGCCCCCGCTGTGCCGCCCGTGGACACCTTTGCGCAAGACCGCCTGCCCGCGCCTGCGGCCATGCCCGAGCTGCTGTTCGAAGGGCCCGACCTGCAATTTCCCCCGCACTTGAACTGTGTGTCTGAACTGCTGGACGGCTGGGTCGCCAGCGGCCACGGCAACCGCCTGGCGGTGCAGGGCGCCGGTGTGCGCTGGACCTACGCGCAGCTGCAAGCGCAGGTTGACTGCATCGCTCACGTTCTGGTGCAGGACATGGGCCTGGTCACCGGCAACCGCGTGCTGCTGCGCGGCGCAAACACGCCCATGCTGGCGGCGTGCTGGCTGGCGGTGGTGAAAGCCGGCGGCATTGCCGTGGGCACGATGCCGCTGCTGCGCGCCAATGAACTGGCGGCCATCATCGACAAGGCCCAGATCAGCCACGCGCTGTGCGACCAGCGGCTGGCCGATGAACTGCTGCAGGCGCAGCAACGGTGCGGTGTGCTGCGCGAATTGGTGTGCTTCGGCGCCGACCTGGAAGCCCGCGCCGCCCGGTTCACGATGCCCTTCACCGCTGCGGCCACCGCGGCCACCGACATCGCGCTGATGGCCTTCACGTCGGGCACCACCGGCGTGCCCAAAGGCACGCTGCATTTCCACCGCGACGTGATGGCCGCGGCGGCCTGCTGGCCGCGCCATGTGCTGCGCGCGCGCGCCGACGACATCTTCATCGGCAGCCCGCCGCTGGCCTTCACCTTCGGCCTGGGCGGGCTGCTGGTGTTTCCGCTGTCCATCGGCGCCAGCACCGTGCTGGTGGAACGGGCTTCGCCCGACGCGTTGCCGCAGGCCATTGCGCAGTACCGCGCCACCGTGTGCCTAACCGCACCCACGTCATACCGTGCGATGGCGGCGCAGGTTTCAGCGCACAACCTGAGCAGCCTGCGCAAGTGCGTGTCGGCCGGCGAAGCACTGCCCGCCGCCACACGCGCGCTGTGGAAAGCCAGCACCGGCATCGAGATGATCGACGGCATCGGTTCCACTGAGCTGTTCCACATCTTCATCAGCGCCGACGAAGCACACGCCAAGCCGGGCGCCACGGGCTTTCCGGTGCCGGGCTACCGGGCCCGGGTGCTGGGTGAACACGGTCGTGAGCTGCCCCCGGGCCAGGTGGGCCGCCTGGCCGTCAAGGGCCCCACCGGCTGCAAGTACCTGGACGACCCGCGCCAGGCCCAGTACGTGCAAAACGGCTGGAACCTGACCGGCGACGCCTACCTGGTGGACACCGACGGCCAGTTTGTCTACCAGGCGCGCACCGACGACATGATCATCTCGGGCGGCTACAACATTGCTGGGCCCGAGGTTGAAGGCGCGCTGCTGTTGCACCCGGCGGTGGCCGAGTGCGGCGTGGTCGGCGTGGCCGACGAAGCGCGCGGCATGCTGGTCAAGGCCTTTGTGGTGCTGCACCCGGGCCACACCGGCAACGAAGCCATGGCCCGGCAGTTGCAGGACCACGTGAAACAGACCATCGCGCCTTTCAAGTACCCGCGCGAGATCGAATTTCGCCAGCAGCTGCCGCGCACCGAAACGGGCAAGCTGCAGCGCTTCAAGCTCAAGGCGACCTGAGGCCCCACAAGACGTGAACGAATCCGGCTGGCCCCCGCTGGCCGGCACGGGCCCGCGGTGCGGGTTTGTTCACTCCGGGGTCAGGGCCCGGCCAGGGCTGCGGCCTTCACAGCCCCTGCTGCCCGCGCGGCATCAACGCGGTGCGGCAATCGGCAGCCCGAAAAGCTCGGCCAACGCCACCCGCACCTGCCCCTGTCCCAGGGCGTTGGTGTTGTGGTGTGAACCGCCGGGCACCAGCACAAAGCGCTTGGGCTGCTGCGCCTTCTCGAACAGCGCCTGCCCCAGTTCAGGCCTGATCAGGCTGTCCTGGCTGCCGTGCACCACCAGCACCGGGGCAGCCACGCCGGCAATCTGTTCACCGGCGTCGAAGCGCTGCGTGATCAGCGGCTGCAGCGGCAGCCAGCCCCAGCGCAACGTCTTGAAGACGTCGGGTATCGAAGTGAAGCTGCCCTCGACGATCAGGCCGGCCAGCGGCGACTGCAGTGCCGCAGCCTGGGAGGCTGCTGGGGCCGGCCGCGCCGCCACACGGGCGGCCAGCTGCACGGCCACCGCACCGCCCAGCGAATGCCCGAACACGAACCGTTGCGGCTGTGGCCACTGCCGGCCCAGCCAATGCCACGCGGCCAGGGCGTCTTCAACGGCAGAAGCTTCTGACGGCAGGGCCGGCGTGCTTTGGCCGAAGCCGCGGTAGTCCACCCCCAGCACGGCAAAACCCAGCTCGTGCATGCGGCGCATGCGGTGGGCGCTGCCGCGCACGTCCCAGCGGGCACCGTGCAGGTACAGCAGCAGCGGCGCTGCCGGGTCGGCCTGGGGCAGCCACAGCGCGTGCAGTTCCACGGGCGCCGTGCCGGCGCCGGCCAGCGCCGGTTTTTCCGGCCCGGTGCCCTCAATGGCCCGCCCCGTGCGCGCCAGTTCGGGCCGGCCCGGTTCGAAGTGAATCCAGATGTCCTGCATGCCCTGCGCCGCCGCCAGCCCGCCCGACCACGTGCGGTCGCTCGGCTGGAAAATCCAGCGGCGTTGGTGTTCGTCCAGCGAGGTGCAGCCCGCCAAGCCCAAGGCGGCAAGCGCCGCCAGCCCCAAGGGCAAGGCCAGGCGCCGCAAGCGGGGCCACAGAGAGGGTGCTTTCAGATCGGTCATGACGCGGTGCATCCCAAGATGGCGGCACAACCCCGCCAGAGGCGCAGGCTACCGCACACTGCGAGTGGCTGCAGCGCGGCAGCGCCGCAGCGCGGGCCCGTGCATGGCCGGGGCCAGCCCGCACCGGCACCGGGAACTTCGTGTGACCACCCCCTTGCCGGCCCCCACCGTTGGGGTAGGCTCGGGGCGTCACAACTTCAGTGAAGGGCACCACCATGAAACCCGTTTCACAACTGCTGGCCAGCCGTGCCGACACCTTGTGGCACGTGCGGCCCGAAGAGACCGTGTTCGAAGCCCTGAAGCTGCTGGCCGACTACGAAGTGGGCGCGCTGATGGTGATGGAGGGCGGCCGGCTCGTGGGTGTGTTCTCTGAACGTGACTACACGCGCAAGATTGCGCTGCAGGGGCGCAATTCCAAGGAAACCCATGTGCGCGACATCATGACCACGCACGTGCGCACGGTCAGCCCCCAAACCGGCACCCGGGCCTGCATGGCGTTGATGAGCGAACACAAGTTCCGCCACCTGCCCGTGGTGGATGGCAACACCGTGCTGGGTATGATTTCCATTCGCGACATCATGGATGACATCATTGCCGACCACGAAAGCACCATCGCGCAGCTGGAAACCTACATCCAGAGTTGAACAGAACCTCGGGCAAACCCTGCCTGTTATCCCTTGACAACTGAAACCCCTGCCGCGGCAGGCGCCCGCGATATCCTCGGCATCGAATGACCGAAGCCCACGGGATCGAAAGCGCCATCCAGCGCGAGATGTTGCAAGGCGCCGTGCGCAACTCTGCGCGTTCGGTGGTGTTGCTGATGGTGGCCGTTTTGTACGTGGGTTGGCTGGGCTGGCAGGCCGGCCGCGGTTCACTGGCCGCCGGTTTTGTGGCGCTGGGCGCGGCCATATCGGTATGGCGCCTGCTGCTGGCCCGTTTCCACGCCAACATACCCACCATGGATGGCCGGCAGGCGCAGGCCGTGCAGCACCACCTGGAAGGCAACGCCTTGGCCGTGGGCATGATGTGGGTGCTGTCCACCCTGGCCATCTACCCGCAGCTGCAAGGCGCCACGGCCACCGCCTACGTCGTCATCGCCTGCGGTTCCATCTCGACCGCGGCGTTTTTCATGTCCATGGCCGGCCGCAGCTTTCTTATCCTGTCGGTGCTGCAGCTGGGCTCGCTGACGCTGGTGTCGCTGATGCCCGGCAATGCGCACTCCATTCCCATGGCGGTGCTGGCCGTGGTGTTCGGCCTGACGATGCTGAAGGCCACGCTGGAATTCCGGCAGATCACGATTCGTTCGCTGCGCCAAAGCCAGGAAGCCGAAAGGGCGCGCGAGCGCCTGCTGCAGGCCAAGGAAGCGGCCGAAGCCGCCAACCTGGCGAAGTCGCAGTTTCTGGCCACCATGAGCCACGAAATCCGCACGCCAATGAACGGCGTGCTGGGCGCGCTGGAACTGCTGCGCCAGACACCACTGGACGGCCGGCAAAGCCGCCTGGTGCGCACCGCGTCGAACTCGGGCGAGTCGTTGATGGACATCCTGAACGACGTGCTCGACCATTCCAAGATCGAAGCCGGCAAGCTGGTGCTGGCCCATGCACCGATGTCGCTGCACTCGGTGGCGCGGTCCTGCGTGGCGCTGTTCAGGGCCAATGCCGAGTCGCGCAGCCTGCGGCTGACCCTGGAAATCAGCCCCGGCGTGCCCGATGGTGTGATGGGCGACGCGCCGCGGCTGAAGCAGGTGCTGCTGAACTTGCTGGGCAACAGCGTCAAGTTCACCGAGCAGGGCGGCATCGTGCTGCGCCTGGACTCAGAGGTGGCACCCGATGGGCACCGTCTGGTGCACTTCGCGGTGGAAGACACCGGCATCGGCATCCCGCCCGAGTCCATGGATGAGATCTTCCTGCCTTTCCACCAGATTGACGGTACCCGTTCGCGCCTGCGCGGCGGCACCGGCCTGGGGCTGGCCATCAGCCAGCGCATCGTGCAGGCCATGGGCGGCAGCATCGGGGCCAGCAGCCAGATGGGCAAGGGTTCGGTGTTCAGCTTTGCGCTGCAGATGCGGCTGGCGCCAAATCTGTCGCTGCCGGGCAGCGACTCTGACTTCGGCGGCTTCTCGGTGGCGAACGACGAACTGAACGGCACCGTACTGCTGGTTGAAGACAACATCGTGAACCGCATGATCGCCGCCGAAATGCTGAAGTCCTACGGCGTGCAAGTGCTAGAAGCCGAAGACGGCGCCATGGCGCTGACGGTGCTGGAACACCAGACCGTGGACCTGGTGCTGATGGACATCCAGATGCCGGTGCTTGACGGTTACGCCGCCGCCCGGCACTGCAGGGCGCGTGAGCAGCGGCTGGGCCTGCCGCGCACACCGATCGTGGCGCTGACGGCCAACGCGTTTGAAGAAGACGCGGCCCACGCCATGGCCGCCGGCATGGACGCGCACCTGGCCAAACCCTATTCGCGCGGCCAACTGGGCGAATTGCTCAGGCGCTGGCTGTAGCGCGGCGACAGGCCGCCAGGGCCCAGGCGCCAGCCCTCAAAGCGCCGGGCGGTGCGACTGCAGTTGCAGCAGGCCGTCGAAGATCAGCGAGTCCAGCGTCTCGAAGGGCAGGTCGGTGATCGGCGCCAGCTTCACGGCCGCGCCGCCGGTCATCAACAGCAACGGTTCCTGGCCCGTGCGCAGGCGCAGGCGCCGGGCCTGGCGTTCGATGGCGCCGGCCATGGCATTGGCGCCACCGCTCATCAGCGCGTCGCTGGTGTTGGTGGGAAAGTCGACCACGTCGCCAGTGGGCACCTTCAGGCCGTCGGTGCCCTGTTCCAACGCGCGCTGCATCAGGCCGAAGCCCGGCAGGATCAAGCCACCCAGGAATCGGCCGCTGGCGTCCAGCGCGTCCACCGTCACCGCCGTGCCCACCATCACCACCAGCGCTGGCCGCGGCACACCGCTTTTCAGCACATGCCATCGCGCACCGGCCAGGCACACCCAGCGGTCGGCGCCCAGGCGGCTGGGGTGGTCGTAGCCGTTCACCAGCCCGGCCTCTTGCGCCTTGGGCACCACCCAGTGCGGGTCCAGGTCCCACATCTCCATCTGCTGTTCCACGCGGCGGCGCACGGCTTCGCCGGCCACCACGCAACCCAGCATGCGGGTGGGCACTGGCAGCGGCTTCCAGTCGCCCTCGGCCAGGTCGTCGATGGTTTCCAGAAAGGCAATGCCCTGGTTTAGCACGGCTGCGCCGGGTACTGCGGCCTCGTAGAGCGCCCATTTCAGGCGCGTGTTGCCAATGTCGATGGCCAGGAAAGTCATGGTGGGCGCTGCCAGTTCGCAAGCAGTTGTCGGGCACCAAGCGTACCAGCCGGGCCCACGGCGCCGCGGGCGGCACAGCCCCGGGGAAACGTGAGGCCAGCGCACGCGCCCGGCGGTCAGCGCGCAGCGGGCGGCCAGGTGGTGGCATGATGTTCACTTGACGTTAACGTCAATCGCACTGCGCGCACCACGACCACCACCCGAGCCCGCCATGACCGACCTGTCTGCCGAATTCAAAGCCCTGGCCAACTACCGCCCCACGCACAAGGTGCGTTTTGTCACCGCGGCCAGCCTGTTTGACGGCCACGACGCGGCCATCAACATCATGCGGCGCATCCTGCAGGGCATGGGCGCCGAGGTCATCCACCTGGGCCACAACCGCAGCGTGGGCGAGGTGGTGACGGCGGCGCTGCAGGAAGACGTGCAGGGCATCGCCATCAGCAGCTACCAGGGCGGCCACGTCGAGTACTTCAAGTACATGGTGGACCTGCTGCGCCAGCGCGGCGGCGCGCATGTGCAGGTGTTCGGTGGCGGCGGTGGTGTCATCGTGCCGGAAGAGATTCGAGAACTGCAGGCTTACGGCGTGACGCGCATCTACAGCCCCGAAGACGGCCAGCGCATGGGCCTGCAAGGCATGATCGGCGAGATGGTGATGCGCTGCGATCAGGACCTGTCGCCGCACGCACCGGCCGACGCTGCCGCGCTGCAAGGCCATTCAGACGCTGCCTGGCGCGCGCTGGCGCAAGCCATCACGGCGCTCGAAAACGGCACCGCGTCAGCGGCCCTGAAAACCAGTCTGGCCAGCGCCGCCGCGGCCACCATCACCCCCGTGCTGGGCATCACCGGAACCGGCGGCGCCGGCAAGAGCAGCCTGACTGACGAGCTGATCCGCCGCATGCGGCTGGACCAGGGCGACGCACTGCGCATCGCCGTCATCAGCATCGACCCCAGCCGGCGCAAGAGCGGCGGCGCGCTGCTGGGCGACCGCATCCGCATGAATGCCATCAGTCCTTGGGCCCCCACGCTGGCCGCTGCGCAGGCGGCGCTGCCCACCAAGGAGGCGCTCGCCGCCGGCGACTCGGGCCAACGCGTGTTCATGCGCAGCCTGGCCACGCGCGACTTCGGCAGCGAGGTCAGCCAGGCGCTGCCCGATGTGCTGACCGCCTGCAAAGCCGCGGGGTTCGACCTCATCGTGGTGGAAACATCGGGCATCGGCCAGGGCGACGCGGCCATCGTGCCGCTGGTGGACGTGCCGCTGTATGTGATGACACCCGAATTCGGCGCCGCCAGCCAGCTGGAGAAGATCGACATGCTCGACTTCGCCGAATTCGTGGCCATCAACAAGTTCGACCGCAAGGGTTCGCTGGACGCCCTGCGGGACGTGTCCAAGCAGGTGCAGCGCAACAAGGAAGCCTGGGGCACGTCGACCGAGCAGATGCCGGTGTTCGGCACCATGGCCAGCCGCTTCAACGACGACGGCGTGACCGCACTCTTCCAGGCGCTGCTGCCGCGGCTGGCGGCGCTGGGCCTGCGCACCACGGAAGGCCGCCTGCCGGAGGTGAAGACGCGCCACAGCACGCACCAGGTGCCCATCGTGCCCGGCGCGCGCGTGCGCTACCTGGCCGACATCGCCGACAGCGTGCGCGGCTACAAGCAGCGTGTGCAGCAACAGGCCACGCTGGCGCGCGAGATTCAACAGCTGCGCGCGGCCGCCGCAATGCTGACCGTGGGCAAGCCCGACAAACCGCGCGCGGCAGAAGCCACCATCAACCTCGCCGAGCAGCGTGAAACGCGCCAGGACGCGCAGGCGCGCAGGCTGCTGGCGCAGTGGCCCGACATGCAGAAAGCCTACGCCGGCGACGAGTACGTGGTGAAGATCCGCGACAAGGAAATCCGCACCGCGCTGACGCACACCACACTCTCAGGCAGCAAGATCCGCAAGGTGGCGCTGCCGCGCTACGAATGCCACGGCGAACTGCTGAAGTGGTTGATGCTGGACAACGTGCCCGGCAGCTTTCCGTACACCGCCGGCACCTTTGCATTCAAGCGCGAGAACGAAGACCCCACGCGAATGTTTGCTGGCGAAGGCGATGCGTTCAGAACGAACCGCCGTTTCAAGATGGTCAGCGAAGGCCTGCCGGCCAAGCGCCTGAGCACGGCCTTCGACAGCGTCACGCTGTATGGCAACAACCCCGATCTGCGCCCCGACATCTACGGCAAGGTGGGCAACAGCGGCGTGTCCATCGCCACGCTGGACGACCTGAAGGTGCTCTACTCGGGGTTCGAACTGACGCACCCGGCCACCAGCGTCAGCATGACCATCAACGGCCCGGCGCCCAGCATCCTGGCGATGTTCATGAACACCGCCATCGACCAGAACATCGAAAAATTCAAGGCCGACAACGGCCGTGACCCCACCAGCGACGAAGCGCAGAAAATCCGCGCCTGGACGCTGGCCAACGTGCGCGGCACGGTGCAGGCCGACATCCTGAAAGAAGACCAGGGCCAGAACACCTGCATCTTCAGCACCGAGTTTTCACTGAAGGTCATGGGCGACATC
>JAYSXE010000209.1:0-16487 GCA_043717565.1 Burkholderiales bacterium | reverse complement strand
CTTTCCAGTATCCAGGCCAGCATCGCGGTGGTGGTGGTCTTGCCGTGCGTGCCGGCCACGGCCAGCACATGGCGACCGGGCAATACCTGCTCGGCCAGCCACAGCGGGCCGCTGGTGTAGGGCCGGCCGGCGTCCAGAATGGCTTCCAGCAGCGGCATGCCGCGCTTGACCACGTTGCCAATGACAAAGGTGTCGGGCTTGATGGTTAGCTGGTCAGCTCCAAACCCTTCCACAAGGTCGATGTCGAGCGCGCGCAACTGGTCGCTCATCGGGGGGTAGACACCGGCGTCGCAGCCCGTGACCCGGTGGCCGGCTTCGCGGGCCAGCGCCGCCAGCCCGCCCATGAACGTGCCGCAGATGCCGAGAATGTGAATGTGCATGGGCCGGGATTCTAGGTATCGGGCCGTGCCATGGGACCCGGTCAGCCTGGGGGGGCCTGAAGCGCCGCACTCTTGGCGTCGGCTGCACGTTGCTGGTCGTGCCGCCGGGCTTGCCTCGATCACGTCGGCAATCTGCTAGCGTGCCTGCATGAGTTTTGCGTCGCTGCCCGGCATCCCCTGGATCGCCAGCCACCCCATCGTCTACCCGGGATTGGAGGTGGTGCACATCACCGGCATTGCGCTGCTGCTGGGCAGCCTGCTGGTGCTGGAACTGCGGGTCTGGGGCCTGGCCCCGGACATCCCTGTGGCGCCGTTGGCCCGGCTGGCCCTGGGCATCACCGCCAGCGGTTTTGTGCTGGCGGCGGCCAGCGGCCTGCTGATGTTCGCGGCCAACCCCGGTGAACTGCTCAGCAAGCGCCTCTTCCTGGTGAAGATGGGCGTGCTGACACTGGCCGGGTGCAATGCGGTGCTGTTCCACAGCCGCGGGGGCTTGCAGCGGGCCGATGCGGTGGCGAAGGCGCAGACCTTGTTGTCGCTGGGGCTATGGCTGTTCGCCATCATCTGCGGCCGCTGGTTGGCCTACTGACCGCAGCCCGTCGTTGAGGCAGGTGCAGCCGGGGATGGCCTGACCCACAAAGCCGAGGTCAAGGGGTGAATCATGATGCGCAGACGACTTTTACTGACCGCAGCCACGCTGGCCGCCCCAGCGTGGGCGCACCACGGCTGGAGCAGTTTCGACCAAGCGCGGCCTATCTTCCTGGAAGGCACGGCGCGCAAGGTGGCCTGGCGCAACCCGCATGCCGAATTGACGCTGGAACTGCCTGCGGGCTTGCTGAAGCTGCCCGCGGATCTGGCCAGCCGGCCGGTGCCTGCGCAAACCGCGCCAGTGGATGGTCCCGCTTTGTTGAAAGCCGCCGTGCTGCCCACGCGCAAAGACCGCCTGTGGGAAGTTGAGCTGGCGCCGCTGACGCGCATGCAGGCCTGGCAGGTGCCTGAGATCAAACCTGGCGATGCCCTGCAACTGCTGGGCTTCACCTTCACCGGAGAGCAGGGCGCCGCGGTGGTGCGGGTGGAGTACCTGTTCCTGGGCGGCAAGACTTTCGCGTTGCGGTCTTCGCCGGCCTGAGCGCCGGGCCTGGCGCTCGCTACTCGCGCAGCGCGTCGGCCGCCGCGGCCACGGTCTGCGCGATGTCGGCTTCGCTGTGCGCGGCGCTGACAAAACCAGCTTCGTACATCGCCGGCGCCAGGTAGACGCCGCGCTTCAGCAGCGAGTGGAAGAAACGGTTGAAGCGTTCCTTGTCGGTGGTCATCATGACGCCGTAGTTCTGCGGCAGTTCGTGCGCAAAGAAGAAACCGAACATGCCGCCTTCGCTGTCACCGACCAGCGGGACACCGGCTTGCCGGGCCACGCCTTCAAGGCCCGCGACCAGGCTGCGCGTGCGCGCAGACAAGCCTTCGAAAAAGCCCGGCTTGCTGACTTCCTTCAGCGTGGCCAGGCCGCACGCGGTGGCCACCGGGTTGCCCGACAACGTGCCGGCCTGGTACACCGGGCCCAGCGGCGCCAGTTGGCTCATCACGTCCTTGCTGCCGCCGAAGGCGGCCAGCGGCATGCCGCCGCCAATGACCTTGCCAAACACGCTCATGTCGGGCGTGAAGCCGGGTATGAGCTTCGCGTAGACGCTCTGCGCACTGCCCAGCGCGACGCGAAAGCCCGTCATCACCTCGTCAAACACCAGTAACGCACCGTGTTGCGTGCACAGCTCGCGCAGGCGGCGCATGAAGGGCACCTGCGCGCGCACGAAATTCATGTTGCCCGCGATGGGCTCGATCATCACGCAGGCCAGTTCGCTGCCCTGGGTGGCGAAGGCCTCTTCCAGCTGCGCCACGTTGTTGTACTCGAGCACCAGCGTGTGCTTCACCACGTCGGCCGGCACGCCGGCGCTGGTGGGGTGGCCGAAGGTGGCCAGCCCGGAGCCGGCCTTCACCAGCAAGGCGTCGGCGTGGCCGTGGTAACAGCCCTCAAACTTGATGAACTTGTTGCGGCCGGTGGCACCGCGCGCCAGGCGCAGCGCGCTCATGCCGGCTTCGGTGCCGCTGCTGACCAGGCGCAACTGCTGCACGCTGGGCACCTGAGCGATGATGGCCTCGACCAGTTCGATTTCGCGTTCGGTGGGGGCGCCGAAGCTGAAGCCATCCAGCGCCGCCTTGTGCACGGCTTCCAGCACCGCGGGGTGGCCGTGGCCCAGGATCATCGGGCCCCAGGAACCGATGTAGTCGATGTAGCGCTGGCCGTCGGCGTCCCACATGTAGGCGCCTTGGGCGCGGCTGATGAAGCGCGGCGTGCCTCCCACCGCCTTGAAGGCCCGCACGGGGGAATTCACGCCGCCGGGGATGACGGTCTGGGCGCGCGCGAAAAGCATTTCGTTTCGGTTCATGGGCAAGCCGCCACACTGCGGAGCGGTCAGACAGTGGTTGGGTTGGCCGAACAGGGCGCCAACAAGCCCCGCAGGCTAGCGGGCTTGGTCAATGCACGCGGCGCGGCGCGCCTTTGCCCTTGGGGTCGACGGGGTCGGGTTCGGGCATTTCGCCTTCCAGGCCCTCGCCTTCTTCGGGCGGTGGCAGTGCCCAGAAAAAGCGGTCGGGCACGATGTGCCCCATGCCGGGCCTGAAGCCGGCGTCGAGGCTCTGGTCCAGGAATGACAGCGCCTCGCCCACGGCGGCCTGCAGCTCGCCGCCGGCAGCCAGCAACGAAGCCAGTGCGGCCGACAGCGTGTCGCCAGCGCCGATGAAGGCAGCGTCGAAGCGCTCGAACTTCTCGCCCGCGATGGCGCCTTGCGGCGACGCCAGCACGTTGTCGATGAATTGGTCAGTGCCCTTGCTGGCCAGCATGATGCCGGTCACCAGCACGTAGCGGGTGCCGTGTTCGCCTGCGGCCACGGCCAATTCGCGTGCCGACGGCGGGCGCTCGCTGTCCCATTCGGGCAGCAAGAAGTCTTGCAGTGTCTTGTGGCTGCCCACCAGCACCTCGGTGGCAGGCAGTATCAATTCGCGGAAAGCGTCTTGGTAGGGTTGCAGCACATCGTCTTCCATCCACGACAGGTTGGGCACGTAGGCCACCAGCGGAATCTCGGTGTAGTCAGACAGGATCTCGGCCACCGCGCTGACGTTGTCTGCGGTGCCCAGAAAACCGACCTTCCAGCCGGCAATGGTGACGTCTTCCAGGATGGCGCGCGCCTGCTCGGCCACCGCTTCGGGGTCGATGTCGTGCTGGTCAAAGATGTCGGCGGTGTCGCGCATCACGATGGCCGTGACGATGGGCAGCGCATGGGCCCCCATCGCTGCCACCGTGGCGATGTCACCGGCCAGGCCGCTGGCGCCGCTGGGGTCGCTGGCGTTGAAGCACATCACGCAGGCGGGGGCCGGCTGGTCTGCCGCCGGGCCTTCGATGTCGTTGGCCGGTGTGGGTTCTGCAATCATGGTCGGGCCTAGGTGCGCGGGGCGCAGGTGGAGGGTGCAATCTGGGGCCAGGCGGCTGCGCGGCGCCAGCCCGTCATGTGCCACGATACCGCGTCATTCACCCTGCGGCGCCCGGTGCGTGGACAAGGGCGCGAGAAGACCTCCAGCAAAAGATGAGAAACGGCTCGTAGACCCGCACAAGTCTTGAACTTTCTTCAAGACTGCGTGGCTACAATGCGTGTTCATTGTAGTGAAATGGGCTGGTGACGTGATCGAATCGCGAACTTGGATGTGCCTGATTTGCGGCTGGATTTATGACGAAGCCACCGGCGACCCTGAACATGGCATCAAGCCCGGCACCGCTTGGGCCGATGTGTCGATGAACTGGACCTGCCCCGAGTGCGGCGCGCGCAAAGAAGACTTTGAAATGGTCCAGATCTGAACAACACCGCTGCTGCAACCTGCGGCAGTAGCCTGGTTTCCAAGGAGAACGGCGCTTGGACATACAAGGGCCTGAAACAGGCGCCAAGAATGCGTTGGACGGTGGCGGCTCAGCAGCCCCGGCAGGCGCCAAAGTCCTGGTTATCGATGACAGCAACACCATTCGGCGCAGCGCCGAGATTTTCCTGCGCCAGGGCGGGCACCAGGTGCTGCTGGCCGAAGACGGCTTTGATGCCCTGGCCAAGGTCAATGACCACGCACCCGACCTGATCTTCTGCGACATCCTGATGCCGCGGCTGGACGGTTACCAGACTTGCGCCATCATCAAGCGCAATCCCCGCTTTGCACAGGTGCCGGTGATCATGCTGTCGTCCAAGGACGGCCTGTTCGACAAAGCGCGCGGCCGCATGGTGGGTTCTGACGATTACCTCACCAAGCCCTTTACCAAAGAGCAGTTGTTGCGCGCCGTCGAAGCCCACTGGCGCCAAGCACCATGACCCCTCGCCCTGAAGCCGCCGCTGCACCTGCCACTGCCGTTGTGCGATTGCACGGCGCAGCCACCGCACCCGGAGGATCCCCGTCATGCCGATTCAACACATACTGATCGTCGACGACTCCAAGACCGAGTTGTATGTGCTGTCCGACATTCTGGGCAAGCGCGGCTACCGGGTGCGCACCGCCGAGAACGGCGAAGAGGCGCTGCGCCGCCTGGAGGAGCTCAAGCCCGACCTGATCCTGATGGACGTGGTGATGCCCGGGTCCAACGGTTTCCAGCTCACCCGCACCATCACCCGCGACCCGCGCTTTGCCGACGTGCCCGTCATCCTGTGCACCAGCAAGAGCCAGGAAACCGACAGGGTCTGGGGGCTGCGCCAGGGCGCGCGCGACTACATCGTCAAGCCGGTGAAGGGTGACGAGTTGCTGGCCAAGATTTCGGCACTCGGCTAGAGCATGGGCAACCGGGAAGCACTGCGGGACCTGCAGGCGCGGCTTGCAAAGCGCCTGAACCATGAAGGCACCGATGCGCAGGCCGCCACGTGGTTGGCCTTCGAGTGCATGGGCCAGGGCGTGGTGGTGGCCTTGCCGGCCGCCGGTGAGATCTTTCCGCTCAGCCCACCGCTGCCCGTGCCGCACACCAAGCCCTGGTTCCTGGGCGTGGCCAACCTGCGCGGCCAACTGCATGGCGTTGTCGACTTGGCCGGCTTCCTGGGCCTGCGCACACCGTTGACACTGGACCAGCTGCGCGAGCCGCAACGGGCTTCAGCGCGCCTGCTGGCCTTCAACCCCACGTTGGGCTCGCACTGCGCGGTGCTGGTCGACCGCCTGGCCGGCCTTCGCAATGCCAACCAGCTGCACAAGGCGCCGGGGCAGGACGACGACAGACCCGGCTTTGCACCCGCGCTGTGGGAAGACGCCGACGGCCGCAGTTGGCAGGAACTGGACTTGAGCCTGCTGGCGCGGCACGAGCAATATCTGGCCATCGCAGCATGAGCCTGGCCTCCATGCAGTCACGGGTCTTTCGGGTTCATTTCGGCGCAGGCACCGCTGCGGTGTCCTGGCGCGGCCAGGGTTTGACGAGGACGACATGAGCTTTCTGGATCGCATCAAGGGCCCCAAGGGCTCCAGTGGCACCACCGGGGCGATGGGTCTGGACGGGCCCGGCGACAGCTTGCCTGGCCAGGCTGCCAATCGTTCCGCCTCCGCCTCCGCTGCGCCTTCGGCCCAGGCGAATTCTGCCGATGCACGACCCTGGTCGGCAGCTGCGGGCGCCGCGCCGTCCGCCAGGGCTTTTGACGAGATGTCCCCCACTTCGGCCATGGAAGCCACGGTCCGGCTGGAGCCGGGTTTCAACCGGGGTGCCCGAGCCGCGGCTGCTGAGGCGCTGACAGGCCCTGATTCGCTGTCGCCCTCCTTGGCCCGGGCCGGGCTGCCCGACTTGCCGCCTGCGGTGTCGATGATTTCCGAGGCTGCACCGTCGGAGCTGGCCACCGAATTCAACGAGTCCACGCTCAGCCCGAGGACGGTGCTGCCGTTGGAGGCCGTTTCGGGCCTGCCCGTCATCGGCAGCTTGCCCTTTGCCCGTCAGCAGCGCGCCCTGATGCTGATGCTGGTGCTGGGCTTGCTGGGCTTGCTGGGCGCTGCGGTGTGGGCGGTGGCGGTGGCTTCACAGAGCGCCGAGCAAGTGGCCGCTGCGGGCCAGGCGGGCACCCAGTCGCAGCGGCTGGCCAAGGCCTCTACCCAGGCGGCGCTGGGCAACCCTGCGGCGTTTGTCGAAGTCACCGAAAGCGTCGCGGTGCTGACGCGCAACCTGCGCGGTCTGCAGCTGGACGAAGGCGGTGGGCTGGGCGTCGCAGCGGCGCAGCAGTCGGTGCTGGAAACGCTGATGCCGCTGGTGGACCGTGCCGAGAAAAACGCCGCTGCCGTGCTGGCGCAGGAAAAGGTGCTCACCGGTGCCGGCAAGGCTTTGCAGACCATCAACCGGCAAAGCGGCGAGATGCTGGAAACCGCCGAAGCCGTGCTGGCACTGAAGCAGCAAGCCGGCGCCACCGTTCCCGAACTGGCGGCTGCCAGCCAGTTGGCAGTGCTGACGCAGCGCATCGGCAAGAGCGCCAATGAATTCCTGGCGGCCCAGGGCGTCAGTGCCGAAGCAGTGTTCCTGCTGGAAAAGGACCTGGGCTCTTTCCAGGCCACCTCGCAGGCTGTTCTGGAAGGCCGTGCCGACCAAAACCTGCCGGGCACTCGCGACGGCGCTGCACGCGAAAAGCTGCAGCAACTGATCAAGCAGTTCGAAACCACGCGCGGCGAGGCCAGCCTGGTGCTGGGCAACCTGAAGGGCATGGTGGCCGCCCGCGAAGCGCAGGCGGCCATCGTCGCCGACTCCGAACCCCTGCGGCTGGGGCTGGAAGGCCTGCAGCAAGGTCTGGCGGGCACCGGCGGGCTGGCAGGCTGGCCCTTGGCCCTGGCGCTGACGTCGCTGCTGCTGGCGGCTTTGTCGGGTTTTGGGCTGGTTCGTCTGTTCGTGTTGGACCAGACCAACCGTTCGCGCCAGGCCGACGCGCAGCGGCTGGAGGCCGAGCGCCAGGAGCGCGAGGCCAAGCGCGTCAACGACGCCAACCAGGCCGCCATCTTGCGCTTGATGAACGAACTGCAGACGGTTGCCGAAGGCGACCTCACGCAGCAGGCCACCGTCACCGAAGACATCACCGGTGCCATCGCCGATTCCGTGAACTACACGGTGGAGGAATTGCGTTCACTGGTGACGCAGGTGCAGTCCACCGTGGGCCGCGTGGCCGACACCACGGCGCAGGTTGACGAGACCTCCACTGAACTGCTGGCGGCTTCGGGCGAGCAGTTGCGCGAGATCCGCGAAACGGGCGACTCGGTGTTGAAGATGGCCGGCCGCATCAACGACGTGAGCGCGCAGGCCCAGGAAACGGCCAGTGTGGCGCGCCAGTCGTTGCGGGCATCAGAAACCGGCCTGCAGGCGGTGCAGGACGCCATTGGCGGCATGAACGCCATCCGCGACCAGATCCAGGACACCTCCAAGCGCATCAAGCGCCTGGGCGAAAGCTCGCAGGAGATCGGCGAGATCACCGAGCTGATCTCCGACATCACCGAGCAGACCAACGTGCTGGCGCTCAACGCCGCCATCCAGGCGGCCAGCGCTGGTGAAGCCGGGCGCGGTTTCAGTGTGGTGGCCGAAGAGGTGCAACGGCTGGCCGAGCGGTCTGCCGACGCCACGCGCCAGATCGCGGCCATCGTGCGCACCATCCAGACCGACACGCAAGACGCCGTGGGCGCCATGGAGCGCAGCACGCAAGGCGTGGTGGAAGGCGCGCGCCTGTCCGACGCCGCTGGCACGGCGCTGGGCGACATCGACCGCGTGACGCGCGAACTGGCCGACCTGATCAGCCGCATTTCCGACGAGGCGCTGCGCGAGGCGCGCTCGGCCAACCTGGTGGCTGCCAACATCCAGCACATTTTTGCGGTGACCGAACAGACCTCTGACGGCACCCGCTCGACGGCGCAGATGGTGCGTGAACTCTCGGGCATGGCCCAGGAGCTGAACACCGCCGTGGCCCGCTTCAAGGTCGTCTGAACCCGTCAACCCCAGGACTTTTCTTGCGCATGGAATCAGCCGACCCGTTCAGCGCCAAGGCCCGTGCAGCCAGCCCGAGCGCGGCTGCACCGCGGGCGCCCCGGCTGGGGTTGCTGGAGCCCGACGATCTGAGCGCCGTGGCCTGGGTGCAGGGCGAACTGCGCCGTTCGCTCGAAGGTGCCACCAAGATTTTGCGCCGCTACCTGCGTGAAGCCGACATCGCCCGGCAGAGCGACCTGGGCGCGGTGGAGCCTGCCGTGCTGCGCAGCGCGCGCGCCCAGTTGCACCAGGGCGTGGGTGCTCTCGACCTGGTGGACATGCCTGCAGCGGCGCAGGTGCTGCGTGCGGCCGAAGCGCTGGTGCAGCGCATGATCAGCAAGCCGGCGGCGGCCACCGGCCCCGCCGTGGACGCGGTGGAACGCGTGTCGTTTGCGGTGCTCGACTACCTGGGCCGCCACCTGGCGGGCAAGCCGGTGTCGCCGGTGGCCATGTTCCCGCAGTACGAGGCCGCCATGTTGCTGGCCGGTGCCGAGCGCGTGCACCCCGCCGACCTGTGGAACCACGACGCCACCGCCTGGGCTGAAGGCCTGCGCAAGGGTGCCGTCATCCGGGGCAGCCTGGCCGACACGCCCCGGCGGGCCGACGACGCCACTCGCGGCGACATGGAATCGCTGGTGCTGGGGCTGATGCGCGAACCGGGCCGCAACACCTGCCTGCGCATGAGCCAGCTGTGCGCCGACCTGGCCGCTGGTGCCCACCAGCAACCGGGTGAAATGTCATTGGCCGGGCTGTGGCACAGCGCCGCGGCCGTCTACGAAGCGCTGGCCAACGGCCTGCTGGTCAACGACGGCCAGACCAAGCGCGTGGCGTCGCGCCTGCTGGCGCAACTGCGGGCCAGCGCGCGCGGTCAGGCCGGCCTGTCGGACCGGCTGGCGCAGGACCTCATCTTCTTCTGCGCGCATGCTGGCCCACCCACCGCTGACCGCGCCGCGCCGCGCCTGGAAGCCGTGCGCAGGGCCTGGGGGCTGGAAGGCCTGGCCACGGGCGACTACCGGCAGGTTCGGCTGGGCCTGCACGACCCCGCGCTGCTGGCCTCGGCCAAGCGGCGCGTGGCCGCGGCCAAGGACACCTGGGCCGCGGTGGCGGGCGACGAGCAACACCGCCTGTCCAACCTGATGGAGCAGTTCGCGCTGGTGGGCGATTCGCTGCAGAAGCTGTTCCCGGGTGGAGACTCGCTGTCGCACGCCTTGAGTCTGGCTGCGGCACAAACGGCCGCCAGCCTGTCGTCGCCGCCGCCGCCGCTGGCCATGGAGGTGGCCACCGCGTTCCTGTACGTCGATGCGGCGCTGGAAGACGGCGAACTCGACCAGGCCGACCTGCCGCAGCGGGTGCAGATGCTGGCCGAGCGTGTGGACCAGGTGCGCGCCGGCCAGCCCCAGCGCCCGCTGGAAAGTTGGATGGAAGAGCTGTACCGCCGCGTCAGCGACCGCCAGACCATGGGCAGCGTGGTGCAGGAACTGCGCAGTTCACTGTCCGAGGTGGAAAAGCAAATCGACCAGTACTTCCGGCAGCCCACCGACAACGCGCCCATCGTGGGTGTGCCGGGGCAGCTGGGGTCGATGCGCGGCGTGCTCTCAGTGCTGGGCATGGACCACGCGTCGCAGGCGGTGCTGCACATGCGCGATGACGTCGAGGCGCTGCTGCAGACCGAGGTGAACCCACAGCAGGCCATCAAGACCGGCACCTTCAATCGCCTGGCCGACAACCTGGGCGCCTTGGGTTTCCTGATCGACATGCTGTCGGTGCAGCCGCAATTGGCCAAGGCGCTGTTCAATTTCGATGCCAGCACCGGCAGCCTGAGCGCCACCATGGGCCTGCGCGAGCGGGTGTCGGGCTTCGACCAGTTCGATGCCCTGCCCGTGCCGCTGTCGGCACCCACGCCTCTTGTGACCGCACCCCCCGCGGCCCGGCCCTTGCCCGACCCGGCGCCTGCAGCCCCGGCGTTGCCACAGGCTGTGGAAACCGGTGCCACTGCGCTGGCGGCGCCGGCCGTCACGCCCACCGCGGCCCCCGTTGCCCCCGTGGCCCATGCGACAGCGCCGGTGCTGGCCCGCGCTGTGGGTGACAGCAAGCTGCAGGTGCGGCTGCAGGCGCTGGCCGCCGAGGCCGCGCAGCCCAATCTCAGCGATGACGACCTGCTGGCCAGCATCGAGACGGTCACCCAGCAGGTGCTGGCTGCCGACCGGGGTGACCTGGCGCGCACGCTGGCCGCCGTACAACGCGGCCTGCGCGACAGTATCGACCCCGCCAGCAGCCGCGTCATTAGGGCCGAACTGGTCCGCGCCGTGACGGCAGCCACCACGCCAGCGGCCGAGCCGCTGCCCGCAGAGCGTCCGGTGCCAGCACCCCGCCCCACGCCCGAAGGCGGAACGGGCCTGGAGGACGATGCCGAGATGCGCGGCATCTTCATCGAAGAGGCGCGTGAGGTGATCGACGACGCGCAGCAGGCCTTGCGGCGCGCCCAGGCGGCCAGCGGTGATGCGGCCGCCGACATGACCACCGTCCGCCGCGCCTTCCACACGCTGAAGGGCAGTTCGCGCATGGTCGGCCTGCGCGACTTTGGCGACGCGGCCTGGGCCTGCGAGCAGCTCTACAACGTGCGACTGGCACAGTCGCCGGTGCCCGATGAACCGCTGGTTCAGATGACCCAGGAGGCCCTGGCCTACCTGCGGGCCTGGACCAATGCGATTGAATCGGGTGCAGCCACCGCGCACCACGCGCAGCCGGTGGTGGCCGCGGCCGATTCGCTGCGTCTGCAAGGCGTGTGGAAGCACATTGCGCCTGCGGCGCAGCGCGCGGCGGCCGAGCCTGCAATCACCGCAGCCGTGGCGCAGCCACCCGTGCGCCCGCCAGCGACCCCGGTGGGCCTGGACGCCACGCTGGCGGCACGGGTCAGCAACCTGCCCACTGCTGCCGACCTGGAGCTGAACTTCCTGCTGCCCGCCAGCGATTCCGGCCACGCCGAACCGGCGGTGGATGTGGAGCTGGACTTCGACCCGGTGTTTGTCGCCCAGATGACCGGTGGCCCGGCCTCACCGGCCGTGCAGGCCACACCGGTGGCACCGGCACCGGTGGAAGCCGGGATGTCCGTACCGTTTGTGCTGGACGGGCCGGAAGCACCGGCCAGCGCACCGACGCCGGCGCCCGTGGACTTCGAGTTCGATCTCGACGGAGCCGACAGCAGGTTCGCCCTGCCGGTATCTGCTGGCGCTGACGTCGACGCCGACGCCACCCGAACCCTGGTGCTGAACCAGCAGCCGTCTGCGTCGGCGGGCGCGGTGCCCGAACCCGAAACCACCGAATTGCAGCTGGACGACCTGTCCGCCTTCATGCGGTCGGCGGACTTGCCGCATGATTTTCCCGGTGCGGCACTGGCTGCCCCTGTGCCGCCAGCGCCTGTGGCACCGGTGTCGCAGGCCGAGCCCGGTATTGCCGACGGCTTGGCCACGCCCCCGGCCCCGGTTGCCACCGCACCCGTTGACGCCGTGCCAGCTGGCCCCGAGCTCGCCGAGCCGACGCCCGTGCCCGCGCCTGCACCGGAGCCTGCCACGCCGCCGCTGGTTGACGCTGCGCCGGTGCCCGTCATCGCAACACCCCGTCTGTCTCTGGTACCGCCGGCGCCCGCGCCGGCCCTGTTGGCCGTCGACGAAGACGAAAACTACAAGCGCATCGGCCCGCTGCGCATCAGCATTCCGCTGTTCAACATCTTCCTGAACGAGGCTGATGAACTGTCGCGCCGGCTGGTCAACGAATTGGCCGAATGGTCGGTCGAGAGCACGGCGCGGCCGGTGCCCGAATCGACCGTCGTGCTGGCGCACGGCCTGGCCGGCAGTGCGGGCACGGTCGGCTGCGCCGATCTGTCGGCGCTGGCCCGTTCGCTGGAACACGCGCTGATGCGTTCGCACGCCGGTGGCCCAGGCCGCCCGGGCGAAAGCACGCTTTTCAACGACACCGCTGAAGAAATCCGCCGCCTGCTGCACCAGTTCGCAGCAGGGTTCCTGCGCGACGTGCCGCAGGTGCTGCGCACCCGCCTGGCCGAACACGAACGCTTGCCGCCGCGGCCCCTGTTCACCGAGTCGGGCAGCTTGAGCACTGACGGCGATCTGCTGCTGGACGACAGCGGCAAGATCGACCACGCTTCGCAAGCCGACGCAGAAGCAGAACAAGCCACAGCGAAGACGGCCGCAGAGGCCCCTTCCGCTGCCCAAGCCGTGCCCGTGCCCGTGCCGCCGCTCGAGCCGGTGCCACAGCCCGCAGCGGCGCCGTTGCCCGCGGCTGCCGTCGCGGCCGAAGCCCCGCCAGCGCCACCCGCTGCCGTTCCAGGCCCACCGCTGTTGCCGCCCGTGGCAGCGGCCACCACCTTTGCACCAACTGGCGCCACCAAACACGCTTTCGACGACGACCAGGACATCGACATCCAGGACAGCGTCGACCCGGAGCTGTTCCCCATCTTCGACGAAGAGGCCGAAGAGCTGTTGCCGGAGCTGCAGGCGCGTCTGCGCGACTGGATGCACCAGCCGGCTGACGAAGGCCCCCCGGCGGCCTGCATGCGCACGCTGCACACCTTCAAGGGCGGCGCTCGCTTGTCTGGTGCCATGCGCCTGGGCGAGATGGCGCACCGCCTGGAAACCGCCGTTGAACGCCTGGCCGCGCGCGAAGGACGGCGCGCAGCCGATGTACTGCCGCTGCTGGGCCGCGCCGACGCCATGGTGTTGGCCCTGGAGGCGTTGCGCCGCCTGGCGACGATGCCCGACCGCAGGGCCAGTGCCGATGCGTCCGCCCGCGCGCCAGCCCCCGCGGCGCTGCCGCCAGCCGCCGCGGTGCCTGCCCCGGTGCAGGGCATGTCAGCCCCGGTTGCTGCTGCCGAACCGGCACCGGCCGGTGCCCGGGCCCCTGCAGTGGTCAGAGCCGATGGCCGGCCCGACTGGGGCCGCTTTGAACGCGGCCTTACCAGCCTGCCGGTGGGCGAAGAACGGGCCGCTTCGGGCCCGCCGGGCGTGCGGGTTCGCGCCGCCTTGCTTGACCGCCTGCTGAACCAGGCCGGCGAGGTGACGATTGCGCGTTCGCGCATCGACGCTGACGTCAAGCAACTGCAGTCGGGCCTGGGCGAACTGGGTGAAAGCCTGGAGCGCATGCGGGGCCAATTGCGCGACATCGAGGTGCAGGCAGAAACGCAGATCAGCTCGCGGCTGGAAGCGGCCAAGGCGGCTGCGGAAGCTTTCGACCCGCTGGAGATGGACCGCTTCACGCGGCTGCAGGAATTGACACGCTTCATGGCCGAGTCGGTGAACGACGTGGCCATGCTGCAGCGCGGCCTGATGCGCACGGTGCAATCGGCAGAAGACCAGCTGGCCGCGCAGTCGCGGCTGACGCGCGACCTGCAGGACGATCTGCTGCGCACGCGCATGGTCGAATTCGAGAGCGCTTCAGACCGCTTGTACCGCACCGTGCGCCAGGCGGCCAAGGAGGCCGGCAAGCAGGTGCGGCTGGACATCGTGGGCGGCGCCATCGAATTGGACCGCGGCGTGCTGGAACGCATGACCGGCCCCTTTGAACACCTGCTGCGCAACTGCGTGGTGCATGGCGTCGAGGCCGAGACTGACCGCCTGGCCGCAGGCAAGCCGGCGGTGGGCCAGGTGACGATTGCCGTGGCGCAGTCGGGCAACGAAGTGGCGGTGGACATCGCTGACGACGGCGCCGGGCTGGATCTGCAGCGCATCCGCCTGCGCGCCATCGAACGCCGGCTGCTGCCCGATGGGGCAGCGCCCACCGAGAGTGAACTGTCGCAAATCATCTTCAGACCCGGCTTCAGCACCACCAATGTCGTCACCGAGTTGGCCGGCCGCGGTGTCGGGCTGGACGTGGTGCGTTCAGAAGTCACGGCCATGGGTGGGCGCATCGAGACGCAAACCGCATCGGGCCGGGGCACCCGCTTCAAGCTGCTGCTGCCGCTGACCACCGCCGTCACACAGGTGGTCATGTTGCGCTGCGACAGCCTGGTGGTGGCCGTGCCATCAACGCTGATCGAAGGCATCCGCCGCGTGCCCGCACGCGAAGTCCAGGCGGCCTACGCCGAAGGCACGCTGGGCGTGGACGGCGAAAACCTGCCTTTCTTCTGGTTGGCAGCCTTGCTGCAGGCGGCGCCGCAGGGCCACATGGCCGACAGCCGCACCGAGGCGGTGGTGGTGGTGCGCAGCGCCGCGCAGCGGGTGGCCGTGCACATCCATGAGGTGATGGGCAACCAGGAAGTGGTGGTCAAGAACGTGGGCCCGCAGTTGGCGCGGGTGCCGGGGCTGGCGGGGGTGACCCTGTTGCCGTCGGGTGCGGTGGCGCTGATCTACAACCCGGTGGCGCTGGCGGTGGTGTACGGCGAACAGATCCGGCGTGCGCGTGCGTTCGAAGCGGGTGGCAGGTCGGCAGACGGGCAGACGGCTGCCGCAGCGCCGCGGGTGGCCCCGCTGGTGATGGTGGTTGACGATTCGTTGACCGTGCGCCGTGCCACCGAACGGCTGCTGGTGCGCGACGGCTACCGGGTCGTCACCGCCAAGGACGGCATGGAAGCCATCGCGGTGCTGGCTGGCGAACGGCCGGTGGTGCTGCTGTCAGACATCGAGATGCCGCGCATGGACGGCTTTGACCTGCTGCGCCACGTGCGCGCCGACCGGCGGCTGCGCGACCTGCCGGTGGCGATGATCACCTCGCGCATTGCGCACAAGCACCGCGAGCACGCCGCTGAACTGGGCGCCGACCATTATCTGGGCAAGCCCTACAACGAAGATGAACTGCTGCGCATCGTTGCGCGCTACGCCGCCGGCGCCATTCGCGCTGGCGTCGCGGTTTGAAAGCCTGACGTGGCCGGCGTGATCGAACACCTTGCCGAACTGACCGGGTCGCGTGACCGCGATGTGCTGGACGTCACGCTCGTCAGTGCGCTGAAAGACCTGTTGCGCCCGCAGCTGGTGGCCATCTACCGCTGCGTGGGTGAAGAGGGCCGCCAGCGCTGGCTCACCCGGGCCCGCCTGATGCCGGGCGACGCGGCGGCCACGGCCGATTCGCTGTGGACCGACGCCGAACAGCTGCCCGCGCTGGAGTCGGCGCCCGACCGCAAGACCTGCATGCAGTGCAACGAGGCACTGGTCGTCGCGGCGCGCCCAGGTGAACTGGCCCGCACCTACCTGCCACTGGACGCCGAACACGGCGGGGTGGGGGTGCTGGAGATTCACAGCGACACCGCACTGAGCGAGGACATGCTGCGCACCACGGGTGCGGTGCTGCGCGTGTACCGCAACTTCCAGGGTTTGCTGGACTACAGCGAACGCGACACACTGACCGGCCTGCTCAACCGCAAGACTTTCGACGATTGTTTCCTGCGCATCGTGGCGCAGCTGACGGCCGCTGAAAATGTGGTGTTGCAGACCACCGACCGGCGACACGCCGCGGCCACGTCGGTATGGCTGGGGGTGATCGACATCGACAACTTCAAGCGTGTCAACGACATGCACGGCCACCTGATCGGTGACGAGGTGCTGCTGCTGCTGGGCCGCCTGCTGCGCAGCAGTTTCCGTTATTACGACCACCTGTTCCGCTTCGGCGGCGAGGAGTTCGTGGTGCTGATGCGTTGCGGCGGCGCGGCCGACGCGATGGGCGCCTTCGAACGCCTGCGCCGCAACGTCGAGCGCTACACCTTTCCGAAAGTGGGCCGGGTCACCGTCAGCGCGGGTGTGGCGCAGTTGCGCAGTGGCGACGCGCCCACCGCGTGCTTCGAACGGGCCGACAAGGCGCTGTACTTCGCCAAGCAACACGGACGCAACCAGTTGCAGGACTTCACCAGCCTGGTGGCGCAGGGCCATCTGCGGGAAGACCAGCGCGACAGCGACGTGGAACTCTTCTAGCGGTTTCAGCGGGCCCGCGGCGCAGCGGTGATACTTCGGGTTTCCCCGCAAGTACCCCGATCGACATGCATCTTCCTGTCCTGCCCGGGTGGCTACTCGCCCATTTGTGGTGCCCGCGGGCACCTTTTTGCATGGCTGTTGCCGGTCTGCTGGCCGTCA
>JAYSXE010000208.1:0-6604 GCA_043717565.1 Burkholderiales bacterium | reverse complement strand
TTCATCTTCTCGCGCCTGGAAGCCATGGGCATCGCCACCACCATCAAGGCGGCGAAGAAGGAAGTCGAGAGCGGCACGCCGGTGGTGTGGGACATCCTTGAAGAAGTCATCAAGGAACACCCGGTGCTGCTGAACCGCGCACCCACGCTGCACCGTCTGGGCATCCAGGCTTTTGAGCCGGTGCTGATTGAAGGCAAGGCCATCCAGCTGCACCCGCTGGTGTGCTCGGCCTTCAACGCCGACTTCGACGGCGACCAGATGGCCGTGCACGTGCCGCTGTCCATTGAAGCGCAGATGGAAGCCCGCACGCTGATGCTGGCGTCCAACAACGTGCTGTTCCCGGCCAACGGCGAACCGTCGATCGTGCCTTCGCAGGACGTGGTGCTGGGCCTGTACTACGCCACCCGCGAGCGCATCAACGGCCGTGGCGAAGGCATGGTGTTTGCAGACATGCAGGAACTGCAGCGGGCGCTGGACAACGGCGTGGTTGAAATCACCGCCAAGATTGCGGTGCGCATGACCGAGTGGGTCAAGGACAAGACCACCGGCGAATTCACGACCGAGACCAAGCTGGTCGACACCACGGTGGGCCGTGCGCTGTTGTCTGAAATCCTGCCCAAGGGCCTGCCATTCAGCAACATCAACAAGGCGCTGAAGAAGAAAGAGATCTCGCGCCTCATCAATGTCAGCTTCCGACGTTGCGGCCTGAAGGAGACCGTGGTGTTCGCTGACAAGCTGCTGCAAAGCGGCTTCCGGCTGGCCACCCGCGCCGGTATCTCCATCGCCATCGACGACATGCTGGTGCCCAAGGAAAAGCCGGGCCTGCTGGAACGCGCCGAAAAGGAAGTCAAGGAAATCGAGCAGCAGTACGTCTCGGGCCTGGTGACCGCCGGTGAGCGCTACAACAAGGTGGTCGACATCTGGGGCAAGACCGGTGACGAAGTCGGCAAGGTCATGATGACCCAGCTGTCCAAGGAAAAGGTCGAAGACCGCCACGGCAAGATGGTGGACCAGGAGTCGTTCAACAGCATCTACATGATGGCCGACTCGGGTGCGCGGGGCTCTGCAGCGCAGATCCGCCAGCTGGCCGGCATGCGCGGCCTGATGGCCAAGCCTGACGGCAGCATCATCGAAACGCCCATCACGGCCAACTTCCGTGAAGGCCTGAACGTGTTGCAGTACTTCATCTCCACCCACGGCGCCCGAAAGGGCCTGGCGGACACGGCGTTGAAGACGGCCAACTCGGGCTACCTGACGCGCCGCCTGGTGGACGTGACGCAAGACCTGGTGGTCACCGAAGTCGACTGCGGCACCAGCAACGGCATGAACCGCCGCGCACTGGTCGAAGGCGGCGAAGTCATCGAGAGCCTGCGCGACCGCATCCTGGGCCGCGTGACCGCCATCGAAGTGCTGCACCCTGAAACCCAGCAGATGATGCTGCCGGCCGGCCACATGCTGGACGAAGACACCATCGACACGCTGGAAGCTGCCGGTGTGGACGAGGTGAAGGTCCGCACAGCGCTGACCTGCGACACGCGCTTCGGCATCTGCGCCAAGTGCTATGGCCGCGACCTGGGCCGTGGCGGCACCGTCAACGTGGGTGAGGCCATCGGCGTGATTGCCGCGCAGTCCATCGGCGAGCCGGGCACGCAGCTGACCATGCGCACGTTCCACATCGGTGGTGCGGCTTCTCGTGCCGCGGTGGCCAGCAGCGTCGACGCCAAGAGCGACGGCATCATCGGCTTCAACGCCACGATGCGCTACGTCACCAACGCCAAGGGCGTGCTGGTGGTCATCTCGCGTTCGGGTGAAATCGTCATCAGCGACCAGCACGGCCGCGAGCGTGAACGCCACAAACTGCCGTACGGCGCCACGCTGAACATCAAGCCCGACCAGCAGGTCAAGGCCGGCACGGTGCTGGCCAACTGGGACCCGCTGACCCGCCCCATCATCACCGAATTCGCCGGCCGGGCGAAGTTCGAGAACGTGGAAGAAGGCGTCACGGTCGCCAAGCAGCTGGACGAGGTCACGGGCCTTTCCACGCTGGTGGTCATCGACAGCAAGCGCCGCGGCGTGGCCAAGGTGGTGCGCCCGCAGGTCAAGCTGCTGGACGCTGCCGGCGTTGAGGTGAAGATCCCGGGCACGGACCATGCCGTGACCATCGGTTTCCCGGTGGGCTCGCTGATCCAGATCCGCGACGGTCAAGACCTGGCGCCTGGCGAAGTGCTGGCCCGTATCCCGATGGAAGGCCAGAAGACTCGCGACATCACGGGCGGCTTGCCGCGCGTGGCCGAGCTCTTCGAAGCCCGTTCACCGAAGGACGTGGGCCTGCTGGCCGAGATCACCGGCACGGTCAGCTTCGGCAAGGAGACCAAAGGCAAGAACCGCCTGCAGATCACCGACCCCGAAGGCTTCGTGCACGAGGAGCTGATCGCCAAGGAGAAGAACATCCTGGTCCATGAAGGCCAGGTGGTCAACCGCGGCGAATTGGTGGTGGATGGCTCTGCCGACCCGCAGGACATCCTGCGCCTGCTGGGCATCGAAGAGCTGGCCCGCTACATCGTTGACGAAGTGCAGGACGTCTACCGTCTGCAGGGCGTGAAGATCAACGACAAGCACATCGAGGTGATCGTGCGCCAGATGCTGCGCCGCGTGCAGATCGTCAGCCCGGGTGACAGCACCTACATCGCAGGCGAACAGGTCGAGCGGTCGGAACTGCTGGACACCAACGACGCGTTGCGCGCCGAAAGCAAGACGCCGGCGACTCACGCCGACGTGCTGCTGGGCATCACCAAGGCCAGCTTGTCGACCGACAGCTTCATCAGTGCGGCTTCATTCCAGGAAACCACCCGCGTGCTCACCGAGGCTGCCATCATGGGCAAGCGCGACGAGCTGCGTGGCCTGAAGGAAAACGTCATCGTCGGCCGTTTGATTCCTGCCGGTACCGGCATGGCCTTCCACATCGCGCGCAAGGCGAAGCAAGAAATGGACGAGAGCGAGCGCCGTGCCATCAGCATGCAGGAAGCCGAAGAGCTGGCTGCCGTGCAACTGGCGCAGGTGGATGCCGCTGCGGGCAGCGAGACGACCTCCGAGTAAGGGCCGTCCAAGCCGCCCCGGCGATCAGAAGTTTGGGGTCGCATGCACGCAAAGGGCAGTCTTCGGACTGCCCTTTTTTTGCTCGGGCCCAGCGCAGTGCTACGGCGCTGGGGCTTGCCTCAGCCGCCTGCTGCCCAGCGTGCGGGCGGTGTCACCAGCACGCCGAGAGCCCGCGCCTTCCGGGCCAGCTTCAGCAGCGCTCGGTCCTTGCTCAGCAACCAGCGAGCGCGCTGGGTCAGCGCCAGGTCGATGAACACCTGATCGTCGTTGTCGCTGCACCACAACCGCTGCGGCGGCGGGCACACGGGCTCCGGCAACAGGCGCACGCGGGCATCGAAGGTTTCCAGCATCTGCGCCACGTCAGGCTTCCACCGCTTTAGGGCTGGTAACAGCAGAGTGTGCGCTAACTCGTCGCGCATGGACGCTGTGGCTAGCCAGTGCAACTGATATCCGTCGATGGCGCTGACCACCTTCGCCATGCCAGGATCCTTGAATAGCCAGCCGTCCAGCACCGCGTTGGTGTCCAAGACCACGCCGGGTGGCGCGCCTGCGGTGGGCTGAACGGTGTGGTTTGCGGTCAAGTCAAGACCCGTGGTTGTGGCAATGCATGGCACCGTCTATACTAGAAGGCTTTTCGGCAAACTTTGCTGTGCAATGCCGTGGCCGCCAACACCCCACCGGGTGACGGGCAGGCCGCTGGCAGCCCTAGCGGGCAGGCAGCAGATGGGGCGATTGCAGACCGTGGGCCTTGGGGCCTGTGTCATCTGCCCGTGCTGTCAACTTCTGTTGTGGTGGTGCTCACGCTGTGGGCGGTACCCGATCATTGGGGTTGCAGACGTCCCTGGCTGGGTTTCCCGAAAAGAACCGTCTCTATTCAGCGTAGCTTCAAACGGGAACAAGTTACCTATGCCAACCATCAACCAGCTCGTGCGCCACGGCCGTCAGGTCGAGGTCACGAAATCGAAGTCACCGGCCATGCAGAACTCGCCCCAGCGGCGTGGTGTCTGCACCCGCGTGTACACCACCACCCCCAAGAAGCCGAACTCCGCGCTTCGCAAGGTGGCCAAGGTGCGCCTGACCAACGGGTTCGAAATCATTTCGTACATCGGCGGTGAAGGCCACAACCTGCAAGAGCACAGCGTGGTGCTGGTGCGCGGCGGCCGGGTCAAGGACCTGCCAGGCGTGCGCTATCACATCGTGCGCGGCTCGCTCGACCTGCAAGGCGTGAAAGACCGCAAGCAGTCGCGTTCCAAGTACGGCGCCAAGCGTCCCAAGAAGGCCTAACCAGCCACACCAGCGGCTGCATAGACGTGCAGCCGAGTAAGTGAAGTGCCCCTTGGCGCTTCGCGGCGAAGCCCGGCCAGCATCAGACCTGGCGCGCCAACTGAAACCCAAAAAGGAAGAGTCCCATGCCACGTCGTCGCGAAGTACCCAAACGCGAAATCCTGCCCGACCCCAAATTCGGTTCCGTTGACCTGTCCAAGTTCATGAACGTGATCATGGAATCGGGCAAGAAGGCCATTGCCGAGCGCATCATTTATGGCGCGCTCGAGCAGGTCGAAACCAAGGCCGGCAAAGACCCGCTGGAAATCTTCATGGTCGCCTTGAACAACATCAAGCCCATGGTCGAAGTCAAGTCTCGCCGCGTGGGCGGTGCGAACTACCAAGTTCCCGTGGAAGTTCGCCCCGTTCGCCGCCAGGCCCTGGCCATGCGCTGGTTGAAGGAATCAGCGCGCAAGCGTGGTGAAAAGTCGATGGCCGCCCGCTTGGCCAACGAGCTGCTGGAGGCCTCGGAAGGCCGCGGCGGCGCCGTGAAGAAGCGCGACGAAGTGCACCGCATGGCTGAAGCGAACAAGGCGTTCTCGCACTTCCGCTTCTAAGAACTGCTTCCTGGCCGCCTCTACGGGTTACCACCAGCCCGGGGGCGGCCCCTGTCTTTGGAGAAATCATCATGTCCCGCAAGACTCCCATCGAGCGCTACCGCAACATCGGCATCAGCGCCCACATCGACGCCGGCAAAACCACCACCACCGAGCGCATCCTGTTCTACACAGGTGTGAATCACAAGATTGGTGAAGTGCACGATGGCGCCGCCACCATGGACTGGATGGAGCAGGAGCAGGAGCGTGGCATCACCATCACGTCGGCTGCCACCACCTGCTTCTGGAAGGGAATGGACCTTTCGCACCCCGAGCACCGCATCAACATCATCGACACCCCGGGCCACGTCGACTTCACGATTGAAGTTGAGCGCTCGATGCGCGTGCTGGATGGTGCCTGCATGGTGTACTGCGCCGTGGGCGGCGTGCAGCCGCAGTCCGAGACCGTCTGGCGCCAGGCCAACAAGTACAAGGTGCCGCGCCTGGCCTTTGTCAACAAGATGGACCGTACCGGTGCCAACTTCTTCAAGGTCTATGACCAGATGAAGGTGCGCCTGAAGGCCAATCCGGTGCCCATCGTCATTCCCATCGGTTCCGAAGAAAACTTCACCGGCGTGATCGACCTCCTCAAGATGAAAGCGATCATCTGGGACGAGGCTTCACAGGGCATGAAGTTCGAATACCAGGACATTCCTGCCGACCAGCAGGCCGAAGCGCAGAAGTGGCGCGAGAACATGGTGGAAGCGGCTGCCGAAGCCAGCGAAACCCTGATGAACAAGTACCTGGAATCGGGTGAGCTGACGGAAGAAGAAATCAAGGCCGGCATCCGCACACGCACCATCGCGGCGGAGATTCAGCCCATGTTCTGTGGCACTGCCTTCAAGAACAAGGGCGTGCAGCGCATGCTCGATGGCGTCATCGAATTCATGCCGTCGCCGGCTGACATCCCGCCCGTTCCGGGCACGGACGACGACGACAAGCCGGTGGTGCGCCACCGCACTGACGAAGAGAAGTTCGCAGCGCTGGCCTTCAAGCTGATGACCGACCCGTACGTGGGCCAGCTCACGTTTGTGCGCGTCTACTCGGGCGTGCTGAAGAGCGGCGACTCGGTCTACAACCCCATCCGTGGCAAGAAGGAACGCATCGGCCGTATCTTGCAGATGCACGCCAACCAGCGTGAAGAAATCAAGGAAATTCTGGCCGGCGACATCGCCGCCTGCGTGGGCCTGAAAGACGTGACCACGGGTGAGACCCTGTGCGACCCGAGTTCGATCATCACGCTGGAAAAGATGATCTTCCCCGAGCCCGTGATCAGCCAGGCCGTGGAACCCAAGACCAAGGCCGACCAGGAAAAGATGGGTGTCGCACTGGGCCGTCTGGCCCAGGAAGACCCGTCGTTCCGCGTCAAGACCGACGAGGAAAGCGGCCAGACCATCATTTCCGGCATGGGCGAGTTGCACCTGGAAATCATCGTCGACCGCATGAAGCGCGAATTTGGCGTGGAAGCCAACGTGGGCAAGCCGCAGGTGGCCTACCGCGAAACCATCCGCAAGGCCGTGGCCGACGTCGAAGGCAAGTTCGTCCGGCAGTCGGGCGGCAAGGGCCAGTACGGCCACGTGGTGCTGAAG
>JAYSXE010000207.1:0-16568 GCA_043717565.1 Burkholderiales bacterium | reverse complement strand
GGCGACATCGAACGCCATTGGCACATCGGCGGCCGCACGCCGATGCGCTGGGTGCGCGAGGTGTTTCCCGGCTACCAGGGCGTGTTCATCCGCGCGGCAAAAAACAGTGTCAGCCCGGAACGCGAGCTGGTCGTGGGGCCCTGGGGGCTGATTCCCTGGTTCGCCAAGGAACGCAAGCTGAAGTTCCCCACCAGCAACGCGCGCAGCGAAGAACTCAGCCAGAAGGCCAGCTACAAGCACCCGTGGGCGCGTGGGCAGCGCTGCATCATCCCGGCGCAGGCCTTTTTCGAACCCAACTGGGAGAGCGGCAAACACGTGCCCTGGCGCTTCACGCGCAGCGACGGTGCGCCCTGGGGTCTGGCGGGGCTGTGGAACACCTGGGCGGACCCTGCAACGGGCGAGGTGCTGGAAAGCTACACGATGCTGACCATCAACGCCGATGCGCACCCGCTGATGAACCGCATGCACCGGCCCGACCCCAAGCGCGCGCCCGACCAGCAGGACAAACGCAGCGTGGTGCCCATCGAACTTGAAGACGTGGACCAGTGGCTGCACGCTCCGCTGGAACAGGCCGCGCAACTGGTGCGGCTTGCGCCGGTAGAAGCGTTTGTGGGCGAAGCGGTGCCACGCGAACCGCAGGACAGCAAGGCCTGACGGGCGCTGCGGCCGAACTGGGCGCAGCTTTCAGGTGCCGAGTAAACGGTCCAGCACGCCGGGCCTGAAATGCGCTTCGGCGTGCTCGGCCAGCGTGTCGAACACGCTGTCCAGGCCCGGCACCTCGCTTCCGAACAAGCGGCGCAGCGCGGCCGGTGACTCGAACAATCCGTGGGCATAACAGCCCAGCACGGCGCCCTGCTGCCAGCCGATGGCGGCACCGGCAGCGTCGTACAACGCCACGACCAACTGGCCTGCGTCAGCGCCTGCTGCCGGCTGGCTGACGCCATGGCGTATCTCGTAACCCGCCCACTCCACACCGCCCAGCAACTGCCACGGCCCCTGCAGGGCCGGCACCACAAAACGCCCCGGGTGCACGCGCTTGGCAGCGCGGTAGTGCGTGTGCAGCGCCAGCAAGCCCAGCCCGGGCACGGTGCCGGGCACACCGTCAAAACCCTGCGGGTCGGCCAGCGACAGGCCCAGCATCTGCAAGCCGCCGCAGATGCCCAGCACGCGGCCGCCGGCTGCGGCGTGCTGGCGGATGGCGCCGTCCAGCCCACGGCTGCGCAGCCACTGCAGGTCGCCACTGACCTGCTTCGAACCGGGCAGGATCACCAGGTCAGCACCCGCAAGATCGGCCGCGTCCCGCGCCCACACCAGCTGCACGCCGGGCAGGCGCGACAGCGGCGTGAACTCGTCCAGGTTGCTGATGCGCGGGCAGGCCACGATGGCCACGCGCTGCATGCTCGGCGCCGCAGCCGCCCAGCCCGCAGCACCAGCGCGGCGCGCACTGTCGAACCAGCCGTCTTCATCGGGCAGGCCGTGGTCGTCCACACGCGGTATCACCGCCACCACCGGCACGCCGGTCAGCTGCAGCAGCTGTTCGGGGCCCGGCTCCAGCAGCCGCGCGTCGCCGCGAAACTGGTTCAGCACATGGCCGTGCAGCAGCGGCTGCAGGTCGGGGGGCAGCAGCCGGGCGGTGCCGTACAGGTGCGCGAATGCGCCGCCATGGTCGATGTTGGCCACCAGCAGTGCGCGCGTGGGGCCACGCGCTGCTGCCCAGCGCGCGGTGCCCAGGTTCACGTAGTCGTCTGCCGCCAGGTTGATCTCGGCCGGCGAACCCGCGCCTTCCACCACGATGAAGTCGTGCGCCGCTGCCAAAGTGTTGAAGCTGGCCTGCGCCACCGCGGCCAGCGCCGCGCTGCGTTCGCGCCAACCCAGGCGCGACAGCTCGACGTTGACCACACCGCGCAGCACCACCTGGCTGGCGGTGTCGCGCTCGGGTTTCAGCAGCACCGGGTTCATGTCCACCCCGGGCACCACGCGCGACGCCAGCGCCTGCAGGTACTGCGCGGTGCCAATCTCGCCATAACCACTGTCCGGTGTGGACACCACGCGCGCGTTGTTGCTCATGTTCTGCGCCTTGAAAGGCGCCACGCGCAGGCCACGCCGCGCCGCTGCACGGCACAGCGCGGTGGCCAGCCAGCTTTTGCCGGCGCCGCTGGTGCAGCCCCAGACGATGAGGCTGCGCGTGCCCGTGGGCGGGCCCCCGTGCGGTGCAGCGGCCATCAGTCTTCAGCGCCTCGATGGGCCAAGACGCGGGCTTGAAACTGCATGGGGCCGTCAGAGCAAGGGCCGCACCACATGGTGCTGGCGGCCTTCGCGCTGCAGGGTTTCAATGGCGATGGCGTGCTGAAACACATCCACCAGCGCCGCATGCAGCGCCGGGTCACCGGGTGCAGCGTCGGCCACCAGGCGGCCGCCGTCCATCAGCCACACGCGGTCTGCGGCCAGCGCCATCGTCAGGTCGTGCAGCACCACCGCCACCGCCGCGCCCTGTGCGCGCCGCTGGGCCACACAGCGCATCAGCGCGCGCTGGTGCGGTGCGTCCAGGTGCGTGGTGGGTTCGTCCAGCAGCAGCACCGGCGACTGCACGGCCAGCGCACGCGCCAGCAGCACGCGCTGACGCTCGCCGCCGGACAGCTCGGCCAGCCGGCGGTGCGCAAAGGCACTGCACTCGGTGGTGGCCATGGCCTCGTCCACCACCGCTTCGTCGGCTGCGCTGGGCGCGCCGAACAGGCCGTGGTGCGGCAGGCGGCCCAGCCGCACCACGTCGCGTGCGGCCATCTCGCCCTTGGCCTCGCCCTGCTGCGCCAACCAGGCCACCGTGCGGGCGCGCTGGGGTGAAGGCCAGTCGCTGATCGGCCGGCCCTGCAGTTGCACACTGCCCGCTGCCGGCCGGCGCAAGCCCGCCAGCAGCGACAGCAGGCTGCTCTTGCCCGCGCCGTTGGGGCCAATGATGGCTACCCACTGCCCCGGCTGCAGCGCCACCGACACACCGCTGACCACGCGGCGGCCGCCCAGGTCCAGGCTCACGCCCTGGGCTTGCAGTGCTGCCGTGCCGTCAGCCATGGGGGTCTCGCACACGGCGGCGCAGCAGCACCATCAGGTAGACGCCACCCACCACGGCCGTCAGCACACCGACCGGCAGTTCCTGCGGCGCGATGACACTGCGCGCCACCACGTCGGCCACCAGCAGCAGCGCGCCACCAGCCAGCGCCGACAAGCCCAGCAAGGCGCCGTGGCTGACGACCACCACGCGCCGCACCAGGTGCGGCGCCACCAGGCCCACGAAGGCGATCATGCCGGCCTGCGCCACCGTGGTACCGGTGCACAGCGCCATCAGCAGCACCAGCAGCAGCCGCAGGCGCGGCAGGTCCACGCCCAGGCTGGTGGCAGTGGCTTCGCCCAGCACCAGCGCGTCCAGCACACGGCCCAGCGCGGTGGCCAGCGGCAGGGTCACCAGCAGGGTGGCACCCATCAGCGCCACGCTGGACCAACCCAGAAAGCCGGTGGTGCCCAGCATGAACACCTGCTTGGCGCGCATGGCTTCGGGCGACGTCAGCATCAGCAGGTCAGACACCGCCGTCATCAGCACGCCCACCACCACGCCGGCCAGCAGCAGCACCATCGGGCGCGTGGCGCCTGCGGCCAGCAGCAGCGTCAGGCTGACACCCCCCAGCGCGCCCAGAAAGGCCGCACCCACCAGGCCCAATTGCAGCAACCAGCCGGCGTTTGCAAGGCCAATGCGGGTGCCCACCACCGTGCCGGCGCAGATGACCAGCACCACCCCAAGCCCAGCGCCGGCGGCGCTGCCCAGCAAGTAGGGGTCGGCCAGCGGGTTGCGAAACAGGCCCTGCGCCAGCGCACCGCCCAGGCCCAGCAATGCGCCGGCCACCCAGGCACCCAGGCTGCGCGGCGCGCGGATGGAGCTGATCAATTCCCAGTCTTGTGCCCAGCGGAAAGACCAGCCTTCGCTGCCCGCCGAAACACCCAGCACCAGCGCGCCCAAGGCCACCAGCACCAGCACCAGCGCCAGCCGGGCAGACGTCCACCACGTGGGGGCGTCTGCCGAGGCCGGCACGGCATTCACGGGCGCGGCCCCTGCCGCGACGGCAGCGCAACCACGCAGCCGGCAATGATTTCCGCCGCCTCGGCCAGGCGCGGGCCCGGGCGCACCAGCACGTCGGTGTGCACGCTGTCAAAGCCACACACGTGGCCCAGCGACAGCGCCTGCAGCGTGCCCCACCCCGGCCGCTGGGCCATGCCCTGAAGGTTGGTGCGGGAAGACATGATCAGCTCAGGCTTGGCACGCACCACGAATTCAGGGTTCAGTTTCGGGAAAGGCCCCAGCGCGGCGGGCACGGCATGGGCCAGACCCAGCCGCGTGATGACCTCGCCCAGGAAAGACGCTTCACCGGCTGCATAAGGCGCCGCAGACACTTCGAAATAGACCCGCGCGCCGCGCCAGCCCGCTGGCACGCGCGCTGCAGCGGCCCCGATGCGGGCGTCGATGCGGGCCATCAGCGCTGGCCCGGCTTCGGGCTGGCCCAGCACCTGGCCCAACAAGGTGGCCGCGCGGCCGGTGTCGGCCAGGCTTTGTGATTCCAGGGCCATCACGCGCAGGCCCAGCGATTCCAGCCGGTCGATGACCCGTGCCGCCTTCGACACCAGCACCAGGTCGGGCTTCAGCGCAAACAGGCGTTCCACCAGCGTGTCTTCCAGCCCGCCCAGCTTGGGAAGGTTCTGCACCGCCGCCGGCCAATTGGAAAAACGGTCGGTGCCCACCAGACGGCCGCAGCCACCCAGTTCACACAGGGTTTCGGTCAGCGAAGGCAGCAGCGTGACGATGCGCGCTGGCGGCTGTTCGAACCGCAGCGACACGCCGCGGTCGTCGGTGACGACGACCGTGGCGGCCTGTGCTGCCTGCAGCGCACCGCCCAGCGCAAGGCCCAGGGCCAGCGCTAGCGTCAGCGTCAGCGTCAGCACCCGGGCGGCAAGCCGCCGCGCTGCTGTGCGCCAACCACCGTGCAGGCCCCACAAGCCCCAGACCATGTGCACCGCCCTGCCCTTGCTGCGCCAGACCTAGCGCGTCGCCCAGCGCAGCGTGACGAAACCTTCGCGCCCGGCCTGGTTGTAGCCCAGCACGGTGGCGTAGGCCGTGTCGGCCACGTTGTTCAGCCGCACGCCCAGCGTCAGGTCGCGCGTCAAGGTCACATCAGCCGTCAGGTCCAGCACCGCGTAACCCGGCATCCGCGTGGTGTTGGTGGTGTTGTCAAAGCGGAACGAATAGGCCTGCATCACGCCCCCGACGTTCATGCGGCCCCACTGCCAGTTGGCGTTGGCCTTCAGCGCGCGCGGTGCACGGCGCGGCAGCAGCTTGTCAAAGCCCGATGTGCCCACCGAAAGGTTGCGCGGGTCGGTCTCGTCGAATGAGGCCGCCAGCGACAAGGCACCCAGCTTCGCGTCCCAGGCCAGCGTGACGCCGTCGATCTCGACATTCGGCACGTTGGCCGGCGCCGGGCCGCTGGTGATGAACAAGTCGTAGCGGTGCTGGTAAGCCGTGAGCCGCACGCGGTGCGGTCCGCCCGACCACTGCGCAAACAGCTCGGTGTGGCGGCCTTCTTCGGGCTGCAGCGTGGGGTTGCTGAAGCCGGGAAAGTACAGCTGGTTGAAGCTGGGCGCCGTGAAGCTGGTGCCGTAGGAACCGCCGGCCCGCCATTGCGGCGTCAACGCATAGGCGTAGGCCAGCGCACCGGTGGTCTTGTTGCCGAACTGCGAATTGCGGTCTTGCCGCAAGCTGCTCTGCAGGCTGTGCCCACCCCACTGCCCGTTGTAGGCCAGCGCCGCACTGTTGATGCGCCGGCTGCTCACGGTGTAGGGCGTGCCCGGGCGGGTAACGTCCTGTTCCTGCCTTTCAAGCACCAGCACCGCTTCGCCCAGCGGCAGCGCCAGCCGGTTTTCCCAGCTCAGCTGCGCAAGGTCGCTCTTCGTGGCGCCCAGCGACGAGAACGTGCTCGCCGAGCTGAGGGTGTCGTACACATCCACCGACTTGCCGAAGGCCAGCTGTGTGGTCCACATTGGCAACACGATGCCGCCCACTTGCAGCGACTGCACGCTGTTGCGCAGCCCTGCCCGCGCGTCGGCGCCGGGGCCGTCGTCGATCTGCGTCTTGCCGCGCGATTCGAGCAGCAGTGCCTCGGCACGCCAGCCCGGGGCAAAAGCCCAGCTGGCCCGCAGGCTGCCGGCGTTCTGGCGGTAGCCGTCGTCGTCGGCGTTGAAGCTGCCAAAGGGCACCTGGGCGTTGGTGGCCGAAATGCCGTCGGTGGTCTGGTGCTGCACTTGCGCCTGCACCGAAAAACCACCGCCGCCAAAGCCCACGCCGCCCGCAGCAAGGCCATAGCCCTGGCTGCCCGCCCCGACTTTCGCGTTGCCATTCAAGCCCGGGCCTGCGCGCCGCGTGAACAGCTGCACCACGCCACCCATGGCGTTGCTGCCGTAGACCGAGGTCATGGGCCCGCGCACGATCTCGATGCGGTCGATGGCGTCCAGCGGCAGGTTGTCAAACGATGCAGTGTTCAGCGTGGCCGAACCCACGCGCACGCCATCCACCAGCAGCAGCACGTGGCGCGATTCCAGGCCGCGCACAAACACGCTGGAAGTCTTGCCAAGCCCACCGTTGTTGGTGAACTGCAGGCCCGGCACCTGCGACAGCACTTCCACCAGCGAGCGACCTTCGCTGCGCTCCAGCATGGCGCGGTCGAGCACCGTCACCTCGGCCACCAGGTCTGAAATTTTTTGCGGTGTGCGCGTGGCGGTGACCACGATCGTCGGCGTTGCCTCAACACCTTGAGCATGCAGCGCAGGGCCCACCAGGGAAAGGCCGCAAGCGGCCACCAAGGCCTGCACTTGCAGCCCATTTTTCTTGTCAATCATTTTCATAGGAACCTCGCATGCCACACGCCCCGTGCGGCAATCAGCTGAACAAGCTGGCGCGACGAGAGGCGGTGGAAACGAAAGCCGCGCAGGCCCAGGTTGGCAGCCGCGCAGGCATTCGGCCCACGCTGCCCGCCGCAACGCCAGAACCATTGCATCAGGCCGGTATCCGGACTCGCGAATGCTGAAAGCGGTGCTGTCACCGTTCCAGAAGCTTGCGGCTCCTTCCCAGGCCTTCAGGCCCAGTGGATGCTGTTGCCACGCGCTCTTCGCCAACCGTTGCGGGGGCAGTGCCGGAATGAATCGGGTCCCTCTTCAGACCCGGTTGCACCGGCTTCCCGTTTAACCTGCCGTTCGGGCGAACGACAGGCACCTGTTGCAAGCCGGAACTGTACCGCAGCCGCTCAGGCGCGGCCCGAACGCCGGCTGCGGGGCTGCAGCTTGTCCAGCTGCGCCAGTTGTTGCTTCAGCAAGATCAAGAGCGTGCGCGCATGTTCCACCGGCATGCGCAAGCAGGTGCTGGCCGACTGGTCGTCGCGCAACGCACGGGTCACGACCAAGGCGTCCACGTCCACCTCGATCATGCCCTTGTCATGCTTCATGGCTTTCAGGCGCTGCACTTCGATGTCATAAGGCTTCACGCACGTTCTCCCAGGGTGGTGTGCCCGAGGATTGTCGGCGCAAGCGTGCGTGGAGCCTTGCACGCCTGTGCAAGTACCAAAGCCCAGGTGGCCGGCCGGGTGGCGAGCTTCTGTGCGACGGCGCACGGTGGCCGAACCGGGGCGTCCATACACTGAAGTTTCGGCCGCCTGCGGCCTGATCGCTCAACCCTCGAGGCCGCTGCCGTGACACCCCGCCCCACCGCCACGGCCCTTCAGCAGGACGCCCCGCCCACCCGCACCGAAAGCGACAGTTTCGGCAGCCTCGAAGTGCCCGCCAACGCGCTGTGGGGCGCGCAGACCCAGCGCAGCCTCGGCTTCTTCGCCATTGGCGGGCAACGCATGCCACTCGCCGTGGTGCACGCGTTGGCGCAGGTCAAGCGTGCGGCCGCCGAAGCCAACGGCGCGCTGGGCGTGCTGGACACGGCCAAGGCTGCAGCCATCGCCAGCGCAGCAGCCCGCGTGGCGGCGGGCGAATTCGACGAGCATTTCCCGCTGTCGGTTTGGCAGACCGGTTCGGGCACGCAGACCCACATGAACGTGAACGAAGTGCTGGCCCGTTTGGCCAGCAGCAACGGGTTGGCGGTGCACCCCAACGACGACGTGAACCGGGGGCAGTCCACCAACGACGTGTTTCCCACGGCCATGCACGTGGCCGCGGCATTGGCCAGCGGCCCGCTGCTGCAGGCGCTGGCCGCGTTGCGCAACGATCTTCAACACAAAGCCACGGCGTGGGCCGGCGTGATGAAGGTCGGGCGCACGCACCTGCAAGACGCCACACCCATCACGCTGGGCCAGGAATTCGGCGGCTACTGCGCCCAGATGGCCCTGGCAGAAGCCGCCATCGGCCAGGCCCTGCTACCCGTGTACGCGCTGGCCGTGGGCGGCACGGCCGTGGGCACGGGCCTGAACACGCACCCCGCCTTCGGCGAGCGCGTGGCGCAGGTGCTGGCGGCCCGGCTGGGCTTGCCCTTCACCGTGGCGCCCAACCTGTTTGCCGCCATGGCCGGGCATGAAGCGCTGGTGGGCCTGCACGGCGCGCTGCGCATGCTGGCCATTGCGCTGAACAAGGTCGCCAACGACATCCGGCTGATGGGCAGCGGCCCGCGCGCAGGCATCGGTGAACTGCACCTGCCGGAAAACGAACCCGGCAGTTCCATCATGCCGGGCAAGGTGAACCCGACGCAGGTGGAAGCGCTAACGATGGTCTGCGCGCAAGTGATGGGGCACGACGTGGCCATCGGCATCGCGGCCAGCCAGGGACAGTTCGAATTGAATGCCTACAAACCGCTGATTGCGCTGGACGTGCTGGACAGCCTGACGCTGTTGCGCGACGCGATGCACAGCTTCGCCACCCACTGCGTGCGCGGGCTGCACGCCAACGTGGCGCGCGCGGCCGAACTGCTGGCCGGTTCGCTGATGCTGGTGACGGCGCTGTCGCCGCACATCGGCTATGACCGTGCAGCGCGCATTGCCAAGCGCGCGCACGAAGAGGGCACGTCGCTGCGCGAAGCCGCCCTGGCCAGCGGCGGGGTGAGCGCCGCCGACTACGACGCCTGGGTGCGGCCGGCCGACATGGTGGGCCCCTCTCTGCCCTCTCCGCCCAAGCCACCCACACAGGCCGCAGTTGCGCAATCGGCGCCAACGCCCTACAAAGGGCCACCCCCATGAGCCGCCGAAACCGCAGGACCATACCGCCATGACCACGCCTCCAGCCCACCCTTTCAACCACCTGCTGCAAAGCTTCACCACGGCGTCGGGCAAGACCGGACGCTTTTTCTCGCTCCCGGCCCTGGCAGCCACCCACCCAGGCGTGGCCCGCCTGCCGCAGTGCCTGCGCATCGTGCTGGAAAGCGTGCTGCGCCATTGCGACGGCCTGAAGGTGACGCCGCAGCACGTGGCCGAACTGGCCGGCTGGCGCGCCAATGCCACCCGCACCGAGGAAATACCGCTGGTGGTGGCACGCGTGGTGCTGCAGGACTTCACCGGCGTGCCGCTGCTGGCCGACCTGGCCGCCATGCGCAATGCCGCCGTTCGCCTGGGGCAGGACCCGCGCCGTGTGGAACCGCTGGTGCCAGTGGACCTGGTGGTGGACCACAGCGTGATGATCGACCATTACGGCAGCAAGCAGGCCCTGGACCTGAACATGCGCCTGGAATTCAGCCGCAACCTGGAGCGCTACCAGTTCCTGAAATGGGGCATGGACGCTTTCAAGACCTTCAGCGTGGTGCCGCCTGGTTTTGGCATCGTGCACCAGGTGAACCTGGAATACCTGGCGCGCGGCGTGCACCGCGGCAGCGACGGCATCTGCTACCCCGACACGCTGGTGGGCACCGACAGCCACACCACCATGATCAACGGCATGGGCGTGGTGGGTTGGGGCGTGGGCGGCATCGAGGCCGAGTCGGCCATGCTGGGCCAGCCGGTGTACCTGCTGACGCCCGACGTGGTGGGCGTTGAACTCACCGGCCGGCTGCGCGAGGGCGTCACCGCCACCGACCTGGTGCTGACCGTGACCGAGCTGCTGCGCAGCGCCAAGGTGGTGGGCAAGTTCGTGGAATTCTGCGGCGAAGGCACGCGCACGCTGAGCCTGGCCGACCGCGCCACCATCGCCAACATGGCGCCCGAGTACGGTGCCACGCTGGGCTTCTTCCCGGTGGACGACAAGACGCTGGCCTACTTCAAAGGCACCGGCCGCCGCAACGGCGAGATCGAAAGGTTCGAGGCCTACTTCAAGGCGCAGGGCCTGTTCGGCGTGCCCGACGCGGCCGACATCGACTACAGCAGCGTGCTGCGCCTGGACCTGGCCAGCGTCGCCCCCAGCCTGGCCGGGCCGAAAAGGCCGCAGGACCGCATCGAGATCGGCCACGTGGCAGCCCGCCTGGATGTGCTGCTGGGCGCCCCCGCGGCGCTGGACGGCTACCAGTTGTCACCCGCGGCCATCAGCAACGAAGCGGTGCTGCCCGACGGCAGCGCGCTGCGCCATGGCGACGTGCTGATCGCAGCCATCACCAGCTGCACCAACACCAGCAACGCCAGCGTGATGCTGGCCGCCGGCCTGCTGGCCAAGAAGGCGTGGCTGGCGGGCCTGCGCGTGGGGCCGCATGTCAAAACGTCGCTGGCGCCGGGCTCGCGCGTGGTGACCGAATACCTGCGCAATGCCGACCTGCTGCGCTACCTGAACAAGCTGGGCTTCAACCTGGCGGCCTACGGCTGCACCACCTGCATCGGCAACGCCGGCGACCTGAAGCCCGAGCTGAACGAAGCCATCGCCAGCCAGGGCCTGGTGTGCGCCGCCGTGCTGTCGGGCAACCGCAACTTCGAGGCGCGAATTCACCCCAACCTGAAGGCCAACTTCCTGGCCAGCCCGCCACTGGTGGTGGCCTATGCGCTGGCCGGCAGCATGCGGCGCGACCTGATGACCGAACCTGTTGGCCGCGGGCACGACGGCCGCGACGTTTTCCTGGGCGACATCTGGCCCACCAGCGAAGAGATCGAGGCGCTGATGCACCACGCGCTGAACGGCAAGGCCTACCGCAAGAACTACGAGAAGGTGAACACCGAACCGGGCACGCTGTGGCAGGCCATTCAGGGTGTGAAGGGCGTGGTGTACACCTGGCCGGCCAGCACCTACATTGCCGAGCCGCCGTTCCTGAGCAACTTCACCGCGGTGCCCCCATTGCACGTGGCCGGGGTGCTGAAGGCCCGTGTCATGGCGCTCTTTGGCGACAGCATCACCACCGACCACATCAGCCCGGCGGGCAGCTTCGCCGAAAGCACGCCGGCCGGGCAGTACCTGTTGGGCCTGGGCGTGCAGAAGGCCGACTTCAACAGCTACGGCTCGCGCCGGGGCCACCACGAGGTGATGCTGCGCGGCACCTTTGCCAACGTGCGGCTGAAGAACCTGATGCTGCCGCCGAAGGCCGATGGCACGCCCGTGGAAGGCGGCTTCACACGCATGGGCGGTGTGCAGATGCCCATCTACGACGCCGCCATGCGCTACCAGGCGGCAGGCACGCCCACGGTGGTGTTTGCGGGTGAAGAGTACGGCACCGGGTCCAGCCGCGACTGGGCCGCCAAGGGCACCGCGCTGCTGGGCATCCGCGCCGTGGTGGCGCGCAGTTTCGAGCGCATCCACCGCAGCAACCTCATCGGCATGGGCGTGCTGCCGCTGCAGTTCAAGAGCGGCGTTTCCTGGCTGAGTCTGGGCTTGACCGGTGACGAGGAAGTGGACGTGGTGCTGGCCAGCCCGGTGCTGCCGCTGGCCGACGCGACGCTGCTCATCCGCCATGCCGACGGCACGCTGCGCCAGGTGCTGGTGACGCTGCGCATCGACACCGACATCGAGGTGCAGTATTACCAGCACGGCGGCATCCTGCCCTTTGTGCTGCGCCAGTTGCTGGGCGCACCGGCGCCCGCAGAGCCGGTTGCGCCACCCGCGGCGGTGGCCAAGGCGCGCGCGCGCCGGGCGGCCAAGGTCGCAAGCCCACCGGTGGTGCCGCCAAAGACCAGCTTGTCGCAGGCGAAAACCGACTTCACGGCAGAAGGTTCGCCGCCGCCGGGCCTGGTGGCCGGCATCGGGCCGCAGCAACCGGCCGTGCCGGGCGAGCCGGGCGTGGCCAGCACGCTCGAAGCGGTTGCACCCCCGTCGCCGCCCAGTGCGCCCAGTGCGCCCACCCCGCCCAAAAAACCATAAGCTCCAACGATGACTGCCCTGCTTGCCGGCGCCACCGGCCTCATCGGCCAGGAACTGGCCCGCCAATGGACCGGCCCCGGCCCCATTCACCTGCTGGTACGCCGCCTGCCCGCGGGCGCTGCTGCGGCCGCGAACCCGCTGCGACGCCTGCACGTGGTGGACTACGGCGCCCTGCCCCCGCTGCCGCAGGCCGACCGCGCCTTTTGCTGCCTGGGCACCACCATCAAGGTGGCCGGCTCGCAGCAGGCCTTTCGCGCCGTGGACCACACCGCCGTGCTGGCCTTTGCACGCGCCGCGCAGCGCGCGGGGGCACAGCGGTTGGCAGTGGTGTCGGCACTGGGCGCCAGCCCGTCAGCGCGGTCTTTCTACAGCCGCGTCAAGGGCGAGATGGAAGCCGAACTGCAGACGCTGGGTTTCGAACGCCTGGTCATCGCACGCCCTTCGCTGCTGGACGGAAATCGCGCCGCGCTGGGCCAACCTGCGCGCGCTGGCGAGCGCTGGGCACTGGCGCTGACGGCACCACTGTTGCGCTTCATTCCCAAGACCTGGCGGCCCATACAAGCCGCCGTGGTGGCACGCGCCCTGTTGCTGGCGCTGGCGCAAGACGGCCCGGCGCTGCAGGTGCTGGAATCGGGACAAATGCAGGAGATGGGGGCCTGAAGACACCTGCAGCGCCCCTGGGGCCGACAGGCTGCACAGCAGCGCTGGGGGCCTGTTCAGGCCGTAGGTCTGCGCGCTTCAAGTTCTTGTGCTGATGATTTTTGTTCCTTCAAGCTCGTTTGAAGCTGTAGTTTTCCCTGAGTGATGTTCGCTTGACTCCATTCAGGCGGCATCGGCGCCGGTAAAGCCGCGGCGGCGCAAGCGATACTTTCGATGGGCGGCTGCGATTCGATGCCGGATCCGCACCGTCAAGAGGTGAATCTGCGGAGAGCCATATCGCTGCAGCAGACCTAGCATGCTTGTTTGGCTCCTCGCTCCAACGTCACGCTCGATGCCTACATTCCCTGCGCTGATGCGGCAGCCGAAGCCCGCGCCCGTTTGGCGTGAACTCAAGGCCGGCATCGCCGGCTGCACGCTGAGCCTGGCTCCGGCGTTGACCCTCGGGCTGCTGGCCTTTGCTGCGCTGGGCGCGCAGGCCACCCCACTGGGCATTGCCGGCGCGCTGGTGGCCAGCGCCGTGGGGGGGGCTGTTTTTGCATTGCTGTCGCGCGGACCGGTGCCGGCGGGCGGGCCGTCGGCAACGCCCGTGCTGGTGGTGGGCATGCTGGTCGCCGGTGTCGCTGCCGACCCCGGCTTCTCGGCCCAGAACCCGGCTCAACTGGCGCAACTGTTGGCCTTGGTGGCGGCGGCCGTGGTGAGCATGGGCTTGTTCCAGATCGCGCTCGGCCTGTCGGGGCTGCTTCGGTTTGCGCAATTCGTGCCCCAGCCGGTACTGGCAGGCTTCATGAACGGTGTGTCGCTGCTGGCGTTCGCAGCGCTGCTGCCGTTGCTGCTGGGCTGGCCCACCGATGCGCTGCACGGGCAGCGTTGGCAGAACCTGCCGCCCATCCAGCCCGCCACCGTGGTGGTGGGGCTGGCCACGTTGGCCATCATCTGGGGCTTGCCGCGGCTGAACCCGCGGCTACCGGCCACCTTCATCGGTTTGTTGGGCGGCACCCTGCTCTACGGCGCAGTGCACGCCCAACTGCCACAGCTGCCGCTGGGCCCGCTGCTCGGCTCTATACCGCCCGCTTGGCCCCAGGTCGACACGCTGGCTCCTTTGTTGGACGTGAACTTGGCGCCTCTGCTGCGGCAGCACGCAGGCGCAGCCCTCATCGCGGGGCTGACGATGGCCCTGCTCGGCACACTGGAACTGGTCCTGAACACATTGGCCATGGACCAGGCCTGCCACACCCGCACCGAGCCACGGCGTGAGGCGTTGGCGTTGGGCGCTGCGAACGTGGCCTCTGGGCTGCTGGGCGGGCTGCCGGTGATGTTTCTGCGCCCGCGCGCGCTGTACATGCGGGAGGCTGGCGGACGAAGCCGGGTTGGCACGCTCTTCGCCAGCGCGCTCTTTGGTTTGCTCATCGCCGCCACGCCCGCCCTGGCCTTTCTGCCCCTGGTGGTGCTGGGCGCAGGCCTGGCCGTGAACGCCGCCTTGATGGCTGACCGCTGGTCGCTCGGGCTGCTGGTTCAGTGGTGGCGCGGCCCGCGCACGGCCGACTTGCAACTGGCGCTGCTGGTGATGGGCCTGGTCTGTGCCGTCACCTTGGTGTTGGGGCTTCCTGCCGCGGTTGCCTCGGGTGCGCTGCTGTCGGTGATCCTGTTCATGCGCACCATGAACCGATCGCTGGTGCGAAGGCAATGCACGGCAGTCGACATGCCCTCGCGCCGGGTTTACATGGCTGGCGATGAAGTCCGGCTGCAGACGCTGCGCGAGCGCATCGTGATACTGGAACTGGAAGGCGCGCTGTTTTTTGGCAGCGCCGATCGTGTGGCCCAACTGGCCGAAGGTCTGGACGGCCGCTGCCACACACTGGTGCTGGACTTTCGCCGGGTCAGCCTGATCGACGCCTCGGGCGCCGTGGTGCTTCTGCAGCTGAACCGCCGCTTGTTCGGTCGCGGCGTCACGCTGCGGCTGGCTGCGGTGGGTGCGAACAACCGACACGGCCGCCTGCTGCGGCAGTTTGTTGGCGAAGGCCTGGTCGCCGAAAAAGGCGCTGCAGACATCGACCATGCTGTGGAAGCTGCAGAGCTTGAGCTGCTGGCACAGGCTGGCGTGGCGCCGCTGCGCCAAACCGTGCCGCTGGAACAGACCGGCCTGATGGCGGACCTGGACCCAGCCGTTTGCGCGCGGCTGGCCCAGAACCTGAAAACCCGACACCTGGCAGATGGCGAATACCTGTTCCGCAAGGGCGACCCGGGCAACGGCCTGTACGTGGTCACGGCCGGCTCCATCAGTATCTACAGCGCCGGCCAGGCCGACGAGCCCGACACCCTGCCACAACGGTTCGTCAGCCTGTCGCCGGGCATGATGTTTGGCGAAACCGCGATGCTTGACGGCGAAGGCCGCAGCGGCGACGCGGTGGCCTGCGGAGAGACCGTCGTGCATGCGCTGGACGAAGACGCGCTGCGGCGGTTGCAGGCCGAAGACCCGCAGTTGGCGGCACAGCTTTACCGCAACATCGCGCTGCACCTGGCTCAGCGCCTGCGAGCTGCCGCCTGGGCCTGGCGGGCCAGCAGCAGCTAGGGCCCTGGCAGGCCTGTCGGCGGCTCACCTCGCCGCCGCAAACCGCGCCAGCCGCTGCTCGATGATTTGCTCGGCCTCGGCCATGATGCGGTCGATCAGTTCCTTCACCGTCGGGACGTCGTGGATCAGCCCGGCCACCATGCCGCAGCTCCAGGCACCAGCCTCCATCGCGCCGTCCATCATGATCTTGGGGTAGACGCCGGCCACCTCGTCGATGATGTCCTCGAACTTGAGATCGGCGCCCAGGGCCTTTTCCTTCTCGAGCAGGCGATCAACGGCCGCGTTCTTCAGCACACGCTCGGTGTTGCGCAGCGGGCGCATCACCAGCCGCGTGTCCAGTTCGCTGGCGGCAACGATGGCGTCTTTCACGTTCTGGTGCACCGGCGCTTCTTTCGTGGCGATGAAGCGCGTGCCCATGTTCATGCCCTCGGCGCCCAGCGCAAGCGCGGCCACCAGGCTGCGCCCGTCGGCCATGCCGCCGCTGGCCACAAACGGGATCTTCAGTTCATCGGCCGCACGCGGCAGCAGGATGAAGTTGGGAATGTCGTCTTCACCGGGGTGACCACCGCACTCGAAGCCGTCGACGCTGACCGCATCACAGCCGATGGCCTGGGCCTTCAGCGAATGGCGCACGCTGGTGCACTTGTGGATCACCTTCACGCCCGCCTCGTGCAGCATCGGCAGCCACTTCTGCGGGTTGTTGCCTGCGGTCTCCACCGCCTTGACGCCGCCGTCGAGGATGGCCTTGATGTAGCCCGGGTAGTCGGGGCTGCTCACGGTGGGCAGGAAGGTCAGGTTCACGCCGAAGGGCTTGTCGGTCAGGGCGCGGCACTTGGCGATCTCGTTGGCCAGCAGCGCAGGGGTCTTCTGCGTCAGGCCGGTGATGATGCCCATGCCGCCCGCGTTGCTGACGGCCGCCGCGAGCTCGGCAAAGCCGACATAGTGCATGCCGCCCTGGATGATGGGGTGCTGGATGCCGAACAATTCGGTGATGCGGGTCTTCATGGTGTGGTCACTTTATGGAAAGCCCAAGGGCGTCGAGGATGTCTTTTTC
>JAYSXE010000206.1:0-16650 GCA_043717565.1 Burkholderiales bacterium | reverse complement strand
CTGGGCCTGCGCCAGCGCGCCAGCGTGGTGCTGCAGTCGGAGGCCTCTGAATGCGGCCTGGCCTGCCTGGCGATGGTGCTGGGGCATTACGGCACAGTAACCGATCTGCCCACGCTGCGGTCGCGCCACGGCGCCATGCCGCAAGGCATGACGCTGAGCGAGATCATCCGCGTCGCGCAGGCCGAGCAGCTGACGACCCGTGCGGTGCGGCTGGAAGTGGAGGAGCTGAAAGAACTGCGCCTGCCCTGCATCCTGCACTGGGACCTGGGTCACTTCGTGGTGCTGCACCAAGTGACGGCCGACCGCTGCGAGGTGCTGGACCCCGCGGTCGGTGACTGCAGTTTCACCTTCAAGGAAATGTCGGCCCACTTCACGGGCGTGGCGCTCGAGGTCTGGCCGGGCGACAGCTTTGCGCCCAAGCAAGAAGGCCAGCGCATTTCACTGGGCCGCCTGGTGGGGCGCGTGGCCGGCCTGTGGACGACGGTGTGGCGCGTGCTGGCGGTGTCACTGGCGCTGGAGGTGCTGACGCTGATCAGCCCGCTGTTCATGCAGTGGGTGGTCGACCACGTGGTCATCTCGCGCGACCTCGACCTGCTGGGCACGCTGGCGGTGGGTTTTGTGCTGCTGATGGTGGTGCAGCAGTTTCTGACGCTGGTGCGGTCGTGGCTGCTGCTGCGCGTGAGCACGCAGTTGCGCGTGCAGTGGCGTTCCAACGTGCTGGCGCATCTGATGAAGCTGCCGCTGGACTACTTCGCGCGCCGCCACCTGGGCGACGTCATGTCGCGCTTCGGCTCCATCAGCAACATCCAGAAGGTGCTGACCAGCACCTTCGTCGAAGTGGCGCTCGACGGCCTGATGGTGATTCTGTCGCTGGTGCTGATGCTGCTGTACAGCCCCGTGCTGACGGCGGTGGCGGTGCTGTCGGTGGCCTTGTACACGGCCATCCGGTTTGCCTGGTACGGGCCCCTGAAGCGCGCCACCTCAGAACACCTGGTGCGCTCGGCGGCCGAGTCCAGCCACCTGCTGGAAACCGTGCGCGGCATTCGCACCATTCGGCTGTTTGCACGCAACACCGAACGCATGGGTGCCTGGCAGTCGCTGATGGTGGGTGACGTCAACGCCGACCTGCGCATCCAGAAGCTGGAGATCCTGTACAGCCTGGTGCGGCGCACGCTGTCGGGCCTGTTTGCGTTGCTGTTGCTGGGCCTCGGCGCGCGCGACGTCATCGCCGGCACGATGTCGGTGGGCATGTTGCTGGCCTTCCTGGCCTACCGTGGGCAGTTCGACAGCCGCTTCACCGAGCTGGTGAACAAGTACTTCGAGCTGCGCATGCTGGGCCTGGACGCGCAGCGGCTGGCCGACATCGTGCTGACGCCGGCTGAGCCCAACACCGTGGGCCGCGCGCAGGTGCGTCGCGCCGGTGCGCCCGAGATCGAGATCCAGAACCTCAGCTTTCGTTATGCCCAGGGCTCGCCCGACGTGCTGGAAAACCTGAACCTGCGCATACCGGCAGGGCAGTCGGTGGCCATCGCCGGGCCCTCGGGCTGCGGCAAGACGACGCTGGTCAACCTGATCATGGGTGTTTACCTGCCGCAGCGCGGTGTCATCAAGATCGATGGCATTCCCGTCACCACGATGGGGCTGGACCAGTGGCGCATGCAGGTCGGTACGGTGATGCAGGACGACGTGCTGTTTGCCGGTTCCATCGCCGACAACATCTGCTTCTTCGACCCGCAGGCCAACCGCAACTGGATCGAAGAGTGCGCGCGCATGGCCAGCATCCACGACGACATCATGCAGCTGCCCATGGGCTACCAGACGCTGGTGGGCGACATGGGCACCACGCTGTCGGGCGGGCAGAAGCAGCGCGTGCTGCTGGCGCGCGCCATGTACCGCCGGCCGCGCGTGTTGATACTGGACGAAGCCACCAGCCACCTGGACGTGGCGCGGGAAGCCGAAGTCGGGCGCGCCATTGCCGCCATGGCCATCACCCGCATCGTGGTGGCCCACCGACCGCAGACGCTGGCCACCGTGGACCGCGTGGTCGAGATGGCCGACGGCTGCATCGTGCGCGACGACCGCGCCGGCGACTACCTGAAGCGGCTTGCGGTGCTGTCCGGCGGTCGCGCAGCATGAATCGGTGGCTGCAGCGCTGGGCCTGCGCGCTGTTGCTGCCTTTGGGTGCTGCCGTCGCGGTGGCACAGCCTGCGGCGCAGGCGGGCAAGGCGCCTCCCCTGGTGTCCGGCAGCAGCGCTGAAGCCATGGGCTGGTTGCTGGACCGGGCGCGCTGCCGCGACGGCGTGGTCGAAGACGTGAACCAGCCGGTGGCGCTGGCGGCGGCGCTGCGCGCTGCGGTGTGCAACAACACACGTCTGCGCCAAAGCGCGGGCGGTGTGGTGCAGGCGCGGGCGCAACTTGACCGTGCGCAATCGGCCTGGCAGCCCAGCCTGGCGCTGCGCGGCGGTGTGGACGGCGCGCGCGGCGAAAAGGCGCAGAGCAGCGCGGCGGCCGATCTGCAGTGGGTGCTTTACGACTTCGGGGCCACGACGGCTGCGGTGCGTGAATCGCGCCAGGCTTTGCAGGCCGCATTGGACGATCAGGGCAGCGAGGTGCTGACAGCCGTGGCGCAGGCAGCGCAGTTGTACGCGGCTGCACAGGCCACGTTCTGGCGCTTCGAAGCCGCCAACACCAACGTGCGCACCGCGCTGGAAAGCCAGCGCATGGCCAGGGCGCGCCTGGGCGCAGGCGCCGCGTCGCAGCTGGAAAAACTGCAGGCCGAGACGGCGCTGGCGCAAACGCGCCTGGACTACGCCCGTGCCTGGAATGCCTGGATGTCGGCGCGCGGTGAACTGGCGCTGGCCATGGGCTGGCCGGCGCAGCGGCCGCTGGTGCTTGCGCCGGGCGAGGGCCCAGGCGACAGCGCTGAGGAAACACCGCTGGACGTGGAAGCACTGGTGCAGGAAGCGCGTGCCAACCACCCGCGTGTGGCGGCGTCGCGTGCGCGCCAGGCGCAGGCGCAGGCGCGGGCTGCGGGCTTCGAGTCGCAGCGCTGGGGCAATGTCTCGCTGGGCGCCCGCGCCGGCCGCTCGCGGTCGGTGGGCGGTGTCAGCGGCGGCAGCAGCGGGTCTGGCACCGACACCAGCGCGTCGCTGGAATGGAGCGTGCCGCTGCTGGACCGCGGCGTGTTGCGCTCGCAGATCCAGGACGCCCAGGGCCTGGCCCAGACCCGCGCCGCAGAGCTTGAAGAGGCCGAGCGCCAAACCGCGCTGCAGGTCTGGCAAGAGGCGCAGGCGCTGCTGGGCGAACGTTCTTCGCTGCGCGCCAGCCGCAGCCTGCTGGACAGCGCAGAAGCCACGCTGCGCGTTTCCACCGAACGCTTCCGGCTGGGGGTGGGCAGTTTCACCGACCTGCTGCAAGCGCAGTCCTCAACCGCTGGCGCCCGCCTGCAATGGGCCGAATCGCGCGCCATCCTGACCCGCGCACACTGGCGCGTGGCCGCGGCCGTGGGCCGCTTTGGCGCGCTGCGTTCCACGCTGGAAAGCGGCCGCGAGATGCCACGTTAGGCCGGAAGGTTCACGGCCTTCTTGAAGCGCCGGCCGAGCGCCGGGCGCTACGCGGTCAGCGCGACAGCATCAGGGCGCGGGTGTCGTAGGGATAGAACCCCTTGTTGCTGGAACTGGGCACGGGCTCGCGATAACTGTCGATCCGCAGGCGCAGCGCAGTGGCGACCCGGGTCACGCCCTGCGTCTTCGGGGCAGCGGCAGTCAGCCGGCCCGGTTGCTGGCCCCCGCTGACCAGCGGCCATTCGAAAGCTTCCAGACTGCGCATGCAGCACTCCTCGTTCTTGTGGGTTGTGCTGAAAGATAACAACGCGCCTGTGTCGAAGCCCGCAGCAGGTGGTTCAAGTTGTGTCCGGTTGTCTCGGCTTGAAACGGGGCATCCACCACCCGGGCCAGGCCAATGCCTGGGTCATCCACTCAGTTTCGACAGGGCCGTGACAGGCCACGCTGTCATGGTTTGTTACTCCGCCATGCCGTTCTGCCATCCCCAGCCTGTGCCGTGCTGATTCGCAGTTGACGGAGTCCCCCTGGTCTGAGGGTGCCGGCGCGCGTTGTGCCTTGTATCAAGACCCGGCCGGCCCGCTCTGTTTCATCTGGAGGGCGGCGTGGCGCTGCCCTGGCGCGAGGCTCAGGGCAGGGCAGCATGGACGTTTTTTGTACGGGGTCGGGCAGGGGTGCATGCGCTGCATCGGACCCGGGTGACGGCGCGATCGGGTTGCTCCAGCCTGCGGAACCCGGCCACTTGCTGGTGCTGGTCATTACGGCACGCCCCGGCCTGGCGCACTCTGAGGTTTCGCAGGGGCGCTGGTGCTGACGGCGCCGATGGACGCCCAGGCGGTGTGTGCTGAGCTCGCCAGGCTGCGCGGCCCATCGTGCAGGTCTGCCAACGAGGCCACGCGCGGGCAGCGTCAGGCCGACACCCGGGGTCTGGCGCGTCTGGTTGGTGAGTCGAACGCCATGCTGCGGTTGAAGACCCAGATGCGTGTGCTGCTGGACAACGAAATGCTGCATGGCGCCGCACTGCCCGTGCTGCTGCTGGGGCCCAGCGGCAGTGGCAAGTGCGAAGCTGCGCAGGCCCTGCACTTCGAAGGCCCCCGCCGCGACCGCCCGCTGGTCTTCGTTGACGCAGAAGACCTGCTGGAGCCCGGCGCCGAAGCCCGGTTGTTTGGCGCAGAGGCTGACGCATCGCCTGGCGCACCGCAGCCCATGGCTGGTGGACTGATGGCTGCGGCGAACGGCGGCACGCTGTTCTTCAGCGGTCTGACTGTCCTGTCGTTGCGGCTGCAGGCGCGGTTGGCTGTGCTGCTCAATGCCCAGGCCTTGCGGCAAGTGGCCGGTGCGCGAAGGCTGCCGCAGGACGTGCGTTTTGTATTTGCGCTTCAGGCCCACCCGCAGGACCTGCTGGCCACCGGCCATCTGCTGCCCGCCCTGGCGGCCCAGTGTTCCCCCGTGTGCCTGAATATGCCGCCGTTGATCGACCGTGGCGCCGACTTGGCGCTGCTGGCGCATCACTTCATCGAACAGGCGGCGCAGCGCCGCAGCGTCGAGCCCCCGGTGCTGTCCCGCGCGGCGCTGGAATTGTTGGCCGGGCACCGCTGGCCCGGAAATCTGGCTGAACTGCGCCACGCCATGGAACACGCCGTGCTGCTACAGAACTCGGGCACCGTTCATCCGCACCACCTGCCGCTGGCCGTGCCGCAGCGGGCGCAGCCGGCGCCGCTGCCGGCCCCACTCTGCGCGGAAGAACTGAACCGTCAGCGCCTGGAGCGGGAAACGCTGCAACGGGCTTTGCAGCGCGCCCACGGCAACGTCAGCGCGGCAGCACGCCTGCTGGGCATCAGCCGCGACGCGATGCGATTTCGCCTGCAGCGCCATCGCCTGGCCGATCTCGGGCCTTCAGTCTGAAGGGTCGCAGGGCTAAAGGGCTAAAGGGCTGAAGGGCTGCAGGGCTGCAGGGCTGCAGGGCTGAAGGGCGCGCTGCAGCGGGTTCAGTCGGGGCGCCGGCCGCAGTCGGGCCTGTCGTTTACGCGTTGCCGCGTCAGGCTGGCCAGAACGTCCAGCTGTCGCATGCCGGTGCCGCAGAGCTTGCTGCCCGTTTCTTCCAGGCGTTTGACCACCCTTTCCGACTTCAAGCCGGGCTCGCGCGAACGCAGCAACGCGGCCGCGCCTGCAACAAAAGGCGCGGCCATCGAGGTGCCGCTCCAGCTGGCAAAACCGCCGCCCGGCACGGCGCTGACGATCTCTGCGCCAGGGGCTGCCAGCTTCACCCAGCCATGGTTGCTGAAGCGCGCCAGCCAACCCTGCCGGGTGCTGGCGCCGACGGAAATCAAAGACTCCGAGACTTCGGCAGCGGGGTAGGCGTGGATCTTGTCGCTGCCATGATTGCCTGCAGCGATGACCACCACCGCGCCGCCAAAACCGCTGCAGCGGGCCTTCTCGCTCAGGGTCAGCGGCAGGTCGTCATCGTCGTTGGGGTTGATGACGATGGGGCGGGGCGTGTCACTCTGGACCTTGGCCTTGTCGCCGCAAGACACCAGCTTCAGGACCTTCTTGAACAGTTCGGTCTTGCCGGTGGTACTGAGGCTCAGGCTGATGACGTGGGCGCCATCGTCGGTGTGCGGGTTGCCGTCGGGGTCGACTGCATGCAGCATGGCTTCGGCCAGCACCCACGCATTGCCCTGGCCCTGCGCGTCCAGCACCCGCAACGGCATGATGCGGGCGCCCGGCGCCACCTGCGCCACCAGCCCGGCCACGTGCGTGCCGTGCCCGTAGGCCGGGCTGCCGGCCGCAGCAACCTCGGCCGGGTCGTGGTCCCAGTCGACGAAGTCAAAGCCCGGCAGAAGCTTGCCGGCCAGCGCCGGATGGTGGCGGTCCACCCCGGTGTCGAGAACGGCCACGCGCACGCCCCGGCCGGTGCTGATGCGGTGCGCCGGCGCCAGGTGCACGGCTTGCGCGGCCCATTGCGTGCCGACCGTGGCGTCGGCCTCGCCAATGGCCCACGAACGGCTCTTTACAAAATCGATGAGCTTGTAACTCGCGTTTTCTTCCACGGACCGCACCGCAGGTTCAAGGCGCAGCGCTTCGAGCTTGTCCTTGACCTTGTCGCGGCCAATCACCTTCAGCCGGTAGATTTCGCGCTGGCCGAAACGCGCCATCAGCGTCAGCCGGTGCTTGGCCAGAAGCGGCGAGAGGGCGCTGCCTTCGCGCAGCTGCACGAGGATCTCGCCGGCAACGCTGTCAGCTCCCGCGCCGGCCGCAGGCGCACCGGGCAAAGCCAGCGCTAGCCACAACAGCGCCCACTGCAACGGTCCGCGCCGCGATGCCTTTGCCCGGCCGGTGCTTCTGAACATTTCCATCCCTCTCAAGGCCTGTCGAGCGGGGGTTCAGGAACGTAGCAAACCGCGACACCTGCGCTTCTGATGACCAACCCGTAACGAACCGATTGTCTGAGGCGCGCCTGGAGAGCGCATCCCCGCGGTTGCGGGAAGTCACCAACGGCCCGTCAGCGTAAACGGTGCCCAGAAGAAAGGGTGGGGCTGGCGATCGCGGGCGCGCAGCTGGGCCTGTTGCAGGGCTGCTGCGGGCAGCAACCCGCTTTGCAAGCCGCCATAGAAGTCGGTCATGAAATGCAGCGTGGTTGCATCGTCCACAGGCCACAGTGCTGCGACCACGCGCGAGGCGCCGGCCACCAGGAAGGCGCGCGTCAGCCCGAACATCTCGTCGCCGCCGCGCGTGTCGCTGAGCGCGGTTTCGCAGCCGCTCAGTACCACGGTGGCCTGCGCCAGGCGCAAGGTCTCGATGGACTCGGCTGTCAGCGGGCCGTCGTGCAGGTGCAAGGCCGAGAACGCCGGGTTGTCGGCGCGGAACTGTCCGTGGCAGGCCAGGTGGATGGTGTCGGCTCGGTGGGCGTGCACCCGCAATTGCGCGCCGGTGGCTTCGCTGCCCACAAAAGCCCAGCCCTGCTCGAAGAGCGAGAGTGCGATTTGCGCTTCGGTGGCGGCGTGGGGCAGTCGGGTCGATTCACCCAGCGCCAGCACGCAGCGGGCGGCCGGGCTGCTGCGCGACAGCACGTCATTGGCAATGCGGGCGCTGGGGGCCAACGCGATCTGCAGCGCCTGCGCCAGGCAACGTTCGCCGTCGTGCAGGGCGGCCCAGGGCACGGCGCTCAGCTGCGCAGGGCTCACGAGCATCACGCGCGTGCAGCCCGAAAGCAGGGGCGCCAGCGGGCGCCACAGCAGCGCATGCAGGCGCTGCATGTGGCCCTGCACACGCTGCTCCAGCAGCGGCAGGTGGCGCTGCAGGGTGGCATTGCCGTGACGCAGCGTTTCGATCTGCAGGCGTGCCGATTGAACGGCCGCCAGCACCTGGGGCGCGGCGGCCAGCCGGCGCACCACCTGCACACCTTGGCCGGTCACCACACAGGCCAGCAACTCGTCGCCCAGCAGGCCGTATTCGACCAAGGCATCGCCCGCCTGCAGGGCCTGCTGCAGCCGGCCGATGTCCAGGCCCGATGCCGCGCCTGCACCCGGGCCCGTGGCAGCCGCCAAGCGCACCCGACGCGCGCGTTCCAGCAGCTCGTGTTCGGTCTTGCGCAGTTCAGCCGTCAGCCCTGCTGAAGCCGCCGCCTCGTGTTCCGACTGGTTCAGCCGCCGATACAACCAGGCCAGCCGTGCCCGCTGGTCGTGCGTGGCAGCCTGCGTTTCATCGCTGGGGCCGACTTCGTCGGAACGACGCCCCGCGCTCAGCCGGTCGGCCAGCGCGTTCGCGCGGAAACGGTCCAGGCTCAACAGCACCACAGCGGCGTCCGCCCGGCCTTGTTCATGGGCCTGCATTTCCAGTTCCAGCAAGGCCTGGAAAGGCCACAGGTGGTCGCTCTGGAAGGCGCTGCGCAGTTCATCACCCGGCAGGCTGCGCTGCAGCGACTCGAACAGTTCCACGGCCTCTTCCAGGTCGGGACGCGCGGCCTCGTCAGGCCCTGCCGCCCAGCGGGTCATGGCGCGGCCGCTCAGGCACCGCAGTTGCACCGGCAGCAGTTCGTTGCGCCGGGCATCCTGCAGCGTGGCTTCGAACAAGGCTGCAGCCGCGTCGGCATCGCCCAGCGCCAGCAGGCTGCGGGCCTGCACGATCTGGGACTGCAATCGCCGGTCCACCCGCCCGGCTTGCGCAAAGCGCGCAGCCGCGGCTTCAGCCAGGGCCCTGGCGCCGGCGGCGTCGGCGCGCGACAACGCCAGCTCGGCCTGGGCCAGCGCCACGGCCGCAGCGCCGGTGTTGTTGTCCAGGCGTTCGAACAACTGGCCGGCCTCGGCCAAAGGCGGCCCTGCTTCGGCCGCGTGGCCCAGCAGCGCCATGCAGCGCCCGCGTTGCACCAGGGTCCACGCCCGTTCAACCGGCATGTCCAGCGCGCGAAAGCTGGCCAGCGTCGCGTCGTAGCCGGCCAGTGCTTCGGGCAGCATGCGCAGTTCCAGGTACGCGTCAGACAGCTGCTTGTGCGCGATGGCCAGGTGTTGGGGCATCTGCAGCGCCGCATAGCGGCGGCGTGCGCCCTCCATGCCGGCCAGCGCCGCCTGGAACCGGCCGCGCACCAGGTACAGCAGCGACAGCGACTCTTCCACCATCGCCTGCAGCACCGGAAAGTTGTGGCGGCTGGCCGATTCACCCGCCTGCGCGTAGGCGGCGGCTGCGTCGTCCAGGTCGCCCACGGCGGTCAGCGCATCGGCCAGCCCGATGTCGGCCATCACGGCATGTTCGGCGTCGCCGATGGCGTTGAACAGGTCGGCGGCCTGGCGGAAACAGGCGGCCGCCGAGGCGTACTGGTCCGCCTCCATGTGCAGGTGGCCGCGGTTCAAGGCCACCTTGCTGGCCGCCCGGTGGTCACCGCTTGCACTCAGGTCGCGCTGTGCGGTTTCGGCGCACTGCGCGGCGGCCTCGTGCTGGCCCAGCATGGCCAGCGCCATGATCTTGGGCACCTGGGTCAGGGCCGCGGGCAGTGGCTGGGCCAGGCCCGCGAAGCCGTGTGCGGCTGCATCCAGGGCCTTGACCGCAGCTTCCATGTCGCCTTGCACGATGTGCGCGATGCCCCGGGCCCACGCGGCCAGGGCCTGCATCACCGGCCCGTGTTTCGCCAGGCCAGCGGCGGCCGCCGTTTCAGTCAGGTCGTGCAGCAGGTCGGCGGCGCGAACGGCCGACTGCGGTTCACTGCTCCAGGCGGCGTAGCACTGGTCTTTCAGGGCCCAGGCCAGCGCCAGCGCCGACCCTTCGGTGAGCATCGCGCCGTCAGCCGTCACTTCACCGGCCATCAGCCGGTGCGCGTGCTGGGCCGCCGGCTCGCCGGCCTGGGCCTCGTTCACGGGTTGGCAGCTTCCCCGTACGGGCCAATGTCGATCAACGGCAGCACGATCTGCTGCTGCTCCAGGTTCACGGTGAGCTGGTAGCTGCCGCGGCGCACCGGTGCCAGCCTGAACTCGCAGCTGGTGTCCAGCGCGGCCAGGGACGCGACTGGTGGGAGTTCGTCGGCGTTGGCCGCGATCAACTCGATCACGCCCTGTGCATCGGCGCTGAGCACCTGCCCCGACAACACATACGTGCCGTCGTACAGCGGCTCGATGCGCAGGTCGACATCGCCCGCCGCGGCCGTGAACAGCAGCTGCCGCACTTCGGAGCGCAGTGCGCGCATGCCTGCTGCCACGGGCGCCGCCTGCCAGCTGTCGAAGCTGAGCAGCGCGCGAAAGCGTTGCAGCACGTGCTGCACAACCGGTCTGGGGGCGTGAAGCTGCCACAGGTCAATGGCGGCTTGCACCAGCGCTGGTGGTGCATCGGGCAGGGCCGCAGCGGCCTGCACCACGGCGGCCCACTCTTCGTCTGTCATGCGGTGGTTGTCTTTCATGGTGGAGTGCCCATGCCTGTACAGAGCGGCGCGCAGCCTGGCTGATACATCGCCCCGCTCATTCGACCAGGCCCCGCAGCTTGGCCAGGCAGCGCGACCGTGTCGGGCCGATGCTGCCCACCGGCATGTCCAGCCGCCGGGCGATGAGCTCGTAGCCCGGCGCTTCGGCGTGGAACAGCGCTTGCAACAGCTGCCTGCAACGCGGGTCCAGGCGCTGCAGCCCCAACTGCACTTGCGCCAACTGTTGCCAGTGTTCCACCGTGGCTTCGGGGCCTGGTGCCGCGTCGGCGCGTTGGCCCGGGTACTGGGCACGCGGTGCGTCGCCGTGGTCGTCGCCCACGCCGCCGGCTTCATCGCTGTCGACTCCGTTCCATGAAACCAGGCGCCGGCTGCGCTGCCGCTGCAGCCACGATTCGCGCTTGGCGGTGGTCACCAGCCAGGCTTGCAGGCGTTCCGGTTCGGCAATGCGCGGCAGGTGCTGCAGCAGGCGCAGGAACACCGTCTGGAAGACGTCTGCGCCCAGTTGTTCATCCAGGCCTGAACTGCGCGCAATGCCGTGCACCACGCGCTGGTAGCGGCGCACCAGCGCCTCCCAGGCCGCAGCGTCGCCGGCACGGCAGCGCCGCACCAGCGCCGCGTCGTCCGTGGCCGGGTCGTCGACAAGGGGTGTGGGCCGTGGCAACAGCATGGGTGCAAGGGTAACCTTCACCGCTGCGCTGCAACGTGGTCTGGTCGCAACGGCGCTGGCCCCGGCGGTATTTGGTCGCGGCTGGCGCAGCGGCTCGGTCGGTGGGCCGGCGGTGCTGCTTTTGGTCGGCCGCTGCGGCCAGTTGGCCCCGCCCAACGCCGGCGTGGCCTTTGGGTTGAAAATGATGCCCATGATCAGACAGCGCACGCTCCAGAAAACCGTCCAGGCCGTCGGCGTGGGTGTGCACAGCGGGCAGAAAGTTGAGATTGCGCTGCGTCCGGCGCCAGCCGACAGCGGCGTCGTCTTCAGGCGCGTGGACCTGAAACCGGCGGTGGACATCGCGGTCAACGCGTTTTCAGTCAGTGACACGCGCATGGCCAGCACCATCAGCGCCGGCGGCGACCCGTCGGCAGCCAAGGTGCAGACCATCGAGCACCTGATGTCAGCCTGCGCCGGCCTGGGCGTGGACAACCTGGTGGTGAACATCAGCGCCGAAGAAGTGCCCATCCTGGACGGCAGCGCTGCCAGCTTCGTCTTCCTGCTGCAAAGCGCCGGCATCGAACTGCAGAACGCCCCCAAGCGTTTCCTGCGCGTGAAGAAGGCCGTGGAGGTGCGCGAAGGTCAGGGCGCCACGCTGAAGTGGGCCCGGCTGGACCCTTTTCACGGCTACAAGCTCAGCTTCGAGATCGAGTTCAACCACCCGGCGGTTGACGCCACCGGCCGCCGCGTCGAATTTGACTTTTCCAGCGGCGTCTACAAGCGCGACATCGCCCGCGCGCGCACCTTCGGCTTCACGAAAGACGTGGAAATGATGCGCTCACGCGGCCTGGGCCTGGGCGGCAACATGGACAACGTGATCGTCATCGACGACTACAAGGTGCTGAATGCCGAGGGCCTGCGCTACGACGACGAGTTCGTCAAGCACAAGATCCTGGACGCCATCGGTGACCTGCACATCGCCGGCAAGCCGCTTTTGGCCAGCTACAGCGCCTACAAGAGCGGCCACGCCTTGAATAACCAGTTGCTGCGCAAGCTGCTGGCCGACGAAACGGCCTTTGACATCGTCACCTTCGAGCGCGAAGCCGAGGCCCCCAGCGGCTTTGGTGCGCTGGCGCCGGCCTGGTAGCCGGCCACCCCAGGAAAGCCACCGCATGTTGCTGTTTCGTTTGGTGTTCGGGCTGCTTCTGGTGGCCGGCCTGTTGTGTTTTGCGCTCTACATCGGCAGCGGGCAGGCGGTGTGGCGCCAGCGTGGCATCGTCATCGTGAAGTGGACGTTGGTGGCCGCGCTGGGCTTTTTTGCGGTGCTGATACTCGAGCGACTGGCGGTGATGCTGTAGCGCGGGCGGCCGCAGCGGCCCCAAGTAGCGACTGCGGCTAACGCCGCGTCTGTATGGCCTGGCTGCGTTCAGCCACTTCCACCTTCACCTGCGCCGTTTCGGCACCGCGCTGCACCCTGAACACCGCCGTGCTGCCTGGCTTCAGCGCGGCCACGGCGGCATACAGGTCGCTCGTGGTGCGCACCGTTTGCTCGCCCACCTGCAGCACCACATCGCCCGGGCGCAGGCCGCCCTTGGCCGCGGGCCCGTCCTGCAGCACGCCAGTGATCAGCACGCCATTTTTCAGTGGCAGCGACAGGTTCTCGGCCAGTTCCGGGGTCAGGTCGCGCGGCTCCACGCCAATCCAGCCGCGGCGCACCTTGCCGCCGGCGATCAGGGCTTCCATCACCTGGCGCGCGGTGTCCACCGGCACCGCAAAGCCGATGCCCAGGTTGCCGCCGCCGCGCGAGAAGATGGCGGTGTTGATGCCCACCAGGTAGCCATTGCCGTCCACCAGCGCGCCGCCGGAATTGCCGGGGTTGATGGCGGCGTCGGTCTGGATGAAGTTCTGGAACTGCGTGCCCGCCTGCGTGCGGTCCAGCGCGCTCACGATGCCGGCCGTCACTGTCTGCCCCACGTTGAAGGGGTTGCCGATGGCCAGCACCGCGTCGCCCACCTGCAGCGCGCGCACGTCGCCCAGCGCCAGCACGGGCAGGTTGGGCAGGTCGATCTTCAGCACCGCGATGTCGGTTTCCACATCGCTGCCCACCAGCCGGGCCTGGGTGCTGCGGCCGTCGGCCAGCTGCACCTCGATCTCGCTGGCACCTTCCACCACATGGTGGTTGGTCAACAGGTAACCCTCGGGGGCCACGATCACCGCCGAACCCAGGCCCAGCTGGCGGCGGTTGGGCGCCGAATCGGGGGCGCGGTCGCCAAAAAAGAACTTGAAGCGGGGGTCGTCGGCGTGGGGGTTGGTCGCCAGCTTGGTGGCCGTGACGCTGACGACGGCCGGCGCGGCGCGGCGTGCTGCTGCGGCAAAGCTGTTGGGCGCTGCCACGGGGGCTGAACCCGAGGCGGCCGCTGCCGGCGGCAGGGCAGGGGGCCCTTGCATCACGCTGGCTTTGGGCCACCAGGCGCCGGCCGACGGCGTGGGGTCACCCAGCCAGGCCGGCCTGAACGTGGCCACTACAAACAGCGCGGCCACGCCCAAGGTCACGGCCTGTGAAAAGAACAGCCAGGTCTTGCGCCACATGGAAAGGTTGCTTTGCTAGGAAAAAAGGGCTGCCGTGGACGGTATCGAATCGGCTCGCCGAGCTTGCAGGTGGGTGCGGTCGGCGCCAACGCAAGCCCTGCGGCACCGGCTCAACCCGGCTCAAATCAGGCAAGAATGCCGCATGGCCAGCCGTACAGAGATCGAACACAGCCTGCAGGTGTTGTTGCAGCCGGACACCTTCAAGGATTATGGGCCGAACGGCCTGCAGGTCGAGGGTGCGCCCGAGGTGCGGCGCATCGCCTCCGGCGTCACCGCCAGCCGTGCCTTCATCGAACAGGCCTTGGCCTGGGGTGCCGACACGCTGCTGGTGCACCACGGCCTGTTCTGGCGCGGCCAGGACGGCCGCCTCACCGGCTGGCTGGCCGAGCGCGTGCGCCTGCTGATGGCCGCCCGCGCCAACCTGCTGGCCTACCACCTGCCGCTGGACGCCCATGCCGAGCTGGGCAACAACGCGCAGCTGGGGCTGCAACTGGGCCTGCGCGCCGATGCACGTTTTGGCGACCAGGCGCTGGGCTTCATCGGCCCCGCCGCGGCTGCCACCCGTGCAGTGGCATTGGCCGGGCAGGTGCTGGAAGCGCTTGGTCGCAGCCCCGTGCTGCTGCCAGGCGACGGCCGCGCGCTACAACGGGTGGCCTGGTGCACAGGCGGTGCGCAGGGCTACTTTGAGGCCGCCATTGCAGCCGGCGCTGATGCTTTCATCACCGGCGAAATCTCCGAGCCGCAGGCGCACCTGGCGCGCGAGACTGGCGTGGCCTTCCTGGCCTGCGGCCACCACGCCACCGAGCGCTATGGCGCGCCCGCCGTGGCGGCACACCTTGCTGCGCAGCACGGGCTTGAACACCGCTTCATTGACGTGGACAACCCCGCATGACTGGCGGCCCGAACCCCGTCGCGCACCCGGCCATCACGCCGGTACGGCCGCTGCTGCTGACGATGGGCGATGCCGTGGGCATCGGCCCCGAAACCATCGTGCGGGCCCACGCAGCCCGACAACTGGAAGGCGTGGTGGTGGTGGGTGATGTCCAGGTCATGCGCCGCGCGGCTGAACTGGTTGCACCGGGCGCAGCGCGCACGATGGTGGCGGTGTTTGATGCTGTGCCGAACCCGGGGGAGGTGCCTGAAGGCTGCCTGCCGGTTGTGCAGCCCGCCGGCCTGCCTTCGGGCCTGGCCGATCTGCCCTGGGGGCGTGTGGACGCACGTTGCGGCCGCGCTGCGGCCGGCTGCATCGAACACGCGGTGCGCCTGGTGCAGTCCGGTCAGGCAGCCGGCATCGTCACCGCACCCATCCACAAAGAAGCGCTTTCTGCGGCCGGCGTCATGTATCCCGGCCACACGGAAATGCTGCAGCACCTGGCGGCCGTTGCCGGCCAACCGCCACCACCGGTGCGCATGATGCTGGCCAATGAAGAGCTGCGCGTGGTGCTGGTCACCATCCACCTGTCGCTACGCAAGGCCATCGAGGCGCTGGACTTCGACGCGGTGCTCAGCACGCTGCAGATCGCCCACGCCTCGGCCGCACGCTGGGGGCAGCCACAGCCCCGCATCGCGGTGGCCGGCCTGAACCCGCATGCGGGTGAGGGTGGCTTGTTTGGCGACGAAGAGATCCGCTTCATCACCCCCGCCGTGCAAGCCGCGGCGGCCCGGGGCCTGAACGTCACCGGCCCCTTGGCGCCCGATACCGTGTTCATGCGGGCGCGCCGCGGCGAGTTCGACATCGTGGTGGCGATGACGCACGACCACGGGCTGATACCCGTGAAATACCTCGGCGTGGAGCAGGGGGTGAACGTGACGCTGGGCCTGCCCTTTGTGCGCACCAGCCCTGACCACGGCACGGCCTTCGACATCGCCGGCCAGGGCCGGGCCGACTCCGCCAGCCTGGTGGCCGCGTTGCGCATGGCGCGGCAGCTGACCTTGGCTTGAACGCCGCGGTGAAGCGCCACTGCAGCGCCAGCGCGAATCAGTGTGGGCGCCCAGCCCCGGTGCGCGAAGCCTTCGCCAGTTCTGACAGCTGCTGGCGCGCGCGCACCGTGGCCCGTTCCAGCAACGTGCGGGTCTCGATGGCGCGAAAGCGCTGCGCTTCGCACAGCCGCAGCAGCATGCGGTAGGTCAGCGACATCGTTTTCTGGTGTCGTGAGCCGCGTGTGAAGATGAAAAAGCTGCGTCCGGCACTGACGTGCGACAGCCGCACCTTGTGCCACTCGCCTTCCAGGTGCATCTGGTAGGCGAAACCAATCTGCACCTGGTCTGCCAATTCGCGCCCAGTCAACGGTTCGGTTTCCACCGCCCATTCAGGCATGCCCGGCAGCGCCGCTGGGGGCGCCTCGGCCTGCGCTTCCAGTTCGTCGACGTTGATGTCCAGCAGGCCGTCCCACTGCACCGCGGCGTCTTCCACGAGGCCGATGCGCTGTGCTTCCTCAGGGCTGAACTTCACCGGCACCAGCACGTCTCGCAGCACCGGCACCAGGTAGCCGGGCGCCAGGTCGCTGCGGGTCGGCAGCGGCTTGGCCAGCGCACCTTCCACCTGGCGCAGGGTCAGGTTGATGTCCAGCTGGCGCGCGGCCGTGGCCTTCAGCGCTTCGGCATGGGCCGGCATCAGCTGGCCGAAGAAGGTGCGCCGGTCGCCGGCGGGCCAGGCCACCAGGTCCATGCCCTCGGTCAGGGCCAGCATCAGGCGCGGCAGTTCGCTGAGCAGTTCCTTGCGCTGCGCGGGCGTGGCCTTGGGCTGCACGCTCAGCACCAAGTCGCGCGCCACCGGGCGCAGCTTGGCCGCCAACTGGCCGGGCGGCGAACTGCGCGCGTCGCGGGCCTGCGCTGCCATCAGCACCTGGCTCCACACGCTGCCCAGAAAGTCCAGCACAAACAGCGGTGCCGATACGCTGCGCAGGTCCCCCGCCAGCCGCTCGGCGTACAGCTGCCGCAGCCGCACCTCG
>JAYSXE010000205.1:0-6665 GCA_043717565.1 Burkholderiales bacterium | reverse complement strand
CCGCGGGTTGGCCAGCAGCGGCGTGATGTCGCGGAACATCACGCCCTGTTCGGGCCAGTGCGGCACGGTGCGGATGTGCTCGCGGATGTAGTCCACCGGGCGGGCTGTGGGGTCGGGGTGGCTCATGGCGTGAAAGGCCCGCGGGCCGAGTGAAATGGCGGCCGCATCATAGGTTGCGCCGCTGTGTCAGGGCAGCAGCAGGCGGGCCACCACCGTGGGTGCGCCGGTGGCGTCGGCGCGCAGCACCAGGCCTTCGCCAGAAGCGGTGTTGGTCTGCGCCAGGTCTGACAGCACGAACATGTGCGTCACCCAGACATCGAAGCGCCCCGGTTTTGCGCTGGCCGCCTGCAGTGCCCGCCGCAGGGCCTGGATGCTGAGCTGGTTGGTGGTTTCGGTGGCGCCGCGCGGCGAGCCCAGTTCGGCCCACGGCTGGGCCTGGCCGAAGGCCAACGTGGCGGTGTCGACGCAGCGGCACCAGGGGCTGCTGCGCACCGCAGACGGCACCAGGCCTTGTTGGCGAAACCACGCGCCGATGCGGCGCGCCTGCGCACGGCCTTCTTCACTGAGGTTGCGCTGCGTGCTGCAGTCGCCCAGCTTGAACTGCGGCGGGTCGAAGGTGCCCGGGGCCAGCGCATGCCGAAAGGCGATCACGCAGCCACCAGCGCGCAGACGGTTGACCACATCATCGGCAGCCGCAGGCGCGCTGCTGGCGTTGGCCCACAGCGGGCCTGCTGGCAACAAAGCGGGCAGTGCCGCAGCGGCGCGGCGCAAGAGGTTTCGGCGGTGGACCATCATGTCTGAATGCGGCTTTGCATGGGGCTGTGGGTGGCGGGGTGCTGCCGGCCGCTGCCAGGCCCGGGCGTGCGGAGTCCAGGCGAACGCACCGCCGTCAGCCGCGCAACAGCTTGTCTTCGGCCAACGCCAGCGGTTCTGGAAGACCAGCCAGCACCAGTGTGTCACCGCTGTGCAACTCGTGCTGGGCCGAGGGTACCAGCACCGCGCCACTGGCGCGCCGCACCGAGACCACGCTGACTCCCCCCGCATGCAGCGCCAGGCTTTCCAGCGTTCTGCCGTTGTACAGGCTGGCCTCGGGCAGCGTGATGCTTTGCAGCCGTGCCTGCTGCAGTTCCTCCACGGTGTCGTCGTCGGCGCCGTGGAAATACCCGCGCAGCAGGCTGTAACGCTTGTCGCGCGCGTCGCGCGTGATGCGGATGACGCGCTGCATGGGCACGCCCACCAGCGCCAGCGCATGGCCTGCCAGCATCAGGCTGCCCTCAATGGCTTCCGGCACCACCTCGGTGGCGCCGGCGGCGCGCAGGCGTTCCATGTCGCTGTCGTCGATGGTGCGCACCACCACCGGCACCTTGGGCGCGTGTTCCTGCACCAGCCGCAGGATCTTCAGCGCCGATGGCGTGTCGTGGTAGGTCACCACCACGGCTGCAGCGCGTGCCAGGCCCGCGGCCATCAGGCTTTGCAGCCGGGCGGCGTCGCCAAACACCACGCTCTGGCCGGCCGCGGCGGCTTGGCGCACGCGGTCGGGGTCCAGGTCCAGCGCCATGTAGGCGATCTTTTCCGGTTCCAGCAGCCGAGCCAGGTTTTGCCCGCTGCGGCCATAACCGCAGATGATGACGTGCCGCTCGGCGGCGATGCTGCGCTTGGCGATGCTGGTCAGCGCCACCGACTGCATCAGCCAGTCGCTGGCCGACAGTTTGTTGACGATGACGTTGCTGTACTGGATGAGGAACGGTGTGGCCAGCATGCTGAGCACCATGCTGGCCAGCACCGGGCTCATCCACTGTGGCGACACCAGGCCGCCTTCGGCGCCCAGTGTCAGCAGCACGAAGCCGAATTCGCCGGCTTGCGCCAGATAGAGGCCGGTGCGCAGTGCCACGCCCGGCCCGGCCTTGAACAGCCGCGCCAGTGCGGCCACCAGCGCAAACTTCACCAGCACCGGGCCGCAGGTCAGCAGCAGCACCAGTGCCCACTGGTCCAGCACCGGGCGCCAGTCCAGCTTCATGCCGATGGTGATGAAGAACAGGCCCAGCAGCACGTCGTGGAAGGGCCTGATGTCGGTTTCCACCTGGTGCTTGTATTCGGTCTCGGCCACCAGCATGCCGGCCACGAAAGCGCCCAGCGCCAGGCTCAAGCCGGCGTGTTCGGTGATGTAGGCCAGCCCCAGCGTGACCAGCAGCAGATTCAGCATGAACAGCTCTTCGCTCTTGCGCCGTGCCACCAGCGTCAGCCACCAACGCATGGCGCGCTGCCCGCCCACCAGCAACACGGTCAGCAACAGCGAGGCCTTCAGCGCCGCCCAGCCCATGGCCTTGATGAGCTCTTCGCCCGACGAGCCCAGCGCCGGTATCAGCACCAGCAGCGGCACCACGGCCAGGTCCTGGAACAGCAGCACGCCCATCACGCGGCGGCCGTGTTCGCTTTCCAGTTCCAGCCTTTCCGACATCAGCTTCACAACGATGGCGGTGGAACTCATGGCCATGGCGCCGCCCAGCACCACCGCGCCCTGCCAGGACATCTGCCACATGTTGCCGAACAACCACGCGTAGCTGGCGGCCAGCACGAAGTGGCCGATCAGCGTGCCCAGCATGGTCAGCACGACTTGGCTCAGGCCCAGGCCGAACACCAGCGTGCGCATGCTGCGCAGCTTGGGCAGGTTGAATTCCAGCCCGATAACGAACATCAGGAACACCACGCCAAACTCGGCCAGGTACTTCACGCCAGCGGTGTCGCGCGCCAGCGCCAGCGCGTTGGGGCCGATCAGCACACCCACGACCAAATAGCCCAGCATGGGCGGCAGCTTCAGCGAGCGGCAGGCCACCACGCCCAGCACGGCGGCCACCAGGTACAGCAGGACGAGTTCGAGCGTTGAGGCCAAGACGACAGGGGTGCCTAGAATGGCTCGATCGTATGCCACGTCCAGACCGTGCCCGTTGACCCCAAACCACCCGCTTTCGACGGTGCGCGCGCCCTGCAGCTGGCGGTGCGCACCTTCGAAATAGAGGCGCGTGCCCTGCTGGGCCTGGGGGCGCGCCAGGGCGAAGGTTTTGTGCGCGCGGTGCAGGCCATGTTGGCCTGCAGTGGGCGCGTGGTGGTGATGGGCATGGGCAAAAGCGGGCACGTGGGGCGCAAGACTGCTGCCACGCTGGCCTCCACCGGCACGCCCGCGTTTTTTGTCCATCCTGGTGAAGCCAGCCACGGCGACCTGGGCATGGTGAAAACCGGCGACGTGGTGCTGGCCATCAGCAACAGCGGTGAAAGTGACGAGCTCGGCGCCATCCTGCAGCCGCTGAAGCGCATGGGCGTGACGCTGGTGGCCATCACCGGTCAACCGCAGTCCACGCTGGCCCTGAACGCCGACATGGTGTTGAGCTGCGCCGTCGACGAAGAAGCCTGCCCGTTGAACCTGGCGCCAACCGCCAGCACCACGGCGCAGATGGCCCTGGGTGATGCCTTGGCCGTGGCCCTGCTTGACGCGCGGGGCTTCCGTGAGGCCGACTTTGCACGTTCGCACCCCGGTGGCAGCCTGGGCCGGCGCCTGCTGCTGCACGTGCACGACCTGATGCGCAGCGGCGACGCCCTGCCGGTGGTGCCGCCCGAAGCACACCTGCACGCACTGTTGCGCGAGATGACCGGCAAGGGCCTGGGCTTTGCTGCTGTGGTGGGTGATGACGGCCGCCCCTTGGGCATCTTCACTGACGGCGACCTGCGCCGCCTGATCGAACGCGGCGCCGAACTGCAAGGTTTGACGGCACGCCAGGTGATGCACCCCCACCCCCGCCTGGTGCCCGCCAACGTGCTGGCCGTGGCGGCCGCCGAAGTGATGGAACTGCACCGTGTCACCAGCGTGTTGGTCGTCGACGAGACGGGCCGCCTGGTGGGCGCACTGAATTCAAACGACCTGATGCGCGCCAAGGTCATCTGACGAGGCCTTTGCCATGAACCCCAGCTTGCGTTTCCCGCCCACGCTTCTGCTGCGCGCACAAGGCGCAGGGCTGGGCATGAAGGCGGCCATCTTCGATGTGGACGGCGTGCTCACCGACGGCCAGCTGTTCATCAGCGAAGCGGGCGAAACCGTGAAGGCCTTTCATGCGCTGGATGGCCACGGCCTGAAGCTGCTGCTGGCGGCCGGCATTGAGCCGCTGGTCATCACCGGCCGGGACTCGAAGGCCGTGCGCCGCCGCGTGCAGGACCTGGGCTTGCACCACGCGTTGTATGGCGTGCACGACAAGCTGCAGGCCGCCAACCGACTGTTGGACATGCTGGAATTGGAATGGCCCGAGGTGGCCGTGATGGGCGATGACTGGCCCGACCTGCCGCTGTTCACCCACGCTGGCCTGTGCTGCGCCCCGCCCAACGCCCATGTGGAGGTCAAAGCTGTGGCGCACCACGTCACCACCAGCGCTGGCGGCTTTGGCGCAGCGCGCGAGTTCTGTGACCTGTTGTTGGTGGCGTCCGGGCGTTATGCGCGCCTGCTGCAAGAGCAGCTGCAGACGCTGGACGGCACCTGATGGCGGCCCTGGCGCGCGCTGGCGCCCGGCCCCCCCGCTGTGAACCGCAGGCGGCTGCTTGAGCGTCGAGCTTCACCTGCCCGACCTGCCCGAGGTGCCGCTGTCGCTGGGCGGCGCTGCAGACCGCGGCGGCACCGGCGCGGCGCAGCCCTGGCACCGCCGGCTGCGCGAGGCGCTGTCGTCCTACCTGCCCCTGCTGCTGATGGCCCTGCTGGCCCTGGCCACCTGGTGGCTGGTCAGGCACTCACCCAAACCGCCGCCCGACACCACGCAGAGCCCGGCCGCCACCGAGCCCGATGTGGTGATGACGCGGTTCACGCTGGAACGGTTTGACCGTGCGGGGCGGCTGAAGCTGCGCATCGAAGGGGCGGAGATGCGGCACTACCCCGACACCGACCGCATCGAGATCGAGCAGGCGCGCATCCTGGCTTACGCTCCTGACGGGCGCACCACGCGCGCGGTGGCGGGGCAGGTGCGAGGCCTGGGCGACGGCAGCGAGCTGTTTCTGGAAGGCGGTGCCGAAGTTGTCAGTACCGACGCCCAGGGCAACCCGGTGGTGGTGCGCGGCGAAACCCTGAAGGCCTTTGTGCTGCTGGATCGCTTGCAGTCGCCGCAGCCCGTGCTGGTGCAGCAAGGCGGCGCCGAGATGCGCGCCAGCGGGCTGAATTACGACCACGCACGCGGCAAGCTGGACCTGATCGGGCCGCTGAAGGCCGTGCTGCAACCCCGCGTTCCGCCCAAGCCACCGGCTGCTGGTGCCGACAATCTGGCGAGGTCACCATGACCGCGCCGCTGGTGTTTATCACCGGGGCCTCCAGCGGCATCGGGTTGGCGTTGGCGGCACGCTACGCGCAGGCGGGCTGGCGGCTGGCGCTGGTGGCGCGCCGCACCGCCGACATGCAGGCCTGGGTGCAGGCACAAGGACTGCAGGACACAGCCAGTGTCTATGGCGCTGATGTGTCCGCCCCCGATGCCATCGTGGCAGCGGCGCAGGCCTGCATCGGCGCGCAGGGGCTGCCCGACGTGGTGATCGCCAGCGCCGGCATCAGCGTGGGCATGGACAGCGCCGAACGGGTCGACCTTGACGTGATGCGGGACACCTTTGCCACCAACAACACCGGCTTGGCGGCCACCTTCCACCCCTTTTTGCGCGCCATGCGGCAGCGCGGCAGCGGCACGCTGGTGGGGGTGGCCAGTGTGGCCGCCATCCGCGGCCTGCCCGGCCACGGGGCCTATTGCTCAAGCAAGGCGGCGGTGGTGGCCTATTGCGAAAGCCTGCGTGTTGAATACCGCCGCCACGGGGTGCGGGTGGTGACCTTGCTGCCGGGCTACATCGCCACGCCACTGACGGCCCAAAACCCGTATTCGATGCCGTTTCTGATGCGCGCCGAAGACTTTGCCGACCGGGCTTTCAAGGCGATATCGGGGGGTGACCGTTATCGCGTCATACCCTGGCAGATGGGGGTGGTGGCCAAATTGCTGCGCCTGTTGCCCAACGCGCTGTATGACCGGTTGATGGTGCGCCGGGGGCGCAAACCGCGACGCACTTGAGATAACTACCGCGGGCGAAGCGGGTCCGTCCGGTCCTGGCGACCGGCCATGAAAAAAGGCGCCCGAGGGCGCCCTTTCTGGTTGAACATCTGCCCGGTGGGCAACTGCTCGGTTTGTGTTGCGGGTGAATCAGTAGCCGCCGCGGTTTCCACCGCCACCGCCACCGCCACCGCCGTAGCCGCCGCCACCACCACCGCCGCTGCGGCCACCGCCGCCGCCACCGTAGGGACTGCGTCCGCCGCCGCCACCGCCAGCACCACCACCACCGCCGTAGGGGCTGCGGCCACCGCCACCACCACCGCCGCCGGTACCGCCGCCACCACCGTAGCCGCCGCCACCACCACCACCGCCGCCGTAACCGCCACGGCTACCGCCGCCGCCGCCGCCAAAGCCGCCCGGACGCTCTTCGCGCGGACGGGCTTCGTTGACCACAATGGCGCGGCCGTCAATGGCCTGGCCATTCATGCCGTTGACGGCTGCTTGTGCCTCAGCGTCCGAACCCATTTCCACAAAGCCGAAGCCCTTGGAACGGCCGGTTTCACGGTCCATCATGACCTTGGCTGACGTGACCGAGCCAAAAGGAGAGAAGGC
>JAYSXE010000204.1:0-16759 GCA_043717565.1 Burkholderiales bacterium | reverse complement strand
GTGGCCATCGCGCCCACCGGCCTGACCGGCATGCAGCACGCGGACGGCGAGATCCTGGCGGCCCGCGCGGCCAAAAAGTTCGGCATCCCGTTCACGCTGTCCACCATGAGCATCTGCTCGATCGAGGACGTGGCCAAGGCCACCGACAACCACCCATTCTGGTTCCAGCTTTACGTGATGCGGGACCGCGGCTTCATCGAGCGCCTGATCGACCGCGCCAAGGCCGCCAAGTGTTCGGCGCTGGTCATCACGCTGGACCTGCAGATTCTCGGCCAGCGCCACAAGGACCTGAAAAACGGCCTGTCGGCCCCGCCCAAGCTGACCATCGCCAACATGATCAACATGGCCACCAAGCCGCGCTGGTGCCTGGGCATGGCGGGCACGTCGCGCCGGCAGTTCGGCAACATCGTGGGCCATGTGAAAGGCGTCACCGACATGGCCAACCTGGGCGCCTGGACGGCGCAGCAGTTCGACCCGCGCCTGAACTGGGGCGACGTGGAATGGATCAAGAAGCGTTGGGGCGGCAAGCTCATCCTGAAAGGCATCCAGGATGTCGAAGACGCGCGGCTGGCGGTGGACTCGGGAGCCGATGCGCTGATCGTCAGCAACCACGGCGGCCGGCAACTGGACGGCGCACAAAGCAGCATCGAGGCGTTGCCCGCCATCGTCGAAGCCGTGGGCAACCGCATTGAAGTGCACATGGACGGCGGCATCCGCAGCGGGCAGGACGTGCTGAAGGCTGTCGCCCTGGGCGCCAAGGGCACCTACATCGGCCGCAGCATGCTGTATGGCCTGGGCGCCATGGGGCAAGCCGGCGTGGCCAAGGCTCTGGAGATCATCCACAAGGAACTCGAGCTGACCATGGCCTTCTGCGGCCGCACGCAGGTGGCGCAGGTGAACAGCAGCATCCTGTTGCCGGGGACGTTTCCCACCGCGGGTTGAGCGCCCGCCAACGGGCAGCGCCAAGAACCCCGCGTCCCGGGGATTGATGGTTACAAAGCGATGCCGTCCAACTGAGGGGCAGGTTCTGGCACGGGCAACGCTGCGGCAGCAACCTCCAATCCCAATCTCAACTGGAACATTCGGTGCACAAGCAAACTTCTCTCAAATCCGCGGCCCTCTTGGGAATGTCTCTCCTGCTGGCCCACGGAGCCGCCAGCGCGGCCAATCTGGCCTTCAGCAGCGCGACTGCAAGCTTTGAACAAACTGTGGCGGGCAGTTGGACCGCTGCAAAAGCCATCGATGGCATTGTTCCGGCGGTGGGCGACTTGGCGGGCGGTGCCGGCTGGGCCATCTTCAACAATGGCGTCACGGGCAGCGAAACAGCATTGTTCACGCTCAGCGCGCCGCTGAGCGCGGGCAGTTATGTGCTGACCTACACACTGAGCCAGAACTATGGCGACAGCCATGTGCTGGACACCTTCTCGCTGGGCTACACCACCGCGGCGACACCCACGCTGGCAAGCACTCAAGCCATGGTCAGCATCACCAGCGCGTCGGCCACCAACGGTCTCAGCCTGGCCACCCCGTCAATGGGCAACCTGGACGCCACAGGCACGTTGACTGGCAACCTCACCTCGGTCTACACCATCACAGCCCAGATCAACTCGGCGGCGCCCATCACCGGGCTCACCCTGAACGCGATCGACAACCCGACATCCGATCCTGGCCTGCAGGCCAACGGCAACTTCGTACTGAGCGAATTTACAGTGGCAGCCACGCCGGTTCCCGAGCCGTCGGAATGGGCCATGTTCGCGGCAGGCCTGGCTGTAATTGGCCAGGTGGTGAGGCACCGTCGACGGAATGTGCGCTGAAAGGCTATTGGCCTTGCACAGCAATGCCGCCTACGGGCGGCATTTTCTTTGGCAGGATTTTTTTCGCCTGTGGCCGGCATGGAACGCCGTCACTCATCGGCTCGCTGCAGCCGCAGGCGCAAGCACCTGAGCGCGGCCACCGACACAATTGTCACGTTGACCGACAGCGCAGGTCGCCGCATCGGCGCGCGGTGCTGGAGGCCTTGGCTTCACGCCGCCAGGGCGATACAGAATCAGCCAACCGACGGTGACGGCAATGGAAATCGCCAGCAGCGCCACCAGCAGGCGGCGGCGCGCCGAGGGCGCAGGAAAGTCGTCGGGTTTGAAGGGCATCAGCCCTCACTATCGCACGTCACATGCCCCCGCTGCCGCTGCCAGGGCAGCAATGGCCGCACAGCCCTCAAGGCACGGCCGGTGGCACCTGCGCCGTCCGCACCCCCAGCTTGAACGCGATCATGGCCCGCAGCTTGTTGGGCAGCACGGGCTTGATCAGCAGGTGGAAGTCGTGCAGTTCGGCTTCCCGTTCGTGCCCCCCCATGGTGCTGCCGGTGATGATGATGGCGGGCAGCGCTGAACCGGCCCAGCGCCGGCGCAGCAGCGTCAAGGCGTCGATGCCGGTGCGGCCATGCGGCAGGCGGTAGTCCACCAGCAGCAGATCGGGCTCCTGCTGCGTGACCGCTGCCAGCGGCCCGGCCAGCGCGGCCTCCAGATGTTCCACGCTGTCGTAGGCCAGCACTGCGGCACCCCAGGCCTGCAACAGCACCACCAGGCCGTCGCGCACCGCGACTTCGTCTTCCACCACCAGCACCAGCCGGCCCTGCAGGGTCAGGCCCAGTGCAGCCTTGGTGCTGCTGGGTGCAGGGTCGATGGTGCGCGGCGCACGCCCCACCGGGACGGCCACCGAAAACACCGTCCCGTGGCCGATGCGCGAACGCACCGAGATCGGCGCTTCCATCAGCACCGACAAACGCTTGACGATGGCCAGCCCCAGGCCCAGGCCCTTGCGGTGGTGCGCCAGCAGCGGGCGGTTGCTCTGCGCCTGGTAGAACTCGTCAAAGATGCGCGGCAGGCTGGCTTCACCGATGCCGATGCCGGTGTCCCACACCTGCAGCAGCAGGCGCGGGCCGTCGGGCGTGCTGCGCTGCCGGCAACTGAGCAGCACGCCGCCGTCGTCGGTGTAGCGGATGGCGTTGCTGACCAGATTGCGCAGCACACGTTCCAGCAGCACCGGGTCGGTGTGGGCCACATGCTGTTCGCCCCGGAAGCTGAGCATCAGGCCCTTTTCAAAAGCCGTGGGCTCGAAGTGCAGCCGCAGGCGCGAGAACAGGTCGCGCATGCGCACCGGCGCAGGGTTCACGTCAACGCCGCCGGTGTCAATGCGCGTGATGTCCAGCAGTTCGCCGAACAAGCCTTCCAGCGCGTCCACGCTTTCGTTGATGCTGTTCACCAGCGACGCCACCTCGGGGTCGTGGCTGCGCTGGCGCAGCGCTTCTGCGAACAGCCCCATGGCGTGCAGCGGCTGCCGAAGGTCGTGGCTGGCGGCGGCAAAGAACTGCGTCTTGGCGCGGTTGGCGGCTTCGGCGGCGCGGCGGGCCTCTTCGGCCTGCGCCATTTCCGTGCGCAGCTGTGCGGCCAGTTCGTCGGTGCGGGCCTTGAGCTTCAGCGCGTGGCCCAGTGCACTGCCGTAGGTTCGGCCCATCAACACCGTGATGGCAAACAGCAGCACCAGTATCAGCGCCAGCTGCAGGTGCCAGGCTTCACTGCCGTCGGTGACGATGCGCACCAGCGTGGGTACCAGCACCACGGCAATGAAGGCCAGGAACACCCGCCATTGCGTGGCCAGCAGTTGCACCGAACCCAGGCAATAGGTGTAGGCGATGAGCAGCAGCGAGACCTTGTGATACGGCGTGCCCAGGCCCCAGAACAGCCACACCGCCGCAGCCCACATGCTGCCTTGCAGCAGCACCAGCGCCATCCACGTCGGGCGCCAGCGCCGCAGCGTGGCAGCATCGGCGCGGCGGTTGCGCAGAAAACGCAGGTAGTGCAGCAAGCGCAGCACCCACAACAAGGCACCCGCGGCCAGCCAGCCCAGCAGCCGCGGGGGGTCGGCCATGGACCAGAAGATGCTGGTCACCAGCGCCATGCCGATGAAGTTGCCGGTCAGCGTGGCCGGCGTCTGCAGGTACAGCGCCCGGATGTGGTCGGCGTCGGTGGACGACCCGGCGGCGGGCGCCAGGTCCGCAGCCGCCGCCAACGCCGCGCCCGGCGCCGCAGCGGCAGCCTCAGGCGCCGGGCTTGCGGGGGACATAACCGCCCTGCACGTGCGTCATCTGGCTGACGGCCAGCACGGCCTGGGTGCGCGAGCTGACCTTCAGCGCGCGCAACACCGCCGCCACGTGGTCCTTCACCGTTTCGACCGACAGGTTCAGCTGCCGTGCTATCAGTTTGTTGGGCAGGCCCTGCAACAGCAGCGACATCACCTCGGCCTGGCGCGGCGTCAGCCCCACGTCCTCCATAGAGGGCAACTTCTGGTGCTGTTCGGGCGTGGCACCCGGGCCCAGCGCTGCGCTGCTGGGCATCTGCATCACGCTGGGCTCGGTGTCGCCGGCCATGCCCAGGCCCTTGCCAAATTCCAGCCCCAGCATCGACGGCGGCACATACATCGCGCCCGACATCACCATGCCCAGGGCCTTGTGCAGTTCGCCATGGGTGGACCGCTTGGGCACGAAGCCCATGGCGCCACTGTCGATGGCGCGGATGACGTCACTGGCGCGGTCAGAAGCCGACACCACCACCACCGGAACCGCAGGGTAGGCGGCGCGGAATTCAACCAGCACTTCAAAACCGTCGGCGTCGCCCAGCGCCAGGTCCAGCAGCACCAGGTCGAAGTCACTGTCCTCGGCGAGCGCGGCGCGCGCTGCGCCCGCGCTTTCGACGCCCACCACTGTGGTGTCGCTGCCCAGGGTCTGAATCACCGTCTGCAGTGCCGACAGCACCAGCGGATGGTCGTCCACCAACAACACCTTCATGGTTCTTGTGCTCCCTTCGTCAACGCGGGCCGTGCCCGTGCGCCGGCCGCTGCCGCCGGCCCCTACACGAACCGCCGCGACACCGTCTGCGCCACGCAGGCCGGCTTCGCTTCGCCTTCAGTCTCGATCGTCGCGTCCACCGTCAGCTGCGCGCCGCCGGGCAGCGGCTCGAAGCTGACCAACTTGAAGCGCGCCCGCACACGGCTGCCCACCCGCACCGGCGACATGAAGCGCACGCGGTTAAGGCCGTAATTCACCCCCATGCGCACGTCTTCAACGACAAAGGCGCTTTCAAACAGTGCCGGCAGCAGGCTCAGCGTCAAAAAGCCATGGGCCACGGTGGCGCCGAAGGGACCGGTGGCTGCGCGTTCGGGGTCGGTGTGGATCCACTGGTGGTCACCAGTGGCCTGTGCAAACTGGTCGATGCGCGGCTGTTGCACCGCCATCCAGCCGCTGCAGCCGATGTCCTGTCCCACCAGGGCTTGCAGGTCGGCCAGGTGGGGGTAGCGCCGCTGGTCGGCGGCGACGGGTCCGTCGGGATTGATGAGACTCATGATGCACGCACCCAGTCGGTCAGCGCAGCCCATTGCTGCAGGTCGCGGTCCACCCGGCTGGGGGCCACGTCAAACAGCGTCAGGCCATGGGCCGCCAGCTGCACATAGTTCTGCGTGTCGCGCAACCAGGCCACCACCGGCACCGGCACGGTGGCCAGGTAGCTGTGCAGCTGTTCGTTGGACAAAGTCTTTTCGCGCACCCGCATGCCCACCAGGGCCATCTTCACCTGCGCCGCGCGCGGGTTCTGGCGCAGTTCCTGCACAAAGGCGTGCGTGGCCTGGATGTCGAACAGGCTGGGCTGCAGCGGAATCAGCATGCGGTCGGCAATCTTCATCACCGCGTCCAGCCGCTTGCCGTGCAGGCCGGCCGGCGTGTCCAGAACCACGTGTGTGGTGCCTTTGGGCGGCTTCACCAGGTGGTCGGCGGTGACGTCCCAACCCTTGATGGGCGCGGCCGTGGCAGGCCGCAGCGCGCGCCACTGCGCGCTGGACTGTTGCCGGTCGGTGTCGCCCAGCATCACCGCAAAGCCCGCGGCCGCCAGGCAACCGGCGAGGTTGGTGGCCAGGGTGCTCTTGCCCACGCCTCCCTTCGGGTTGGCCACCACAATCACGGGCATGTCGTGCTCCTGTCGGCTTGCTGGGCGCAACGGGGCGAAAGCCGTTGCGTGGTGCAGTATGGTAGCCGCGGCGCCGTGCCCGTTGGCCCTGGGGCCCCGAAAACCGGGGGGCTCCGGGCGCGGCGACCCTTCACCGGGCACCCCACCGGTCGGTTCACCCAGCACTTCAGACGACCCTTCACACGGACCCGCAAGCCCATCCCACAGAGCAGTCCTTCATGCCTGACATCCTGGTCATCACCGCCCACCCGCAGCTGGAGCAATCACGCGCCACGCGCGCACTGGCGCGGGCCGCGGCCCAGCTGGACCCCGCGCGCGTGCAAGTGCGCGACCTCTACGCCCTGTACCCCGACTACTTCGTCGACGTGGCGGCTGAACAGGCCCTGCTGGCGCAGGCCCGCGCCGTGGTGTGGCTGCACCCGGTGCACTGGTATTCCATGCCGCCGCTGCTGAAGCTGTGGCTGGACGAGGTGTTCAGCTTCGGCTGGGCCTATGGGCCGGGCGGCTCCGCGCTGCAGGGCAAGGACCTGTGGCTGGTGGCGTCCACTGGCGGGCCGGAAACCAGCTACCGCCCCGACGGCTACAACCGCTACTTCTTCGACGCCTTCCTGCACCCTTACGAACAGACGGCAGCGCTGGTGGGCATGCGCTGGCTGCCCCCGCTGGTGCTGCACGGCGCGCACAACACCCCGGCCGGCGTGCTGCAAGACCATGTCGACCTCTTCCTGCAGCGGCTGCGCACCTGGCCGCACTGGCCAGAACTGGCCGAACTGGAAGCCCGGGTCGACTGCGCCGTACCGGCCGACGCCCGCCGCACCACCTGAAGGGCCATCGACATGGAACACGGCACTCCCTGGCTGACCAACAGCCTCATCTACCTGGGCGCTGCGGTGCTGGCCGTGCCGCTGGCGCGGCTGCTGGGGCTGGGTTCGATCATCGGCTACCTGGCCGCCGGCATCGCCATCGGCCCCTGGGGCCTGAAGCTGGTGACCGACCCGCAGGCCATGCTGCACTTCGCCGAGTTCGGCGTGGTGCTGATGCTGTTCCTGGTCGGCCTGGAACTGGAACCGCGGCGGCTGTGGGCCATGCGCCGGCCCATCTTCGGCTGGGGCAGCGTGCAGCTGTTCGGTTCCACCGCGCTGGTGCTGGCGGTGGGCATCGTTGCCGGTGTGGACTGGCGGCTGGCGCTGGTGGCCGGGCTGGCACTGGCCATGAGCAGCACCGCCATCGGTCTGGGCGTGCTGGCCGAACGCAACCTGATGCCCACCACCGCCGGCCAGAGCGTGCTGAGCGTGGCGCTGCTGCAGGACATGGCGGCCATCCCCATACTGGCGCTGGTGCCGCTGTTGGCCGTCAGCGGCGCGGCGGCCGAAGGCGGTGGCTGGCTGGGCGCGGCCAAGGCGCTGGGCGTGATTGCTGCCATCGTGCTGGGCGGCCGGCTGCTGCTGCGCCCGGCCTTGCGTTGGATCGCGCGCAGCGACACCCCCGAGATCTTCACCGCCGCCGCCCTGCTGCTCGTGGTGGCCACCGCGGCGCTGATGCAGAGCGTGGGCCTGAGCATGGCGCTGGGCGCTTTTCTGGCCGGCGTGCTGCTGGCCGAAAGCGAGTACCGGCGCGAACTGGAAACCGACCTGGAACCGTTCAAGGGCCTGCTGCTGGGCCTGTTCTTCATTGCCGTGGGCATGAGCATCGATTTCGGCGCCGTGATGGCGCGCCCCGCGCTGGTGGCTGCCATCGTGCTGGCGTTCCTGACGCTGAAGACCACGGTGCTGGTGGCCATGGCCTGGCGCATGGGCACGCCGCTGGCTGAGCGGCCGGTGTTCGTGGTGCTGCTGGCGCAGGGCGGTGAATTTGGCTTTGTGGTGTTGCAGACGTCGCTGGGCGCGCAGGTCATCAGCGCCGAGGCTTCTTCGCTGCTGGTGGCCTGCATCGCGTTGTCGATGCTGCTGACCCCGCTGCTGCTGGTGCTGTGCGACCGCGTGCTGGCGCCCCGCCTGGCCCTGCGCGCCCAGGCGGCCGCCGGCACCAAGATGGAAGAAATCAGCGAAGAACAAACCGCGCCCATCCTCATCTGCGGCTTTGGTCGCTATGGCCAGATCGTGGGCCGCCTCATCAACGCCTGCGGGCTGGCCGCCACCGTGCTGGACCACAGCGCCGAGCAGGTGGCCACCGTGCGCCAGTTCGGCTGGCCGGCTTTCTATGGCGACGCCACGCGGCTGGACCTGCTGCGCGTGGCCGGTGCCGGCACGGCGCGCGTCATCGTGGTGGCCATTGACGACGAGGAACAGAGCCTGGACGTGGTGGACCTGGTGCGCAAACACTTTCCCCAGGCCGAACTGGTGGTGCGCGCCCGCAACACCCGGCACTGGTACGGCCTGTTCGAGCGCGGCGTGCAGCACATCGAACGCGAGACGCTGGATTCGGCGCTGATGAGCGGCCGCACGGTGCTGGAACTGATGGGCTGGCAACGCCACGCCGCCCGCAACCAGGCACTGCGCTTTCGCCAGCACAGCATCGAGCTGCTGCAAAGCCTGGCGCCGCATCTGGGTGACACCAACAAGCTGGTGTCGCTGACCAAGCAGGGCCGCCAGCACCTGGAAGAACAGTGGTCGCGCGAACGCGCCGAGCGCCGCCAGACGCGCGCGCAGCGCGGCGAAGGCTTTTCAGTGGACGGGCCCGGCGAGCCTGATTGATCCTGCCTTGAGTAACAGCCTGCGCGGCCGGCCAGCCTAAACTGCAGGGCCCTCAACCAGACCCGCTTGCAGCCATGCCCACCATCCACGTTGAACTGTTTGCCGGCCGTACCGTCGACCAGAAAAGGGCGCTGGCCGCCGCGCTGACCGAAGCCACGGTGCGCACCCTGGGGGGTTCGGCCAGCAGCGTTGACGTCATCTTCACCGACGTGCAGCGTCATGACTGGGCCACGGGTGGCACGCTGTGGGTCGACGTGCCCCCGGCGCCGCCGGCCACAACGAAACCCGACTGAAGCCGCCCAGGCATCAACCGCCCCTGCCCATGCAACGCCGCGTCTCCCTGCTGCTGAATGTCGCCCACGCACTGGACCACCTGTTCCTGCTGGTCTTTGCCACTGCGGTGGCGGCCATCGCGCGCGACTTCGGTTTTTCGCGCTGGGAAGACCTGATGCCTTACGGCGCCGGCGCCTTCCTGATGTTCGGCCTGGGCTCGCTGCCGGCCGGCCGGCTGGGCGACCTGTGGGGCCGCCGCCAGATGATGGTGGTCTTCTTCTTCGGCATGGGTGCTTCGGCCCTGTTGGCTGCCGCCACCCAAAACGCCTGGCAACTGGCTGCCGCGCTGGCGCTGCTGGGTGCGTTTTCGTCCATCTACCACCCGGTGGGCATTCCCATGCTGGTGCAAAAAGCGGCCAACCCCGGCGCGGCCATTGGCGTGAACGGCTTGGCAGGCAACCTGGGCATTGCAGCGGCAGCGCTGCTGACAGGCTTTCTGGTGGCCCACATTGGCTGGCGCGCGGCCTTTGCAGTGCCAGGGCTGGCTTGCCTGGTGCTGGGCCTTCTGTTCATGCGCGTGGCACCGCACGAGACCGAGCCACCTTCGTCACGTTCCAAAAAGGCCGCCGTGCCGTTGACCAAGGCCGAACTGGCCCGGGTGCTGGCGGTGATGACGCTGGCATCGGCCAGTGGCGGGCTGATCTTCAACATGACGACCAACGGCAACGGCCAGCTGCTGACCGAGCGCTTCCGCGGCCTGGTGGAAGACCCGGCCACGCTGGGCCTGCTGCTGGCCGCGGTGTATGCCGTGGCTTCGCTGGCGCAGGTGGTGGTGGGCCGGCTGATCGACCGCTACCCGCTGAAGCCGCTGTGGATGGCCATCGTGCTGGTGCAGGTGCCCATGTTGTGGGCGGCGGCACACGCCCAGGGCTGGTGGTTGTTTGCCGCGCTGCTGGGCTGCATGGCCTTCATCTTCGGCGCCATACCTTTCACCGACGCCACCATCGTGCGCTTCGTCGACGACCGCATGCGTTCGCGCGTGGCCGGCATGCGGCTGGCCATTTCGCTGGGCATCAGTTCAGCCGCGGTGTGGGCGCTGGGGCCGGTGGTCAAAGCCACCAGCTTCGGCACGCTGTTCACGGTGATGGCGGTGCTGGCGCTGTGCACCGCGGGCTTTGTGTTGCTGATGCCGGTGGAGCGGCGGCAGCAGGCTTCTGCTCAGACCGCACAGCACTCCTCCGGCTGACTGCTTTCCGGCCGCAGGCCCCACCTGCCTGCGCTGCCTGACGGGAGCAAGTGGTCCAAGCACCTGCGCTTCACCTGGCGGCCTCTGAAGGCAAGTGGGGGCCTGCGACAAGAGCCCACGGACGACGGCATCTGGGCTCCGAATGGCTGTGGCTGGCAGGCAGCCAGCGACCCCAAGGCCACACTCGTCGGTGCTGGAAGCAGTCGATCACGCGGGGCCTGACGGCTGGTGTCGACGGCGAACCTTGGCGTTTGGATTCAACGGATGCCTCATGAGGTCGGAATCCGGCTGGCGGATGCCATCCGGCACGGCGCAGCGCTTCTCACCCGGGGCATCATAGCAACTGGCGGGGTGGCGATGCACCGAGAGTGGCGCGCAGCGCAAAGGCCCTGCATGCTTTGGGCTGCTGCGTGTCAAAGTCCTGAAGCGCCCTTCCCCGAGTGGGCGCCCAATGCTGCGATGCTTGGCTCAGGCAGGTACCTGCGAGATTCAGAGCGCCGGATCGCGGCGATCGTCTTTCCGCAATGAGCGAACCGAGTTGACCGGTCGATGTTGCAGGCGGCTGATGGTCCGGTTTCGCGCAGCATCACGAGGGAAACCGCGGGGCACGCCGCAATGGCGATCAACCGCGCGTTCTATGGCGATTGCGCGTGCCGACGGCGGACGCCGCGCTCATCCATCTCGCGCTTGCGAAGCGGTGCCAGCCCGTCGTTGAACGCCACCCCCCCAGTGCCGGTGCGCCTGTGGGTGCTTTCCCTGCCGATCCCGCTGCGCCCGCTGCTGGCCGCACAGCCCAAGCTGGTGACGCCCGTGCTGCAGGTGGCGCGTGATCACGCGCCACCTGCTCGGGCAGGCCAGTCTCAAGGCCGACGAGACCGACAGCGGCGCGGTCACGCTGATCCGACGTTTTGAGTCCACGGCCAATCTCAACATTCACCTGCATTGCCTGGTGCTGGAAGGCGTGTACCGGCGCGGTTCCGACGGTGTGCCGGAGTTCGTCGAAGTTCCAGCCAGGCGCTGGAGCAACTGTGCCGCTGCATCACACGCCCGCCTCGCAGGCCGCGTCAGGCCAGTGGCCGGACCCCCTCGCCAGGCACAAACAGTCCACTGGAGTGTTGGCGTCCGGGCTCGGCACTGACCAACGAACGCGTACAAACCAACGCCGCTGGCCAGGTCGTGCTGAAGCTGAAGTTTGCGGGATTGATGAAAGCGGCCTGGTGACAAGGGACAACCCACTGACGGCGCCGGAGAAAGACCACTTTGCGCTGCGCCGTCAACGCTCAACGGATCTCAGCGACCTCCAAAGACCGACTCAAGCGCGTCGGGTGCCGTGTTCAGGGTGCCATGGGGAAGGAAAAATGGCGTTTGAAAACACCATCGTATTTGCAGCAAGCGACCGCGCTGGTGATGGGTGTTCCTGACCCCTTTGCACAACTTCTATACTGAATTGCCGGAATCACTGGCATCGCGATAGAAGGAGCCCCCATGCCGCTTGCCGCCGCGCCGCCCGCGACGATGACGTTCCAGAACCTGCCGGTGGCCAAGCTGCTGCTGAACTATCTGCAGCTCGAAGGCGCGACCACCCTTTTCGGCGTTCCTGGGGCCGCGATGATGCACCTGCTGGACGAGCTGATGGTGCAGCGCCAGACCTTCCGCTACGTCATCACGCGCCACGAAACCGGCGCTGCATACATGGCCGACGGCTACGCCCGCGTGAGCGGCAGGCTTGGCGTGGTGCTGGTCACCTCGGGCCCGGGCGCGACCAACGCGCTGACCGGCACGATGAACGCCCAGGCCTCGGGCGTGCCGCTGCTGACGATCACCGGCGAAGTGGCCGAGGCGTACTTCGGCAAGGGCTTCCTGCAAGAAGGTGCTGACGCGGGCCTGGACGTGAACGCCGTGTACGGCGCGGCCGCGGGCTACACCGCCCTGGTCACCAACCCCGCCAACTGCCAGACCCTGCTCGAACAAGCCCTGCGCGACGCGCTGGGCCGCCCGGCCCGCGCCGCCCACCTGAGCCTGCCCGACGACGTGGTGGCCGCATCGCTGCCCACAGCGCGGCTGCCATCGGCACCGCGCCACTACCGCAGCCAGGCCAGCGGCGGCGATCTCGTCGGCATGCGCCGCGCCTTTGATCAACTGCTGGCGGCCGAGCGCCCGCTCATCTTCCTGGGCAGCGGCTCGGCGCAGGCACTTCAAGGCGGCCTGCTCGGTGACTTCACGGCCTTCGTCGAACGCTTCGCGATCCCCGTGATGACCACGCCTGACGCCAAGGCCTTGTTCCCCGAATCGCATCCCTTGTCGCTGCGCTGCTTTGGCGTCGGCTACTGCGAGTGGACCAAGTGCTACATGGTGCCCAGCCGGCTCGACCCGTCGCTGCCGTCGGGCTACGACGCGCTGCTCGTGCTGGGCACGCAAATGGGCGGCTTCAGCACCAACAAGTGGGACCCGGCACTGCTGCCCAGCGGGCCCGGCGCCAGCCTGGTGCAGGTGGACCTGAACCCGAACGTGCTGGGCCGCGCGCTGCCGCTGGACTTCGGCGTGGTGTGCGAGCTGGGCGCGGCGATCGAAGCCCTCGCCTCGCTGGGCCGCGGCACCGATCCCGACGCCACCGCGGTGCAGGCACGGCGCGCCTTCATCGCCCGCATCAAGAAAGAGAAGTCGCCTTACTGGAAGCCCGAAGAGCGCGACAGCACGGCCAGCCCGATCTCGCCGGCTGCGGCCATGAAGTGCATCAGCCAGGCGCTGCCCGCGGGGTCCGAGGTCTTCGTCGACGCCGGCAACTGCGTGGGATGGGCGCTGCATTACATGGAAGTCGACCCGCCCAGCCGCATCCACAGCGCGCTGGCGATGGGCCCGATGGGCTTTGCCGTGGCCGGCGTGGTCGGCGCCAAGCTCGCCGCGCCGGACCGGCTGTGCCTGGCGATCTGCGGCGACGGCGCCTTTCTGATGCACGGCAACGAGATATCCACCGCGGCGGCAAACCGGCTCGGCGCTATCTGGGTGGTGCTCGACGACCAGAACTTGCGCATGGTCAGCCAGGGCATGCAGCACTTCTTCCAAGGCGACATTCGCGCCTGGGACGACCTGTATGCGCTGGGCAACAACGACCTGGCGGCTTTCGCGCAGTCGCTGGGCGCTGATGCCTACAAGGTCGACAGCGTGGCCGACATGCAGCACGCGCTGACGGCGGCCAGCAACGCCGCCAACACGACGAACAAGCCGCAGGTCATCGTCGTGCGCATCGACCGCACGCCGATCCCGCCCTACTACCAAGACCCCACCCCATCGCCGCCCATGAGCCACACCGCCATCGACCCCGCGAACGCGCCCAAACCGGTGGGCCCGTACAACCAGGGCATCAAGGCCGGCAACCAGGTCTTCGTTTCGGGCCAGGGCCCGATCGACCCGGCCACTGGCAACGCCGTGCTGGGCTCGATCGAGGAGCAGGCGCGACTGACGTTCAGCAACGTGCGCGCCGTGCTGCTGGCTGCCGGCGCGCAGCTGAGCGACGTGACCATGGTGAACGTGCACCTGGCCAACCTGAACGACTTTGCGGCGATGAACAAGGTCTACACCGAGTTCTTCCCGAACGCCTTCCCGGCGCGCACCACGGTCGGCAGCCAGCTGTTGTTCAACATCGGCATCGAGGTGGATTGCGTGGCCGTGATCGGCAACTGAAGACTCGACAACCTGACAAAACGACATCCGGGGAGAAGAACGCATGGCCAAACAAGACGATGTCCTCGACGTGGCGGTGGTCGGCGCCGGCGTGTCCGGGCTGTACAGCGCCTGGCGCCTGCTGGGCGACGCTGCGCCGGCGGCACGGCCGAAGATCACGGTCTTCGAAGGCAGCTTCCGCGTCGGCGGCCGCCTGTTCAGCCTGACGCCACCCGACATGCCCGACACGCTGTGCGAACTGGGCGGCATGCGCTACATGTCCCGCCATGTGCTGGTGGCCGAACTGGTGAAGCGTTTCGAACTCGTCACCGCGCCGATGCCGGTAGACGAGCCTGGGAACATTGCCTACCTGCGCGGGCAGATGCTGCGCTTGAGCGATCTGCAAGACCCAGCGAAGATTCCTTACCACCTGCGCAGCGTGGAGAAGAACCTGCTCGCGAAGAGCCTGCTGATGTATGCGCTCAAGCAAATCGTTCCGAACTGCACACAACTCGCCGACCTGGACTTCGCGGCCCTGCAAACCGAAATGCAGACCGCCGAGTTCGACGGCGCGCTGCTGCACACGCTGGGCTTCTGGAATGTGCTGGCACAGGTGCTCAGCCCGGACGCCTATGCCTTCGTGCGCGACAGCGGCGGCTACGACTGCCTGGTGTCGAACTGGAGCGCGGCCGATGCCATCCCCTTCATCCTGGCCGATTTCGGCCAGAACGTCAGCTACAGCCGATTTCCCTCCGGCTACGACCGGCTGCCGCAGCGCCTGGCCGACGAGGTGCAGGCGATGGGCGGCGGCGTGCAGCTGGGCGCTTGCCTGAAGAGTTTTGATGTGCAGGACGGCATCGTCACCCTGGTGTTCAGGCCAGACCAGGACCACGCAGACGAGTGGCAAGTGCGCGCGCGCAGGCTGGTGCTGGCGATGCCGCGGCGCTCGCTGGAACTGCTGGACGCTACCGGCCCGGTGCTCGACAAAGCCAACCGCCGAGTGCGCGAGCTGATCGAATCGGTCGAACCGATCCCGCTGTTCAAGATCTTCGTCTGCTACCGCTATCCCTGGTGGAAGTCGGTCAACGTGCAGACCGGCCGCTCGCTCACCGACATGCCGATCCGCCAGTGCTACTACTGGGCCGTCGAACCCAAAGACACCAACACCGATGGCAACTCGGCGCTGCTGGCGTCGTACGACGACGACCTGAGTGTCAGCTTCTGGGCCGGGTTGCGGCAGCGCGGCGCGGCGCAAGAAATCTGGCCGCCGGCAAACGGCGCTGGTGCACAAACCTGGGAAGGCCACAAAGCCCCGCCAGCGATGGTTGCCGAAGTGCACCGCCAGCTGGTGCAGATGCACGGCGTGGCCTACGCTCCGCAGCCCTATGCCGCCTGCTACCGTGACTGGGCCGAGGACCCGTACGGCGGCGGCGTCAACTTCTGGCGCATCCATGCTGAGAGCTGGAAGGTGATTCCGGCGATCGTCAAACCCGAGCCCGAACTGCCAGTCTACGTGTGCGGCGAGGCCTACTCGAACGAACAGGGCTGGGTCGAAGGGGCGTTGCAGACCGCCGAACTGATGCTCACGCGCGAATTCCATCTGCAGCCGCTGCTGAAGGCGCCGGCATCATGAGCCAGCGCTGTGGCATCACCGGCCGCGGCCACGCGGTGCCGGCAGGCGTGCGCAGCAACACCGACCCGGTGTTCGCCTGGCTGAACGCAAACGACCCGAACTACGCGCAGTACTTCAACGGCTACGACCAGCGCCACGTGCTGGCGCCTGGCGAAGAATTCTGCGACCTGATGGTCAACGCCGCGCAGCAGGCTCTGCAGATGGCCGGCCTGAAACCGGGCGATGTCGAGCTGCTGCTGGGCTACGCCTCGGTGAGCGAGTTCATCATGCCCAATGAGTTGGCCCGCGTCCATGAACGCCTGGGCCTGAGCGAACGTTGTTGGGTGCTGCCGGTGAACACCGAGTACTCGAACTTCAACGCCAGCCTGGTGTTCGCCGATGCGCTGATCCGCGGCGGCCAGGCCGGCAATGCGCTGGTGGTGTGCGGTGGCAACTGGTCGCGCCATGTGAACTACCACGTCGGTGCGGCGGCCAGTGCCGCCGACGGCGCCGGCGCCGCGGTGATGCAGCGCACCGGGGATGAATCAACCTTCCGCGTCGTCGACTTCGAAACGCTGACGCAGACGGCCGGTGCCTGGGGCCACATGAGCATGTCCAGCCAGCGCCTGGGCACACCGCCGCCCGATGTGGTGTCGACGCCGGCATTGGGCGGCGCGCTTCCCGACACCGGTTTGTTCAGCCAGCCTTACTTCCACATCGACAGCACCGGCATGGGCGAGTTCAAGGACTTCGGCGTCACCGGGCCCGTCACCGTGGCGCAGCGCCTGCTGCAACGCAACGCCTTGCCGGCCAGCCAGGTAACCCTGCTCTGCCACCAGACCAGCCGCTACCTGCTCGACCAGTGGAACCTGCAGATCGGCCCGCACAAGATGATCGAAACGCTGAGCAGGTTCGCGAACATGACGGTGGCCAACATCCCCCTGAACCTGTCTTTCGCCTACCCGCAGATCGAGACCGACCACCTGATGCTGCTGAGCATCGGCACCGATCTGCACAGCAACGCCGTGCTGCTGCGGCGCAATGGCTAGGTCTGAGCGTTCGCAGCGGCGTCGGCCTGGGCCAGAAGGCGCGTGAGTTCATCGACCTTCACCGTCGCACCCCAGTTCGCATAGGCGTCGCGGGCCTGGGTCAGCGCCTCACGCCAGTCAGCGGCGCCGGCCTGGCGCTGCGCCTGTCCGTGCAGTTCGTGCGCCAGCGCCTCGTGCTGCAGGTAGCCAGCGGCGGCCGCGGCCGCCGCCGC